>DATLOY010000042.1:0-4763 GCA_035536015.1 Sphingomicrobium sp.
CCGCGCGATCCCTCAGCGACCAGCCCGGAAGAGTCCGCCACTCGCGATCCATGAAGACCCGGACGGGCTTGCCGACATAAGACAATATGCCTTCGACGACCGACCGACCCCGTGGCGCACGATTGCCGGGGAAAATCCCGATGCGGATTTCATCGACGCGACGCCAACCCGCCGTCATCGAATCGAGTACGGCGTGCGACAGGGCCGGGATAGAGCTGACGCCCGAAATGACACCGATTCCAGCGCGCTTTGCGGCAATGTCGAAGCGGTCGATCGAGCAGACGAACTCACGGCCGTCGGCGAGATCGGCGTATCCGACCCTAGCGGCGATGCACTGTTCGATGAGGCCAGTGTGGGATTCCTGGAACGGTCCTGCGCAATCGATGACGAAATCAAATTCCTCGATCTGCCCGCGCTCGACCTGGTCCCGATCGATGATCTGCACGGCGCAATTTCCGAGCTCGGCCGCGAGCGCCTCGAGGGGCTCAAGGCGGCGGCCGCCGAGCGTCAGCCGGACGCCACGCTCGCGGGAAGCGAGCCTGGCCAGGCGCGAGCCGAATACGCCGCTGGCGCCCACGATGAGGACCCGCAGCGGACGCTCAGTCGACATCATCGAACAGGATCTGTTGATGGATCAGGACACCCGCAAGCGGATGGATCAGCTCGAGACCGAAGAGAAAGCTCGATCCGGCAATCTGGCGGTGGGTTACCCGGGTCGTTCCGGGAGCAAGGATCCTCGGCAAGCGGATTCGGCGCCGTCCGAGCTGCAGGAAATAATGGTCGCTGACGAATGCGATGCCGTCACTCAGGGCTTCCGCACGAAGGGCCATGCCAAGCCCGTGGCCGAGATATTCTTCGAGGCCCGTCGACCCGGCGAAGCGCTTCGCACTGTGAATGACCTGAGGAAACCGGCCGGGCCGCGCGTACATCCTAGTCCAGCATTGACCGCCGCTCCGGCTGTCCTCGCTGACGCTGACGATCGCGCCATGCCCTGGTCTGGGATTGAGCGGCAGCGGGGCTCCGAACAACCGGCAAAATTGCGCGAGCAGGGAGCCCAGACGCGAAACCCGCATCTCGACGACGAGCCCGCGGTAGAGCGCGACATCAGTGCCGCTCAGCCGCTTCGAAAAGCGCCGCCGTACTTCCCTGGGAAGCGCGTCCCACGCCACGCCCCCCAGCAGCGCCCGGAAACGAAGATCGTGAAGATCGGCATCGGTGGGTGAGCTTTGCGGCGATAATTGAAGCAGGGTTGCGGTCATCTCGATGCCCCCTCGATTGCCCCCTCAGGCCGCCTTCCTTCGCCCCAAGAAGCGCGTGACCTTCGCGCCCATCTTGATGAGCGTCATCAGAGCCGGCTTCGGAACCTGGAGCATTTCGTCGTGCCACCGGGACATGATCGTGACGAAATCGAGCATGGCCTTGAGACGCTGCCTCGCGACCGCCGAAATTTCCGGATCTCGGTCAGCCTCTCCGGTGCAGGCACGAAGGGCAGCCTCGGCGGGATCGATCTCACGGGCCTTTCGGCCTTTCGCGATCCTTGTCACGATCTCCCAAATGTCGGTCTCGGCGGCGAAATGATCGCGACGGTCGCCGAGTACGGGCACTCGGTGGATCAGGCCCCAGAGGAGCAATTCCTTGATCGAGTTCGAGACATTCGAGCGGGCAAGACCCAATTGATCCGCGATCGCTTCCGCAGTGAGCGGGCGTTCGGACAGGTACAGCAGCGCGTGGATCTGGGCGACCGAACGATTGACTCCCCATTGGCTTCCGAGGTCGCCCCAATGAAGAACGAAGCGCGTCACGGCCGCGGGCAACGGAGCCACGTTGTCGTTTATTTCTGTCATAACAGAATTATCTGTCGTGGCAGGTGAAAAGTCAATCGCGCATAAAAAAGGCGCGGGCACCGAAGCGCCCGCGCCCTGCCTGTTCGTCAACGCTTAGTAGCGGCGGTAACCGTACTGAGCGTAGGGATTGTACGGGTCGTAGCCGTAGCCGTTGCTGTAACCGTAGGCACTGGAATTGCGATCGATGTCGATGTCGCTGATGAACCCGCGATAATCGACCTTGCACTTCCAGTTGAGATCGGCGCCGTAGCGCCCGCTCGAAGCGACGCCGCGCACCGTCAGTCCGCCGTTCGAGCGCGGCTCGACCCGGCTGACTCCGAGCACACGCGCTCCGCCATTGCCGTAACCGTAAGCGCCATAGCCGCCGTATGGGCTGTACCCGCCGTAGCTATAATCGCGGGCGAGACGTGCCTGCACCGCATTCGTGCATTGGCCGACGGCCGCGCCGCTGTTGGCGCCATAGGCTCCGTAGCCATTGTAGCCGTAGCCGCCGTAGCCGCCACCCAGCACGCTGTTGAGCACCTGCCCGATGACGTTGCCGCCGCCGTAGCCGTAACCCGGATAGCCGTAGCCTGGATAATATTGGGCCGAAGCAGGCGCCGCAGCGACGAGCGCCGCAGCGGCCACACCGCCCGCCAAAATGAATTTCAGTGCCTTCGTCATTGCCACTCTCTCCTCAAAACTCCGAGGCCGCCGACACAACGCACGGCAACCATATTCGAGGCAGTTACAGCGGCAGCGCTGCACCATGACTGAACTGTGCGTTTGCGCGCGTTCAGAATGATTAACGAAAGCCCTTGGGGTTCAAAGGCTTAGAGTGGAGATCCGAGCCTCTTAATCAGGCGGCTTCGAACTCTTCCTCGACCATCACCGGGCCCGAATCCTGGCCCTTGGCGGAGACGTCACGGTCGACGAATTCGATAATCGCGATCGGCGCCGCATCCGACGCGCGGATGCCGGCCTTGATCACTCGGGTGTAGCCCCCGTTGCGGTCCGCGTAGCGCGGGCCGATCACGTCGAAGAGCTTGTTGAGCTGCGCATCGTCCATCAGCCGCGACTGTGCGAGACGGCGGTTCGAAAGCCCGCCGCGCTTGGCCAGCGTGACCAGCTTTTCGACATAGGGGCGAAGCTCCTTCGCCTTGGCAGTGGTGGTGGTGATCTGCTCGTGCTTGATGAGCGCGGCCGCCATGTTGCGGAACAGGGCCGCACGGTGGCTCGAAGTGCGCTGAAGCTTACGTCCGCCAACGCGATGGCGCATGGTTCATTCCTTTCGTTCGTCAGGGGTCCGTGTGAGGTAACCCCGGCCACGCAACGCTTCGGGCGGCTGCGCAAAAGCCCAAATGAATAAGGCGAGCCAAAGAGCCCGCCGGACGCCGTGCGCTCAAGCGGATGGAGCGTTGAAAGTCAAGCGTGCTCGTCCACCCAGTCCGAGCGCAGGCGCTTGACGGCGAAGAACATGAGCATCGCAGCAAGGAGATAGAAGACCGTGCAACCCACCGCCGCGTAGCGCAGCGATTCGGTGCCGTAAGTCTTCTTCAGGACATCGGAGATATGGCCCATCAGCAGCGGCCCGACGCCAAGCCCGACCAGGTTGTTGATGAAGAGGAAACTCCCCGAAGCCGTCGAACGCATCGGCCGCGGGACGAGGTGCTGGACCGCCGTCACCACGGGACCAAGCCACAGGATGTTCAGGGCGTTGGGAATGAGCAGCAGCGGCCACGCGATCCACAGACTGGGCGCCATGAGACCGAGCGCGAAGGTCGGCGCGGTGATCAGCCAGGCAATCGCCGGAAGCCTGGCATACCAGCCGCGATCCGATTGCCCGAGACGGTCGGCGAACCAGCCCCCCGCGAAGACGCCCGCGGTTCCGCCGACCAGCAGGAGCGATGCAAGGAAATTGCCGGCCGATACGATGTCGAGGCCGTAACTTCTTACCATGACCGAGGGCACCCAGAGGGCGAGACCATAGCCGCAAAGCGAGCTTGCCGAAGATGCGAAGGCCATCAGCCAGAAGGTCGGCTTGCGCGCGACGATCGGGAAGGCCCTGGCCAAAGAGGCTGTTTCGCCGGAAGGGGCGGCACGCGGCAGATCGCGCACGAAATATTTGATGATGGGCGCGAGGATCACCCCCGCGATGCCCATGACCAGGAACGCCGCTCGCCAGCCAAACCATTGGGCAAGGTGCGCTCCGATATAGGCGCCTCCGCCGAGGCCGATCGGAACTCCGAGCGAGAAGATCGCGAGCGCACGCGCGCGGCGTTCCGGCGGGAAATAGTCCGCGATAAGGGCATAGGAGGGGGCAACGCCTCCAGCTTCACCGACGCCCACTCCGAGCCGGTAGAGGAACAGCTGCCCGAAACCGGTGGCCGTTCCGCAAAGCGCAGTGAATGCGCTCCAGACGGCGACAGCACCAGCGACGACGCCGCTTCGGCTGGTCCGGTCGGCGAGATAGGCCAGCGGCACTCCAAGCAGCGAATATAGAAGGGCGAAAGCGAGGCCTCCGACCGCACCGAACTGCGTGTCGCTAAGATGCAGGTCGGCCTTGATCGCCGGTCCGAGGATTCCGAGGATCTGCCTGTCGAGGAAATTGAAGATGTAAGCGAGGAGCAGGAGAACCAGGACGAGGCGCGCCCGGGGCGGTGGCACGGTGGCTTGCGAGCTCATGATTGAAACCGTCGCACGGCAATGGCGGACCGGCAAGCGGCCCGCCATCGACGCAACAACCTAGTAGCGAGCGGTCAGCCGAAGCGTGATGGTCCGCGGCGCTCCGTAATAGACGGTGCGGATATTGCCGACGCTCGAGAATTCCTGCGCATCGGTTTTGTAGGCCTTCTTGGTCAGGTTATTGCCGTAAAGCCCGACCGCGAACTTCTTCGACGGGTCTTCCCAGACAATCCGCGCGTCCTCGACCCAATAGCC
>DATLOY010000043.1:0-19648 GCA_035536015.1 Sphingomicrobium sp.
CGCCACCCAGCTCTACGAAGCCGACCTCGGCGACGAAGCGCCGCTGAACGATCTCGCCCATTCGATCCGCACGCTCTCCGAGGATGATGAGGCCGGCCGCCGCTGGTCGAACGAACATCGTTACGCCGGTTATACCAGCTATGCCTCGCTCAACGATTTGCCAAAACGCGACCCGGCTTTCGCCGATCTCGCGAAGTTGCTCTCCCGCCATGCGGCTACCTTCGCGCGCGATCTTGGCTGGGAGCGCAAGCCCAAGCTCGACAGCCTGTGGGCGAACCTGTTGAAATCCGGTGGGCAACACAGTGGACACATCCACCCGCACAGCATCCTTTCGGGCACATTCTACGTCGAAGTCCCTGCAGGGTCGGGCGCGATCCGCTTCGAGGATCCGCGCCTGCCGTTGATGATGGCCGCCCCGCCGCGCGCCGACACGTTCGTGACCGTCAGGCCCCGTCCCGGCCTGCTCCTGATGTGGGAAAGCTGGCTTCGACACGAAGTGCTTCCCGGCACCGGTCGTGGGGAGCGGTTGAGCATCAGCTTCAACTTCGCGTAGAGGGGCGCGAACTCCCCTATCAATCAGGACAATCATGGGCTTCCGCTGCGGCATCGTCGGCCTGCCGAACGTCGGCAAATCGACCCTTTTCAATGCCTTGACCGAGACTGCCGCCGCCCAGGCGGCGAACTATCCCTTCTGCACGATCGAACCGAACGTCGGCCGCGTCGCGGTTCCCGACGAGCGCCTCGACAAGATCGCGGCCATCGCCAAATCGGCCCAGGAGATCGAAACGCAGATCGAGTTCGTCGACATCGCCGGTCTCGTCCGCGGAGCGTCGAAGGGCGAAGGCCTGGGCAACCAGTTCCTCGCCAACATCCGCGAAGTCGACGCGATCGTCCACGTCCTGCGGTGCTTCGAAGGCGGGGACGTGACCCATGTCGAAGGCCGGGTCGACCCGATCGCCGATGCCGAGACGGTCGAGACCGAATTGATGCTCGCCGACCTCGAAAGCCTCGAACGGCGCGTCCCAAACCTCGTCAAAAAGGCGCAGCAAGGCGATAAGGAGGCGAAGATCGAAGCGTCCGTGCTGGGCCAGGCGCTGGATTTGCTGCGGGCTTCGAAGCCGGCACGACTGACCAAGCCCAAGGATGCGGAGGAGCAAAAGGCCCTTCGACGGGCGCAGCTGCTGACCGCCAAGCCGGTGCTTTACGTGTGCAACGTCGATGAGAGCGAAGCTGCTTCCGGCAACGCGCACTCGCAGCGCGTATTCGAAAGGGCGAAGGCCGAAGGCGCCCAGGCGGTCGTCATTTCCGCCGCCATCGAAGCCGAAATCGCAACTCTGCCGACGGACGAACGCGAGGCCTTTCTTTCAGACCTCGGCCTGCACGAAACGGGTCTCAACCGGATGATCCATGCCGGCTACCGACTGCTCGGACTCATCACTTTCTTCACGGCGGGACCGAAGGAAGCCCGCGCCTGGACAACCCACCGGGGCGCGAAGGCTCCGGAGGCCGCCGGTGAGATCCACACGGACTTCGAGCGTGGCTTCATCCGCGCCGAGACGATCGCCTATGACGACTACATCAAGTTCGGCGGCGAGATCGGTGCCAAGGACGCCGGGAAAATGCGGTCCGAAGGCAAGGATTATGTCGTGCAGGACGGGGACGTCCTGCTCTTCCGCTTTAACGTCTAGCTTCGCGGTACAGGCCGATCGCCAGCGCGCCGGCGACGACAATCGCCGCATAGCTCGCCGTTTCGGGAATGACATGGCTTCCAACGATGAGTTGGAAGTGCGTCACCAGGCGGTAGACGTGAACCAGTGCCATGACCGCGAAGATGATCGCGGCGAGCATTGTAATTGGACGATTACCCATTGGTCCCTCCCTCTTCAGCGATATTACGCCTTGAACAGCCTTTGCGCGAGCCTCAGGGTCAAAAGCACCCAGAGCATTCCAAATGCCCAGCCCCCGATCACGTCGCTCGGCCAGTGCACTCCGAGCATCACGCGGCTCGTACCGATGAGCAGCGAAAGAAGGATCGCACCCGCAGCCGCGGCCCGGTGCCAGGGCGTGCGCTCGGTCAGCACGAGGGCCAGCGTCAAATAGAAGATCATCGAGCTGGTCGCGTGGCCGCTCGGAAAGGATGAGGTTTTCACAACAACGAGATGCGGCTCGAGGTCGGGCCGCACGCGCGCGATCCAATATTTCTGAGCCTCGCTGAGGCCGCGTCCGACCAGAACGATCGCAGTCAGAACCCACGGAAGATGGCGATGTCCGGCCCGCCAAAGCCAGGCTGCAATCAGCAAACCTGCACCGATGAGCACGGTCGGCTCGCCGAAAAAAGTGAGGGCCCGTGCGACATCGACCAACAGCGGATGGCCGCCGGCGTACAATGCCTCAAAGATCTGTCGGTCGAGCGGTCCGCCGCCGAAATCCAGCATAGTGAGCCAGATCGCAGCGAGCGCAACTATCGCCGCACCGTAGCGCACGCGCTGCCATGTCGTAACGTCCGTCACGCGGCGCTCAACGCCGCCAGAGCAAGGTGGCTGCGAGGCCGCCTAGAACTTGGCGCCCACTCGCAGACCGATCGTGCGGGGCCGGCCCGGAACGACCAGCGTGCGCGTGCAGCTTCCGCAGGTGACGCCTCGCGACAGCTCGTCACGACTGTCGAAGACGTTCGTTACGAACAGCTCGGCGTTCCACTTCGGCCAGTCGAGACCCGCATAAGCATCGACCACTGTCGAGGCACGGATCTTGCCGAGCCACAGATTGGGATCGCACGTCGCAAAGCCGAGCGACGTACAATCAAGACCGAGGCCGGACAGCACGGTCAAGCTGCGCAACGATGCCCGCGCCGAGCTTTGATAGGCGATGGCGCCCTGGACGTGCGCCTTCACATTACTGAATGCCGGCCAGCTGTACCGCGCGGTCGCGGATCCCTTGAACTTCGGAGTTACAGGCAGACGGCTCCCGCTCGGCACGGAGATGAAACTGAGACTGCAATCGCTCGTCGTATCGTCGACGCCGCCGCAAATGTTGCCCTTCGTCTTGGCATCCGTGTAGGCGGCCGCCGCGTTGAGCGTCAGGCCACCGCGGACGTAGTTCACGTCCGTTTCAACGCCGTTGATCTTGGCATCCTTGCCGTTGTGGATCTCGGTAAAGCTGTTCTCTCCGAGGAAGCTGAACTGGAAAGCTTTCCAGATCTGGTGATAGATGGCGCCGTTCCAGCGGATCGGACCGAACGTCGTCTTCCATCCGAGCTCATAGTTCGTCAGGAAGTCTGCGGCGTATGGCGGAATGTCGCCACGCCGGTTGATTCCGCCCGGACGGAAACCTCGCGACCAGGTCGCGTAGAACATCACGTCCCTGATCGGCTTGTACGTCAGGTTGAGGCGATGAATGAAGCCCGAGTCCTTCACCCGTTTCGGGACCAGCTTGCCGTCGACGAAATCGGCAAGGTTGGTGCAAGGACTGCCAGAAACGACGGGAGGCAGCAAAGTGCGGTCGGTCGCATAGGTGTCCGTGTCGCGGTCGTAGAGGCGCTGTCCGCTTGCGGTCCAGCATTGGGCGACGCCGGTACGGTTACTTCCCGCGGCGTTGCGCGGGAAGGCTGAGAACGGCCCGTCGCCACCGTCCCCCGGGTTTCGGCCGAAGCCGAAGAAGCCGATCAAGGTGTTGTCGAACTTGTACCATCGGCCGCCAGCCGTCAGCGTGAGGTTCGGCATGATGTCGAAAGCGGCCTCGCCGAACAAAGCATAGTCGCGATCGACCCTTTTTTGCTGCGTCAGCCACAAAGTTCCTGGAAGGCCGTTGACCGAAACCTGCGGTCCAAGCCCGTCGACTCGATAATCCTGGTGGATGAAATTCGATTGCCGCTCGTAGAAAGCGCCGGCAATCACGCGGAACCGGTTCTCCTGCGGGGACGCGATACGGATTTCCTGGCTCAGCTTTTTGAAGTGATCCGTGCCGATGATGTACTGCTGCGGATTGATGTCGCGGTTGCCTGCCGCATCCTCGATATAGAAATAGGCAAGGCCGCGGCCGTAGGACGGGTAATAGTTGGCATAGAGCACCTGATAGGCATCAGCGTAATCGGCGTAATCGCTGAGCGTGTAGGTCGGACGGTCCATGTACGCGCCGGCATAGGTCACGTCGAAATTGGCGATCTTGCCCTGAACGGTTAGCGCGGCCTGCCAGAAGCGGTCCTTGCGCACGTCCTTGCGGAATCGGTCGATCTTATATTCGCCGAGGTTCGGATCGAAGAAGAAGATGCCGTTGGCCTTCATCTTTTGGTACATGAAGGTCGGCGTCGCCGTCCAATTGTCGTTGAGGTCGATCTTCAGTGCCGCGCGACCACCGTACGTATCGATATCGTTGAAATTCTTTTTTTCGAGCCCGGTGTTCGTCACCGTGATGGTCGGAATGTCCTGGAACGGCGGAGCATCGGGAGCGCCGGCATTCGGACCGGTAAAGTCATCGGGGAAGTTGTAATAATCCCGGGACCCATGGACGTTATCAATGAACCCTGCGTCGCGCTGATAGAAAGCGACCCCGCGGAAGGCGATGTTGTTCGTGATCGGAACGTTGATCATGCCTTCGAGCTTGCCGCCCATGGCCCCGTGCGAAACTTTGTTCACCTCGCCGTCAACGCGGCCATAGGTGCCGTTGAAGTCCGGCTTGTTGGTGATGATGCGGATCGTGCCGGCCTCGCTCGACGCACCGTAGAGCGTGCCCTGCGGACCGGCGAGGCTTTCGATGCGGGCGATGTCGTAAATATGGACATCGAGTGTTCCGCCGATCGTCGTGATCGGCTGCTCGTCCAGGTAGGAGCCAACTGAGGGCAGCGAGCCGGAGTGGTTGCCGTCGCCACCGGTCGCGACGCCGCGCATGTACACAACCGTGACGCCGGGCTGCGCCGTCTGGAAGCTGACCGACGGGAGCTGCTTCGTATATTGTTCGAAATTCGAAATGTTCAGCTGATCGAGCCGCCGCGTACCGAGGGCCTGGACGCTGATCGGAACGTTCTGCAGATTCTCCTCACGCTTGGTCGCGGTGATGATGATCTCGGTCTGGTCAGGCTGGTCCTGATTTTGCGCCGTTGTGGGCTTGGCCGTGACATCGGTCGCGTTGGTCGCAGGCGCGGGCGATTGGCCCGTCGTCTGCTGGTCGGTCGTCTGAGCGAAGGCTGAAGTTGTGAGCGCAGTGGATGCGAGAAGTCCGAGCGTCAGTGCGCGCAGCGTGCGGTCCGTCATTGCGAATGCCCCCATTCGGCTATGTGGTCAGCATTGCGACAGAGCCGTTACAACTTGTCAACAGCAGTGTCAGCGGCGCCGCGTCGATTGTCCGTCAGCGTTGCAGGAAGGACGCGGGCGCTTCGGGGTAGGCTTCAATAACATCGCCGAGAGCATCTTTGAGGGGCTGGAGGTATGGCTCGTACGGGCGCCATTCTTCGGTGGCTTCGCGGTAGATCGGGCGGCGCACCTGTTCGGAGCTTGCCGTCCGCACCGCGCGTTCGGTCTTGTAGAATTCCAGTACCTGCGGCTCGAAATCCAGCCTGCAATAGTCGAGCAACGCGCGCACCTCGGCCTCGGTATCGTCCACCATACGCTCGTAAATCACTCGGTGGACGCGGCCGGGCAGCACCGAGTCGATGTGAGCCATCAGCCGCACGTAGTCCGAGTAATAATGCCCCATATCGCCGAGGTCGTAGGTGAAAGCCTGGCCGTGGGCATAATGCTGACGGAAGTTGGAAAAGCAGCATCCGAGCGGGTGACGGCGCGCATCGACGATCTTGGCGTTAGGCAAGATCAGCTGGATGAACGGGACGAACACCCAGTTGTTCGGCAGCTTGTCGATGAAGAACGGCCGGTCCGTTCGGCGATGGACCCCGGCGCGCTTCAGATATTCCGCGCCCAGCTCGCTCCGTTCGTCCGCGCTGAGATTGAGCATCTTCTTGGGATAGCCACCCACGCGCTGAGCGATTGATGGAATATCGGGCAACTCCGAGGTGCCTTCCACCAGGCTGTGGCTGGCGAGGATTTGTTCGACGAGGGTCGATCCCGCGCGCGGCATTCCCAGGACGAAGATCGGATCCGGAGCTTCGCAACCGCCGGGCCGGTCGGCGAACGCCTTGGCCGTGAAGAGCGCAATGCAACGATCGACGGTTTTGGTGACCCGGGACGATTCATAGGGCTGCTTCTTCAATCGCAGCGAGTTGCCCGCCGAATAGTGAGCGAACGCCTCCTCGTGACGGCCGGCATCGTGCATCGCCTTGCCGAGCGCGAAATCGAGGTGAAAACGATCCTCGTCGGTAAGGTCCGGCGAGCGGAGAGCCTTCTCCATCGCGGCAATGTCCGCATCGTCGAATTTGACCGTCTTCAGGTTGGCGAGGCTCCACCAGACCTCCCCCGAATCCGGTTTCATTTCGAGGGCCTTGCGATAGGCGGCAATCCCTTCTTCCTGCCGGCCAACGGTCTTCAGCATGTGGCCGTAGCTCAGCCAGACCCGGGGCTGACGCGGCGATTGCTTCAACACGTCCTGATAGAGCTGAATGGATTCTTCGAAATCCCCTAGCCTACCCAGGGTCGCGGCCTTGAGATTCCAGTGCGCAAGTTCCTCGGGCTCGTCGACAAAGACCTGTTCGAGAAGCTCGAGAGCTTCGGCCGGGCGGCCCATCCGACCAAGCACCAGCGCGAGGTTGGCCCGCGCAGCGGTGAACCCCGGGGCAAGCTCGACCGCGCGCCGCAACAGATGTTCGGAGTCGCGCCAGCGCCCAATCCGCGCTGCCAGCTCGGCCAGCATGCGGATCGCGAAAACATCGAACGGGTCTTCCTTGAGGTGGGGCTTCAACAGGCGTTCGGCGACGTCGAGCCTGTTCTCGTTCATCGCCATCGCCGCCTCGATGAGGCGGGGATGCCAGCGGATGTTCGCCTGTGTCGTCACGCCGAGAACGTAGCCCGCCAACGACGCTCGCGCCAAGCGCTGCTCGTCGCTATGTCCCGCCCATGATCTATTTCGAGGATTTGGAAGTCGGCGCCGAGACCTATTTCGGCTCGTACGATGTCACGCGCGAAGAAGTCCTGGAGTTCGCGCACAAATACGACCCGCAGCCATTCCACATTTCGGACGAGGAAGCCGCGAAGACGCACTTCGGCCAGATTGCCGCCAGCGGCTGGCATACGGGTTCGATGGCGATGGCGGTGATTTCCCGTTACGTGGTCGAGCACCGACAGGCGGGCCTCGGCTCGCCCGGAATCGATGAGCTCAGGTGGCTGAAACCGGTCTATCCGGGCGATACGCTGCGCGTGAACGGCAGGATCATCGAGAAAACCCCATCACGCTCGAAGCCGGAAATCGGATCTTTCCGGACCGAGACGACAATCACCAACCAGGACGACGTCCCGGTGATGCGGTTCACTTCCATCGTGCTGATCCGCCGGCGGCCGACGGATCAGGAGGACAGGCCTTAATCGTCCTTGGTCCGCCAGCCGTGACGGCGGCTGCTGGTCTGCGAGCTGCTGTCGTCGTTTGAGCGGGTCGTCGACCGCGTTGTCACCGTCGAGGCGGCGCGATTCCGAGTGAACCCGCTCCAATTCTCGCGAGGAGTGACGGCGGCAGTCGTCTTTGTGGTGCTCTGCCAGTGCTGGCGGCGATCGCTCCAGTAACGCTTCTGGGAATCGGTCCAGACGTGACGGGTCCGATAGCGGTCGTAAACGTAGATGCCGGTGCCGGGGTAATAATAATTGTCATACCAGCCGAACGGCGAGCCGTAATAACCGCCGTAGCTGCCATAGCTGTAATAGGGGTCGTAGCCGTAGCCATAGCCGCCGTACGGATAGCCCGAGCCATAGCCGTAACCGACGGACACGCCGCCATAAGGACCGTATGGATCATAGCCGTAGGCGCAACCGCCGAGGGAAATTCCGCTCATTAGCGCGACAGCGGCAAGACGAAGCGAAGGAATGCGCATGTCGATTCTCCAAAACAACGGAGGAACGATGCGCGAATGGCGCCTAAGCGACTGAATGGCCAATGAACCCTGCGGTTACGACCGCAGGAATTCACGTTAGCCGGCGACGCCTTGCTTCGCCTTGGCGCGGCGGGTCTTCGCCTGGTTCTTCGGGTCGAGCGGCCCAGTTGCGCGAACCGCGCGCTTCGCGTTCCGGCGAATGTCCAGGTAGGCGAGGCGCGCAAGGATAGTCGCGAACAGCAGAAACACCGATACTGCGATTCCTGCGGCGTGGCGGCTTTCGAGATTAGGTTCGGCCGTCCACACCAGGAACGCCGCAACATCCTTCGCCATCTGGTCGACCGTCGGCTTGGTGCCGTCGGCATAGGTGACCTGCCCCTCCGTCGTAAGAGGCGGCGGCATCGCGAGATTCAGGTTCGCGAAGTAAGGATTGTAATGGAGGTTCGGCGGGGTCTTCGCGTCCGGGAACCGCTTCAGAAGCTCGGCCGGCTGCGGCTGGAAGCCCGTCAGGAGCGAATAGACGTAGGCGCCCCCGCCCTCACGCGCCTTCGTGATCAGCGACAGGTCCGGCGGAAGTGCGTTGTTGTTCGCAGCGCGCGCCGCGGTCTCGTTCGCGTAAGGCGACGGGAAGTTGTCCGACGGCAATGCCTTGCGGGTCGAAGGCTCCCCGGTGTCCGGGTTGATCGAGGGAACCTCGGTCTTCCAATACTGGCCCGAGCCCGCGTAATTCTTGATCTGCGCTTCGTTGTAGCCGAGACCCTTGAGATCGCGGAACGCGACCAGCTTCAGGCTGTGGCAGGCCGAGCATACCTCGGTGTAGACCTGAAGTCCGCGCTGGAGCTGCTGCTTGTCGAACTTGCCGAAGGGCCCGTCGCTCGAGAAATGGACTTCCTTGGGTTCGCGATGAAACACCGATTGAGCGAGTTCCGCCGGGGGCGCACGAAAATAGGTCGCGAGGTTGCTGAACAGCGAGATCAGCAGGACGACCGCAAAGACGCCGCCGATGAAGCCGAGAATGATACGCATGTGTCTGCTGCCCCCTTAACCGGCGGTCGCCACTGAGCCGCGCCTGGCCTTCCGGCCAGCGGGCGCAGCCTCCGCCTTTTCACCGTGAAGCACGCTTTCGCTGATCGAATTCGGAAGCGGGTCCGGAGTCTCGAAGGCCGAAACGAGCGGCAGGATCACGAGGAAGTGGAGGAAATAATATGCCGCTCCGATCTGGCCGAGCGCGACGTTGCGGGCGTTGATCGGCGCTCCGCCGACATAGCCGAGCAGGATCACGTCGATCACCAGCAGCCAGAAGAAGCGCTTGAACACCGGGCGGTAGGATCCCGAACGCACCGGCGACTTGTCGATCCACGGCAGGAAGAAGAGCAGCAGGATGGAGAAGAACATCGCCAGCACGCCCCACAGCTTCGCGGGCAGAACGAAGTCCACCGTGAAGGAACGGAGGATCGCGTAGAAGGGCCAGAAATACCATTCAGGCACGATGTGCGCGGGAGTCGCGAGCGGATTGGCCGGAATGTAATTATCCGGATGTCCCAGATAGTTGGGCGCGAAATAGGTGACCAGCGCGTAGAACAACAGGAATGCGGCCGCGAACCAGCCGTCCTTCGCGGTGTAGAACGGATGGAACGGGACGGTGTCCTTCTCATCCTTCACGTCGACGCCGGTCGGGTTGCCCGAACCGGGGATGTGCAGCGCCCAGATGTGCAGGATCACCACGCCGGCGATCACGAACGGAAGGAGGTAGTGGAGCGAGAAGAAGCGGGTCAGCGCGGCCTGGTCGGGCGCATAGCCGCCCAGCAGCCACTGGCGGATCGGCTCGCCGACCAGCGGAAATGCCGAGAAGAAGCCGGTGATGACCTGCGCGCCCCAATAGCTCATCTGGCCCCAGGGCAGGACGTAGCCCATGAAACCCGTCGCCATCATCAGCAGGTAGATGACGAGGCCAAGCATCCACACCAGCTCGCGCGGCGCCTTGTAGGAGCCGTAATAAAGACCGCGGAAGATGTGGATGTAAGTGACGAGGAAAAAGAAACTCGCTCCGTTCATATGGGCGTAGCGCAAGAGCCAGCCCGCATTGACGTCGCGCATGATCAGCTTGTTCACGCTGTCGAATGCGCCATCGACGGTTGCATAATAATGCATCGCGAGGACGATGCCGGTCAGAATCTGGATCGTCAGGAAGATCCCGGCGAGGACGCCGAAATTCCAGAAATAATTGAGGTTGCGCGGCACCGGATAGCCGCCGCCGATCGCGCCATAGACCACGCGCGGCAGCGGAAGCCGCTCGTCGAGCCAGCGCATCAACGGGTTCTTGGGTTCGTAAGGCTTGGCCCAGGAAAAACTCATTTCTCGCTTGCCCCGATCTCGACCGTCGTCGGCCCAGTGAACTTATATTCCGGCACCTGCAGGTTGAGCGGGGCCGGTCCCTGCCGGATTCGCGCCGCGGTGTCGTAGGCCGAACCATGGCACGGACAGAAATAGCCTCCGTAAGGACCACGGTTCTCGCCCTCGCCAATGCCCAGCGGAACGCAGCCGAGGTGCGTGCAGACACCCATGGTGATCAGCCAGTTCTTCTTGCCGGGCTTGGTGCGTTCGGCGAGCGACTGGGGATCGCGGAGGTCGGACAGCGGCACCGCTTCGGCGGCCGCGATTTCCTTGGGCGTGAGGTTGCGGACAAAGACCGGCTGCTTGCGCCAGCTGACCTTCACGCCCTGACCCGGAAGGATCTTCGACAGATCGACCTCCGTCGAGGCGAGGGCGAGCACGTCCGCGGACGGGCTCATCTGGACGATCAGCGGAGCGAGCGCGGCAAGGCCGCCAACGCCCGCGAAAGCGACTGCGCCGACCTTCAGATAGTCGCGGCGGCGAATGCCCTCCCCGCCTGTATGTTCGGAACCCTCAGCGGACTGTGCCTTGCTGGCCATGCTCACCCTTTGACGCGATTTTCAGTCTCGTGCCGAATGGCACTTGCGCGACGCCGCGCCGGGCGGTCACCCAGCGCGATTGGCGGGCCTGATAGCGGCGGGTTTTGGGGATGTGAAGGGGGCGGAACGGATCAGATTGCAACAGGGGCAGTTCCCCCCTCCGCCTTGTGTTCCTTTCGCCCCAGCCACGCCGCATGAGCCATGATCGCAGCGGCATAGAGCACAACGATCAGGACAAGCCACCGCAACAGCTCCAGCTTCATGCTGACGACCAGATAGGCGGCGACGAAGACGGCCGGAATACCGGCGATCGTCAGGCCTATGACGACACGAAGGTCGAGGTTGCCAGTGTTGATGTGGCGGATTCCGGCGCTCGTCCCCATCAGCGCAGCAGCTCCCGCCATAATCGGGAAGCACAGCCGCGGATTCATGCCCATCAAGCTTAGGATCACCAGTGTCGGTGCATAATTGCCAACCCCGTAGTTCAACAGGACCCCGAAGACGAAATTGGCCACGATGGCGAGGATCGTCAGTCCAACCGGCAGGGATGTCGCCATCCCGCCGCCCGGCATTAAATTGAGGTTGGTCAGCGCATAGGCGATGGCCGCCAGGGTCAAGCCGATCGCCACCACCATCTGAACGATCCAGACGCGGGTTTTGTGTACCAGCGGCGCCCCGATCAACCCGCCAATCGTGCACGCCAGGATGCAGCCGACCAGCAAGACCGGATCGACCTTCACGCCGAGCTGGAAAAGGAAAATGATCGATTCCACGACTGCTCCAATCGTGAGGCCGACGAGAATGGTGGGCGGAATCAGCCGGTCGGGGGTGAGCTTGCGAAACTTGAGCCACGCCGTCGTTGGCGCGAACGAGCCGATCCCCAGTGTGTCGAAGAAGTTGACGATCGCTCCAAGCACGAGACTCTCGACGCTGGGCCAAGCGCGCCGCACGATCGCGGCTCTCCCAAGCACGACCGTAAAGACGAGCGTCGCGAGGACGATCGGGACCACCAGCGCGTACAGCATGGATGACATCGGTCAGCCCCTCCCCAGCCCTCACCTTGCACGTTGCGCCCGCTTCTCGCAATGACGGCGCCGATGCTTCCCCTCGACGATCAGCAGCAGGCGGCGCGTGACTGGTTCGAAGCCTTGCGTGATCGCATCTGCACTGCGTTCGAGGCAATCGAGCACGAAGCCGGTTCCGCCGCCACGTTCGCTTTCATTCCCTGGGAGCGAACGGATTCTTCTGGCGAACCTGGCGGCGGCGGTGTTCGCGGTCAGATGGCCGGCAAGGTGTTCGAAAAGGTCGGGGTCAACGTCTCGACTGTCGGAGGACAATTCTCGCCGGAATTCGCCAAGAGCATCCCGGGAGCCGAAGACGACCCGAACTTCTTCGCCACGGGCATCAGCCTCGTCGCGCACATGGCCAATCCGCATGTGCCGGCCGTCCATATGAACACGCGCTTCCTGACGACCACGAAGCGCTGGTTCGGCGGTGGCGCGGACCTCAACCCTGCAATTCCGTACGAGGAGGACACCGAGGCCTTCCACGCGCGTCTCCGCGCCGCCTGCGCCGCTCACGATCCGACCTTCTATCCGCGATTTTCCAAATGGGCCGACGAATATTTCTGGCTTCCGCACCGTGGAGTGCCGCGCGGGGTCGGAGGCATTTTTTACGACCACCTGGAAGATCATTTCGACGCGCATTTCGCTTTCGCGAAGGACGTCGGCGAAGCATTCCTCGACATCTTCCCGGCGCTGGTCCGAAAGCGGATGGAGATGCCATTTTCCGAGGAGGATCATGAGCGACTGCTGGAATTTCGCGGCCGCTACGTCGAGTTCAACCTGCTCTACGATCGAGGGACATTGTTCGGACTGAAGACCGGCGGCAACATCGACGCGATCCTGATGAGCCTGCCTCCTTTGGCGAGGTGGAAATGAGTTACGAAGCTGTGCCGCACGACGAACTTGCCGCGATCGTGACCTACCTCGAAATGCTCGAGCGGCCCGTCGTCGGAATTCCCCGCTCGACGCTCGATTTGCAGCGCATCACCAACCCGGACGTCGGGAGATATCGCGAGCTTTTCCGCCTCGTCGGAGCGCCATGGCTGTGGTTTTCGAGATTGATCATGGACGACGACAAGCTTGCGGCCATCATCCAGGATCCGAAGGTCGAGCTGTTCGCCGTCGTCGACGGGAACGGTCGCGACGTTGGAATGCTCGAGCTCGATTTTCGCAAGGACGGCGAGTGCGAGCTCGCCTTCGTCGGCCTCACGCCGGACATGTCGGGCCTCGGCCATGGGCGCTGGCTGCTCGAGGAAGCCGTGAAGCGCGCCTGGCGCCAGAGCGTAAGCCGGGTCCATGTCCACACCTGCTCGCTTGATCATCCCGCGGCGATGGGGGCCTATCGCCGGGCGGGGTTCACCGCCTACAAGCGCGCGGTAGAACGCTTTCCGGACCCTCGGCTGGTCGGAATATTGCCGAAGGATTGCGCTCCTCAAATCCCTCTTTTCGAGGCCCCCGCGACCGAGGAATGACCGGATAGCTGCACGTAGATCCGCGCGAGCATCACTGCCAGCAAGGCCGTAATCGCCGCGTCGAGCAACGAAATGATCAGTGCGATGACCAATGCGCTCGCGCTCAGTGGATCGGGTTTGCCGAGCGTGATTCCGACCGCGACACCGACCGCCGCTCCCACTGCTGCGATCAGCACGATCGCTCCCACGAGGAAGGTGACGATGAAGCCGAAGAGGCGCCACCAATGGCCGCTCGTCAGCTCCCAGCTCCGGCGAATGATCGCGATCGGCCCGGCGCTTTCCGCGCTCGCGACGCAGGAGCTCACCATCAGGCGAATGGCGAAGAAGGTGATGATCACGAGGTAGATCAAGGCGAGCAGCGCGGCGATCGGTGATTGCCTTATTCCCTCGGCGGTGAGCGGAACACCGGCGGACATGAGGATCGCGGCGAAAGGGATGCACAGGATGATGAGGCCGCAAGTGATGATGAGGGCGGCGACGACATAGATCGGTGTCCTTCGCAATCCGTGCGCGATGGCGCTGCCGACCGTCGTCGACGGACCAAGGGCCAGCCGGATGAGCGCGAGCTGTCCGGCAACTTCGATCAAGGTTGCGATGATCGTCGTCACGCGCGCCCAAACGGGGGCCGCGGGATCATTGAATCCGTGGGGAGTAACGAGGCCGCTGATCGCCCCCGGAAAGGCCACGAGCGCGAGCGCGACCGCGCCGATCAAGCGGCCGTCGCGCGCCATGATGTCCTTGGACTCGTCCCACGCCTTCGAAATCGACAATGTCGCCATGCGTGGCTCCCCTTTGCTGTTCCCAGCCTTATGCTTATCTGGACGCCAGCATGGAAGTGCCCTCCGACATCGAATGGAAAATCAGCGACGGACTCGTGCCGTATGATGAGGCGCTCGCCTTCATGGAACGGCGAGCGGCCGCGATTCGCGACGGCACGGCGAAGGAATGCATCTGGCTGCTCCAGCATCCGCCCTTGTTCACGGCAGGAACCAGCGCCGACGTGTCCGAGCTGATCAATCCGCTCGGATTTCCCGTACATGAGGCGGGGCGCGGCGGGCGCTACACTTATCATGGGCCCGGTCAGCGCGTCGGCTATGTGATGCTCGATCTCGAAAAGCGCGGAAAGGACATCCGCCGCTTCGTCCATTCGCTCGAACAGTGGATGATCGACGCCCTGGGGCAGTTCGGCGTAAATGCGCACCGGGCCGAAGGCCGCATCGGAATATGGGTCGGGGAAGGTTCCGCCGAGGAAAAGATCGGCGCGCTCGGAGTGCGGGTCAAGCGTTGGGTGACGCTCCACGGCTTCGCGATTAACGTCGATCCCGACCTCTCGCACTTCGGCGGTATCGTCCCCTGCGGAATCTCCGAATTTGGAGTGACCAGCCTCGTTAAGCTCGGGAAACAAATTCCGCTGACGCGGGTTGATGCCGCCTTGGAGCGCACTTTCCATCAGTTTCTCAACGGTTTGGAACGACCGTGCAAAGTCTCTTGAAGGAAGCGAGCGCTTCAGACTATTGTCCGCGCGATTTGCGAAGCGGGTGACCGCTCCAGATCGCAATAAATAGGGAGTCTTGAATGCGTGCTCTTATCCTGGTCGCAGGCGCGGCCCTGGCGGTGTCGGCTTGCAGCAGCAACGACAATGCCAACAACACGATGAACGTCGACGAGAATGTCACCACGACCGACATGAACGCGACGGATATGAATGCGACGGACATGAACGCGACTGACGCGAACATGACCATGAACGCTGCGGACACTGCCAACGCTGCGGCCGACAACGCCAATGCGGCTGCGGCCAACGCGAACGCTGCGGCGAACAACGCAATGTAATTGCTGCGCCTCCCCTTCACGGGAGGCGTTGGCATTTGAAGAGGCTGCCGGTACTTGCCGGCAGCCTCTTTTTTTGCACCCCGCCAGGAGCAGACCTGAAATGCGCGCCCTGACCTTGATCGCCCTTGCCACGCTGAGCCTCGCCGCCTGCCGCAACAACGATCAGAACGACAACAATGTGAACATCGATGAGAATCTCGCGGCCGAGAACATTGTGTCGAACGACGTGACCGCGATCGACGCGGTGACCGGTGATGCCGCCAACATGGCTGCAGACGTCAATTATACCGAGGAAGCGAACCTGGCTGATGAATCCGGGACTGGAAACTCGTCGACAGGCCACGCTGCAACTGCGCGCCAGACGAAGCCATCGACTCCAGCAACGACTTCGACCCCGGCGCCGGCTTCCAACACGACAGCTCCGGCGACGGCGGCGACCAACAGTACGGAATAATCAGCGTAGCCCAAGCACCTTGTGCGCCTGCAGCGACAGGCGCCACTTGGGGCGATCCATCGCCAGGCGGATTGCGGCATTCATCGCCGCCTCGCCTTCCGCGCAATCCATCGGCTGCACGAGAAAATGCTGGAAATCCCAGCTTTCCAACTCCGCCGGGTCGATCCCCTCCTGCGGCCACACGAGCTTGAGTTCATCGCCCGTCCGTTGAACGACATGCGTCCCGGCCTTTGGGCTGACGCAAATCCAATCGAGATTTCCGTTGGCGGGCAGAGTTCCGTTGGTTTCGACGGCGACTCGAAAGCCACGCCGGTGGAGGGCATCGATCAACTCCGAATCGAGCTGCAGGGTTGGTTCTCCGCCGGTGATCACGACGAGACGGCGTTCCTCCGCGGCACCCCACAGCCGTTCAACGTGGTCCGCAAGGCTTTCGGCCTCGGCAAACTTTCCGCCGCCATCGCCATCCGTTCCGACGAAATCGGTGTCGCAGAAATTGCATTGCGCGGTGGCGCGGTCCTGCTCGCGTCCCGACCACAGGTTGCAGCCCGCGAAGCGCAGGAACACCGCCCTGCTGCCGGCCTGCACGCCCTCCCCCTGGAGCGTCAGGAATGCTTCCTTGACCGCGTAGCTCATGCGTAGCCCGTCGGATCCTCGACCCCAGCCTCGGCGAAGCCCTTTGCCCGTAGCCGGCACGCATCGCACTTCCCGCAATGGCGGCCGTCGGGCAGCGGATCATAGCAGCTGTGGCTAAGCGCCGCGTCGAGACCGAGCCGCTGGGCTTCGCGAACGATGTCAGCCTTGGTCATGTGCTGAAGCGGGGCATGGATGGTGAAGACCTCGCCTTCGACGCCGGTCTTTGTCGCGAGATTCGCCAGACGCTCGAATTCCTCGATGAACCTGGGCCGGCAATCCGGATAGCCGGAATAATCGAGAGCATTCACGCCGATGAAGATGTCCAGCGCACCGCTTGCCTCCGCAAGCCCAAGGGCGAGGCTGAGGAAGATCGTGTTGCGCGCCGGGACATACGTCACCGGAATTCCTTCGCCGACACCCTCCTTCGGGACCGCGATGTCGCTGGTCAGCGCCGACCCGCCGAACGCGCGCAAATCCAGCGGAAGGACGATGTGCCGGTCCGCAAACTGCGCCGCGACCGTTTTTGCCGACTCGAGCTCGATCCGGTGCCGCTGGCCATAGTCGATCGTCAGCGCGATGACCGCGAAGCCCCGCTCACGCGCAAGAGCAGCGCAGACCATCGAATCGAGACCGCCGGAGAGGAGGACGACTGCCGCTTTCATCGGCGCGGCATCTAGGCTGGCTTCGGTCACAAAAGAAGTGCCCGGTTCCGCCTATCTCAACCCATGCGTTCATGATAGTTTCGGCGGTGCCGAATCCTGTGCGGGCAACCTCTCGCGGGAGTACGGCACCATGCCTTCAGGGTCATCCTTCGCTAAGTCGACCGTTCACATCGTCCAGCACATCCATCCTTTACCAATCTGCGGGGACGGACATCACGACCGCAGCTGCGAGCCGCATGGACCAGAAATTTCCTGTCTCCATGTCCGCTATCCGGACCCCAAATCAGGCCAAATCCATGAATTTGCTTCCTGCATTCACCTGTTCCGTTAGGCGAGTTTAGCAAATCTGGACAAAAGAAGGGCCGCTCATCGATCAGGAGGAGCGGCCCAGGTATCGGGACATACTTGCCCGATTGGGAGGAAAGCGTGCCAAATCCGGCACTCAACCTTCTTAGCTGATAAAGGTTAAACGCTGCCTTAATGGGCCGATGCGGACGCGCATTCGCCTACGCGGCGCGCCTGGAGCACGTAATTGAACGGCAGTTGCTCCGAAATTCCCTGCGTTTCGATCCGCATCGATCGCGGAGTGATCATCGTCAGCCGGCTCTCGCCGAAATCGCCGCTACCGCAGCTGTAGTGGATGACCGCGGTGTTCGCTCCGTTGCTGATGATGTTCCGCGTGCAATTCTTCCGGCGATGTTCGAACTGAGCCAACTTCATCACGTCGGAAAGACACTCGCGGAGCGGTGTTTTCGTACCTGGGGATCCCGAGATCTCCCACAGGCCTGGGCTCGACCCAGCAATCGCAGTCGGAAGCTGAAAAGCACTCAGCGCGAGGATCAGTCCAATCCCCGCTCCAAGGACAGCGAATCCCTTAACTCCGTGCATTCGCGTCATTTATCATGGGTAGGTTAATAGTTGAAAATGAAATCAAAGGTCGCCCGGGTCGATCTGGAACGTCGCCGAGCAAAAGGCGCAATCGACGCTGATCTTGCCATCATCGCCAATCATCTCCTTCCGTTCTTCCGCCGGGAAGCGGGCGATGACAGAGCGAACATAGTCGGGATCGCAGCGACATCCCTTTCGAAGCGGAAGCGACGCGAGCGTTCGCACCTCGTCTTCTTCATGGAAGAGCCGCCACAGCAGATCATCGAGCGGCAGATCGGGATCGGTCAGCTCCTCCGGTTTCACCGACCCGCCGAGGACGGCGATGTGGGGCCAATCGGGATGGTCGAGCCGCGTATGAAGCCTCTCGCGCCCGTCCTCACCTTCGGGGACGTGCTGCAGGAGTAGTCCGCCCCCCGTCCAATGTTCGCCCTGCTTTTCGGCGGCGAGGCGTACAAGGCTCGGGATTTGCTCGGACTGGGCGAAATAGCTCTGCGCCGCGTCGGCAAGGCTCTTGCCCTCCAGAGGGACGATCCCCTGGTAGCGTTCTTTCGATGCGGGCTGGTCAAAGGTGATTGCGAGGTAGCCGTCGCCGAACAATTCCTTCAGCCCCGGGCTCATCGATGCATCGGCAAGCCGCTCGCGATCGTAACGAACATAACCTCGAAGCTCGCCGCCGAGATAGTCGCAGACGAGGAGGTCGACGATTCCGCCCTGCGTCTGGGCCTGGAGCGTCATCTGCCCTTGCGGTTCCTTGAGGAGCGCCCCGAGCAGGGCTGTCATGGTCAGGGCCTCCGCCAGCAGCCGCTCGATCAGGGGCGGATAGCCGTGGTTGGCAAGGACGGCGTCGATCACCGGCCCAAGCCGCGCGATCCGGCCGCGCGCATTGCGCGACGGAATGGCGACGCCAAGCGCGGCGTCCAGTTTTAGCTCGGTTGTCGGCATTTGAGGAAAGATAGGGTTGAGCGGCCGACCGAACAACCGCTCCTTTCCGGGAACGCGAGGATCAAGCCGCGGCGGCGGGCACCTCATACTCCGCGGCCGCAGCAGACAGGGCGTCGACGAACTCACGGATATGTTCTTCCTCGATCACGAGCGGCGGGAGGACGCGCATGACATTGTCGCCGGCGGCCACGGTCAGCAGGCCCCTGGTGCGGAGATAGTTCACGAACGCCCGGCTGTCCGTCTTCATCTTGACGCCGAGCATCAGTCCCAATCCCCGGACAGACTCGAAGAGATGATCATGGTTGGGGATCATTTGTTCGAGCGCCGCGCGAAGACGCTCGCCCTTCTGACGAACCTGGGTGAGGAACTCTTCATTGGCAACGATGTCGAACACCGCCTGTCCCGCGGCCATCGCCAGCGGGTTTCCGCCATAGGTCGATCCGTGCGTGCCGATGACCATGCCCGAAGCGGCCTTCTCGGTCGCGAGGCAGGCGCCCATCGGGAAGCCGCCGCCGATGCCCTTGGCCGAGGCCATGATGTCGGGTGTCACCCCGTAATGCTCATAGGCGTAGAGCCGGCCGCTGCGCGCGACGCCGCACTGCACCTCGTCGAACACCAGCATCAGGTCATGCTCGTCGCAGGCCGCCCGCAGGCCCGACAGGAATTCGTGGCTCGCCGGGCGGATTCCGCCCTCGCCCTGGACCGGCTCGAGCAGGAAGCCGGCCGTATTCTCGTCGATCGCGGCGAGCGCCGCTTCGTGGTTGTCGAACGGCAGCACCTTGAACCCCGGAAGCAGCGGCGCGA
>DATLOY010000044.1:0-3969 GCA_035536015.1 Sphingomicrobium sp.
GGCGGCCTTTCAGGTGGACTCGCAGTTTCGGATGATAATGGCCCGACATTTCGGGACGCGGGTCGCTGCGTTGCGCCTCGTGCCGCAAGACAATTCCGGCGAGTTCTACCTCATCCTGGATCCTGCCGCCGCAATGGTCGGCGAAGCCCGGGTCGTGGTTGCCGACGATCCACGTCCAGTCGAGCCTGCTTGTCAATTCGATCAACAATTCGCGGGCGTTCCCTGCAAGCCGATCGCAGCCGAACTGGTCATGGAAGCTGTCGCCAAGGCAGAAGAGACGGCTCGCGCCGGTGCGCTCCACTTCCCGCGCAAGCGCTGTCAGCGTCGCGTGCGAATCATAAGGCGGCAGAAATTGTCCGAGCCGCGCGAACCAGCTCGCCTTCTCGAGATGCAAATCGGCTACGAGCAAAGCATTCTCGCGCGGCCAGAAAAGCGCGCCGTCTATCGTCGCCTGAAACGTTTCGCCCGCGAACGAAAAGGGAACCATCACCCTTCAATCGATGGTCAGGGCTCCAGCGTCAACATATGATCGCGCAGCGCACGCGCATCGTGAAGGGCATTGTGCGGGACCTTGCTGTTCGCTGCGGTGCTGAAGCCGTAGAGCTCGACGAATTTGAAGCTCAGCGGCGGGACTTCGACCATCGTTCCGGGTCCCGTCAACAACAGCATGTTGAATTGCGCGATGTCTTCCGGCCAGTCGGCCACGATCAAAGGCTCGGGGTCGCCGGCGAGATAGTGGGAGACCGCGCGCGCCGCATCGCAGCGGTTGAGGCGCGGCGAGACCAAGGGCTCGGCGACCATGTCGAGGTAAGGGATGACATACCGCTCTACCCACTCATCGAGTACGCAATCCCAGTCGAGGGTCAGGTAAAGCTCCTCGCCGCGATCCGGAACCAGCGCCAACGACAGCAGCGCGCCGCCCCAGCCATTATATTCAGTGTCGAGGAAGTACCTCAGCGCTGGACCGCCGGGCAGTCGTCGGTCGGCAAGGCCCGGCCCTTGCGGCAACGCTCGGCCATCTCGCGAGCGAGGCGGCCACGTTCCTCTTCCTGCTTCCGAAGCTCCCGGCCGCGCTTCTGGTCCGCCTCGGCCTGGCTTGTCGTTGCCGCATCAACTCCGGTTGAGACGACTTTCACCGGTAGGGTGACGACATCCACGGCGGTACGTGCGACAGTCCCGACGACGCAGCCGGAAAGCGTGAATGCGAGCAGGATGGCGAGGCGTTTCACAGGTTCAGATTCGCAGAAGGGCCGGGCGATTACAATTGCATCGCCTCTTCGGCGAGCGCTTCGGCTTGAGTGAGGAGCGCTTCGTCAGCTTCGGCTCCCGGGGGAAGAGACTCCCGTCCGACGATCACCATCAGTGGCACCGCCATCGGCGTAATCCGGTCGGTCTGGACATGGAGCATGGTCGCCGATGCGCGATCGACGAGGCGGACGAGTCGGCCAAGCTCGGTCATTCGCCGCCGCGCGTCGTCCCATGCTGCACGCAGCAACAGATGCTGGGGCTCGTAGCGGCGCAACACGTCGTAGATCAGGTCAGTCGAGAAGCTGACCTGTCGGCCCGTTTTCTTCCGGCCCGGATGCTGCCGTTCGACGAGCCCGCCGATCACCGCGACTTCGCGAAATGCCGTCTTCAGGAGGTAGGAGCTTTCGACCCAGTCGACGAACTCCTGCTCGAGGATGTCCGCGGAGAACAGGCTCTGCGGATCGGTGATGGGCTCAAGGCCATAACAGGCGAGCCCATAATCGTTTGCGACGAAGCCGAGCGGCTTGAGCCCCGCCTTTTCCATGCGCTTGGTGAGCAACATCCCCAGCGACTGGTGGGCATTCCAGCCTTCGAAGCTGTAGGCGACCATGAAATGCTGTCCCTCGTGCGGGAAGGTCTCGACCAGCAGCTGGTGCGGTTCGGGAAGGACAGAGCGCTCCGACTGTACCTCCAGCCATTCACTGACGTCGTCGGGAAACCGGTGCCAGTCGTTGCGGTCGGCGAGCATCTGCCGGACCCGGTTGGCGAGGTGGGTCGACATCGACATTCGCTGCCCGCCGTAGGTGACAATGCGCGCCCGCTTCGTCGAAGCATGCACGACGATGTCCGTGTCCTTGAACTGCTCGACCTCGAGGCTGAGCCCGGCGAAGAAGAAATGATCGCCGGGCGCCAGTGTCGAAGCGAAGCCCTCCTCGATCGTGCCAAGCTTGCGGCCGTTCCGGAAGCGGACGGTGAGGAGTGGCTGCTCGACGATGACTCCGGCATTCAACCGATGCTGCTGGGCGATGCCCGGCCTGGCAATGCGCCACATGCCGCCGGCTTCCGGCACCAGGCGCCGGAAGCGGTCATAGGCCTTCAGCGCATATCCGCCCGTTGCGATGAAATTGAGGACTTCCTCGAACGTCTCATCCTTGAGCCCGGCATATGGGGCCGCCGAACGCACTTCGGCGATCAATTCGTCCTGCTGAAAGGGCGCGGCCACGGCCATGGCGAGGATGTGCTGGGCGAGAACATCGAGCGCGCCCGGCCGGAATACCTCCGGATCGAGCTCGCCGTCGTCGATCGCATCGAGCGCGGCGCGCGCTTCCAGATACTCGAAGCGGTTGCCGGGGACGATCATGCCCTTCGACGGTTCGTCGAGCCGATGGTTGGCTCGGCCGATCCGTTGCAACAGGCGCGATGAGCCTTTCGGCGCGCCCATCTGGATTACGAGATCGACGTCGCCCCAATCGATCCCCAGGTCGAGGCTCGCGGTCGCGACGAGGGCGCGCAGCTTGCCCGCGGCCATCGCCGCTTCGACCTTGCGTCTCGCTTCGACCGAAAGGCTACCATGATGGATGCCGATCGGCAGGACCTGGTCGTTTTCGTCCCACAGCTTCTGAAAAATCAGCTCCGCAAGACCGCGCGTGTTGCAGAAGACGAGCGTGGTCTTGTGCTGCTCGATCAGCCGCATGACGTCGGCGATTGCGTGATAGCCGGAATGGCCGCCCCACGGGATCTTCTCCTCGGGGATCAGGATCGACAGGTCGGGCTCCGCGCCGGGGTCGCCGATGACGAGGTCGATGAGGTCCATGTCCGCGTCGGGCGCGAGCCAAGAGCGATAGGCCTCGGGGTCGCTGATCGTCGCCGACAGTCCGACTCGGCGCAGGCCCGGTGCCAGCTTCTGAAGCCGCGACATGGACAGCGAGAGCAGGTCGCCGCGCTTCTCCTTGGCGAAACCGTGAAGCTCGTCGACGACGATCGTCCGCAGATTCTCGAACATCGCGGGCGAGTCGGGATAGCTCAGCAGGAGGCTCAGAGATTCCGGAGTGGTCAGCAGAACCTGCGGCGGTTTGACTCGCTGGCGCGCCTTGCGGTCCGACGGCGTGTCCCCCGTCCGGGTTTCGACGCGGATCGGAAGGCCCATCTCCTCGATCGGGCCGATGAGGTTTCGCTGGACGTCGACCGCGAGCGCTTTCAGCGGTGAGACATAGAGTGTGTGCAGCCCGATTTGCGGGGACAGCCCCGGGCGAGGTGCTATCCCCTGCGGATGCTCGGCCAGTTCGCAGATTGTCGGGAGGAAACCGGCGAGCGTCTTGCCCGCCCCCGTCGCGGCGACGAGCAGCCCGCTTCGACCCCGTCTCGCCAGATCGAGCATTTCGAGTTGGTGTCGTCTTGGCGCCCAGCCCTTCGACTCGAACCAGCTCCGTACGGCTTCAGGAAGGTTGGTCAGAGGTCGTCAGTCCCCTCACGGCGGCGTTTTTCTTCCTCGGCATAACCCTCGCGGGTTGCCGCTTCGGTCGTCGACGTCGTTTGGTTGGAGCGGAGCCCGAGCGCCAACCATACAAGCGCGATCACGAGCACCGCGGGCAGGATGATGTCGATGATCCACCATTGGGCTACGTCCATTTCGTTCTCCTCCCGCGGGAACCGTCCTCTGTCTATGTCTATATAGCTATCGATGGCGCGATTGGGTTCCTGGATCGAGTCCCACCCCGAGGG
>DATLOY010000045.1:0-11634 GCA_035536015.1 Sphingomicrobium sp.
AGCGTCAGGCCCGCGCCCAGCGCAATTGCTGAGCCCGCCAAAAAGAATCTCGTTTTCATGGTACAGTCCCCTATTGCCCGCGCCGCAGGGGAATGCGGCGCTGTTGACGACAATGGCCGTCCGCCACGAAGGTTTCGCGTCCGAGCCCGCAACGGCCGCTTGCCGGAATTGATGTTGCTCCCAAAACACAACGGGAATCAAGATTTGGATTCCGAGTCGTGCCTAAGCTATTGTGTTCAAAAGATTCTGTTTGTCTTTACGGTTCGTCATTTAAGCCTCTTTGATTAAGTCAAGCAAAAGCGGCGAGTCGATTTGAAGGTTCCCATCTCGGACTCTGGACAGTCATGTCCCAGATGGCCCATTTGCACCGCTACATGAATTAAAGGGTGCGTTTCCGTTGGCCAGTTCTGCTTCGCTCTCCAAATCCAAGTTGATCGTCGAGCAGGCGACCGCCGCGCTTCAAGCGGGTGATCGCAACGAGGCTGAGCGCCTTCTTCGCAAGCAATTGATCGAGCAACCGTCGGACGCGGTTGCGATGACGAAGCTGGCCGAACTCGCGCTCGATCGGAGGCAGATCGAGGAAGCCACGGTGCTGATGCGGCGCGCGGCTACCGCAGACCCGACTCCGGAACAGCAGATGATGCTCGTCAGGCACTTGCACACGCATGTTGGAGCGCAAGCGACTCTCGACGAGATTGATGTGTTGCCCCTCGCTCTCAGAAACAGTTTCGAAGTCCTCAGTTTGCAGGCTGGCGCCCTTGGCATTTTGGGAGATCACGACCGGCAGATCGGGATCTACGAGAAGCTGGCGGCCAACAACCCGCGCAATGCGGCGCTTTGGAAGACGCTTGGCGACACGCTGAAAACCATCGGGCGAACAGACGAGGCCGTCACCGCGCTTCGCCGAGCTATTGAGGCGAACCCCAATTACGGCGAAGCCTGGTGGACCCTATCCAACTTCAAATCCTTCCGCTTCACCGACAGGGACGTCGCTGCCATGCGCAAAGCCTTGCGCGGCAAGCTTTCCGACGAGGATGCGCTCCATTTCCATTTCGCGCTCGGCCAGGCGTTCGAGCACAGCGGAAATTATCCGAAATCATTTCAACATTACGACGCCGGAAATGCATTGCGCCGCAAATCGGTCAACCCGGCGCAAATGCGCGCCACGGATCACGTGGAGCGCGCGATTGCCGCGCTGACCCCTGAGTTGTTCGATCGCCACAAGCGGCATGGTTACCGCAAGGGGGGCCCGATCTTCGTGCTTGGCCTGCATCGGTCGGGATCGACCTTGATCGAGCAGATCCTCGCGAGTCATCCTTTGATCGAAGGCACGACCGAAATCACGGTGATGAACCAGATCTGGGAACGGATCTGCCGCCTGGCCGCAAAGAGCGGACTCGGTCCGTTCCAGGCACTTCACCGGATGGAGGGCGCAGAGCTCAAAGCGATCGGAGAGGAATATCTCGATCGCGCGCGCCCATTCCGCGCGACGGACAAACCCTATTTCGTCGACAAGCTGCCCGCCAACTGGATGAACATCGGGCTGATCCAACTGGCGCTACCCAACGCGAAGATCATCGATGCGCGGCGCCACCCGATGGCTTGCGGCTTTTCGAACTTCAAACAGAATTACGCGTCGGGAATGTATTTCTCCTACAGCCAGGAATCGATCGGTACCTTCTACCGCGATTACTGGCGTTTCATGACGCATATCGACAGCGTGCAGCCCGGTGCCGTCCATCGCGTCCTCAACGAGAGGGTGATCGAGGATCCCGAGGGCGAGATTCGCAGCTTGCTCGATTACCTCGAAGTTCCCTTCGACCAGGCTTGCCTGGAGTTCCACAAGAACAAGCGTCCGGTACGAACTCCGAGCGCCGAACAGGTCCGCAAGGGCATCAGCCGCGAAGGCGTCGATCAATGGCGGCATTATGAACCGTGGCTCGGCCCCCTGAAGCAGGCGCTCGGACCGGCGCTCGAGCGGTGGGACGAGCCGCAGGCCTGAAGTTCATTTTGAATTTCACTGGGCGGCCAGCGATTTCCGCTCCATAAAAATGCGACTCGCAATTCGGGAGAGTGGAACGTGAGGTCGTTTCCGTTGATCATCGGCATGATTGCCGCAGTGGCCCCTGGCACCGCTTACTCGCAGGCCAGACCCGCAGCGAAAACCCCAGTCAGGCCTGCGCAGCCCGCGGGCGCACAGGCGGTGTCCGTGCCACGTGCGGCCTTCATCGCCACCATGGACGCCGAATTCAAGCAGATGGATGCAGACAAGAACGGCGTACTCACGCGGAAGGAGATCGAGGATTTCCAACGCGCCGTGTCGGTTCTCGCCGCGCAGAACCGCAATCGCGCCTTGTTCGCCGCTCTCGACAAGGACCACAACGGAGTGCTGACTCCGGCTGAATTCGCCGCGCTTCCGATGCAGCGGGCGCAACCCAATGCGGCCCCCCTCCTCGCGCAGGTCGACGCGAACCGCGACGGGCAGATCACGCAGGTCGAATTCCGCTCGGGCAAGCTTGCCAACTTCGACCGGATGGACACCGACAAGGATGGTGTCGTCACGGCCGCCGAAATGAGGGCCGCCGGACTGATCAAGCGGTAGCGCTCGCGTTCGCATACTTCTAAGGACCATTCTTCCCCGGGGAGCCCGTGAGGGCTGAGAGGCGGCATCCGGCCGCGACCCGCCGAACCTGATCCGGTTAGCACCGGTGGAGGGAGAGAGAAGATGGGCGACGCCCCCGCACGAACCGAGCTGAACGTCACCACCGGGCCGATCCGCGGCTCACGCAAGATTTACGTCGGCGATCGCAGAGTGGGGATGCGCGCCGTGGACCTCGAGCCCTCATCGGGCGAACCGCCGGTCGTGCTTTACGACACCAGCGGTCCCTACACCGACCCGGCAAAGCGCATCGACATCATGGCTGGCCTGCCCGAGCTTCGCCGTGACTGGATCCGCGAGCGCGGCGACGTCGAGGAAGTAACGCAGCGCGAAGTCCAACCGGAGGACAACGGCCAGCTTGGTCCCGACAGGTCAGGCGGCGTCCAGCCCTTCCCGAAGGTCCGCAAACGCGTTCTGCGCGCGCGTCCCGGCGCGAATGTGACCCAGATGCATTATGCGCGCCGCGGCATCGTCACTCCAGAAATGGAATATGTGGCGATCCGCGAGAACCTGGGGCGCGAGCAGGCGCTTGCCGCCTCCCGCGACGGTGAGGACTTCGGCGCCTCCATCCCCGACTTCGTCACGCCCGAATTCGTCCGCGACGAGGTCGCTCGCGGCCGCGCGATCATCCCCTCGAACATCAACCACCCCGAGTCCGAGCCGATGGCGATCGGCCGCAACTTCCTGGTCAAGATCAACGCCAATATCGGTAACAGCGCCGTCGCCTCCGACGTCGCCAGCGAAGTCGACAAGATGGTGTGGGCTTGTCGGTGGGGCGCCGACACCGTGATGGACCTCTCAACCGGCCGCAACATCCACGACACGCGCGAATGGATCGTGCGCAACTCGCCCGTGCCGATCGGCACCGTGCCGATCTATCAGGCGCTCGAGAAAGTGGGAGGGGTAGCGGAAGACCTGACGTGGGAGGTCTACCGCGACACGCTGATCGAGCAGGCCGAACAGGGCGTCGACTATTTCACGATCCACGCGGGCGTCCGCCTGCCCTACGTCCCCCTGACCGCCAAACGCGTCACCGGGATCGTCAGCCGCGGCGGCTCGATCATGGCCAAATGGTGCCTCGCCCATCACCGCGAGAGCTTCCTCTACGAGCGGTTTGACGAGATTTGCGAGATCATGAAGGCCTATGACATCGCCTTCTCGCTCGGCGACGGCCTGCGCCCCGGTTCGACCGCCGACGCCAATGACGAGGCGCAGTTCGCCGAGCTCTACACGCTCGGGGAGCTGACGAAGAAAGCCTGGGCGCATGACTGCCAGGTCATGATCGAGGGTCCGGGCCATGTGCCGATGCACAAGATCAAGGAGAATATGGACAAGCAGCTCGCCGCCTGCGGCGAGGCGCCTTTTTACACATTAGGACCGCTCGTGACCGACGTCGCGCCGGGCTACGACCATATCACCAGCGGCATCGGCGCCGCGATGATCGGCTGGTTCGGAACGGCGATGCTTTGCTACGTCACGCCCAAGGAGCATCTCGGCCTTCCCGACCGCGACGACGTGAAAGTGGGGGTGGTGACCTACAAGCTCGCCGCCCACGCCGCCGATTTGGCGAAGGGCCACCCGGCCGCCCGCCTGCACGACGATGCGCTGAGCCGTGCGCGGTTCGAGTTTCGCTGGCGCGACCAGTTCAACCTGTCGCTCGACCCCGAGACCGCCGAAGCCTTCCACGACCAGACTCTTCCGGCCGAAGGCGCCAAGACCGCGCACTTCTGCTCCATGTGCGGGCCGAAGTTCTGTTCGATGAAGATCACGCAGGAGGTCCGCGAATTCGCGAAAGCCGAGGAGGCGAAGGCGGCCGCCGTGTCCGAGGCGGAGGCTGACGCTGGAATGGCCGAAATGAGCAAGCGCTTCCACGATGAAGGCGGAGAAATTTACGTGCCGGCAGCAGAATAGCGCCGCGCCTTCGAATAGTCCGCCTGTTTAGCCGCCGCCCGGTTCCCCGAACGGCGGCCCATCGATCAGCAGTTGCAATTCTTGCAGTTGCACGGATCGCAGCGGCAGCCGCCTTTGGCGGAGTTGCAGGTGTGATCCGAACCCGTTGTTTGGAGCTTGTCCATGTGTCTTCTCCTTGTGTCGCGAGGCGTTGATTCGCTGCGGACAAAGGGCCTATGACCTCCGTACCATGGTACGGAATCAAGCGAAAAATTCGGACACGATCGGCGGCCTCGCCCGAGCTGCCGGAGTCGGAGTCGAGACCGTCCGCTATTACCAGCGTCGTGGACTTCTGCCCGAACCCGCGCGGCCGCCCGGCGAGGTGCGCCGCTATGGCGACAAGGACTTGAAGCGCCTCCGCTTCATCCGCTCGGCGCAGGCGGCTGGCTTCACGCTCAACGAGATCAAGGAGCTACTCGACCTCGATTCCTCCGACGATCGCGCCCGGGCGCGCGAGCTGGCCGGAGCGCGGGTCGCAGCGATCGACGAAAAGATCGCGGAGCTCAAGGAAGCACGCGACGCATTGGCAGGCCTTGCGAGCGCTTGCGCGAAAAAGCGTGGCGGACCCTGCCCGATCCTCAGCGCGTTCGACGTGTCCGGAATTGATCGCTAAGGCTTGCGCTTGATGCTTCAATTCCGAACGGCCGCTGCGCCGCTCCTCCTCTTCCTCGCGACTCCTGCTTTCGCTCAGGACGCCGACCCGCTGCGCTTCTTCGAAGGCCGCACGGAGAATGACGGCACCGCGAAGCTGATCTTCCACAAGTCCTACAAGACCCACACAATCGGCCGCGGCCGGATCGAGCATGACGGCAGCCTGACTCTGGTCCAGCGGGTCGAGGATGAAGGCAAGCCGGCGCGCATGCGACGCTGGCACGTGCGTTCGACGGGACCTGGTCGCTACACCGGGATCGTTTCCGATGCCGACGGGCCGGTGACGATTGAAAAAGTCGGAAGCCGTTATCGCTTCAGCTTCCGGATGAAGGGCGATTTCAACGTCGAGCAATGGCTGATTCCGATGCCCGGAGGCATGGCCGCGCGCTGCACGGTGAAAGTGCGCAAGTTCGGGCTGACGGTCGGATCCAGCGAGTGCATGATCCGCAAGCTTGCGGGGTAATGAAACGAAACCGCCGCCCGGTTCCCCGAGCGGCGGCTTTTTTCAGATATTGACGTGAATTATGCGGCTTCGCGCATGTGCTCATGCGTCGGCTCCAGATTGTCCGGCAGTCCCGCATCGTCTTCGACCGGTACGGCCTTGCCGGCCGCGGCGTCCCGATCCCGCTTGTCGAAGAAGGCCGCGCGCTTGAGCCGCTTGCGCAGCGACAATGACGGGTTTTCTGCCGTCGGCCCGCGATAGGCCCGCTCCACCCAGGTCTCGTCGTCTCTGCGCTCGTCGGCCCTCTCCGGCCCGCGGTTCCAGGCGAAAGCCGAGGCAGCCGGCGAAACGATCGGAGGCTGGTGGGCAAGCTCGGGCTGAGGTGCCGGCTCGGCCGTAGCTTCGGGCTCGTAATAGCTTTGCTCGACCATCTCGCGATTGCGCCTGCGACGCGAGGCGGCGATCGCCGCCGCGGCAAGCGCCAGAAGTGCAAGGGCGCCGCCGCCGAACATCAGCGCCTCGTTGCGATCGACCATGGGTTTCGCAGCCGGCGCGGGAGTTACGGCCGGGGTCGCCGGTTTCGCGCTCAGGTCAATGATCGGCGCGGGCTTAGCCGGAGCCGCCGCAACAGGAGCTGCGGCCGCCTGCGCTGCCGGCGTCGCGACGGGCTTTGGCGCGGCCTTGGGGCCGCTCCTCTTGTGCGCAACGCTGTGCGTCGTCACCGTGGTTTTGCGCGTCGTCGTTACGGAGTGTTTCGGCTGGTCGGCGGTGTTCGACGAAGTCGCGGTTGTCGTCGTCGAAGTGTCCGTCGCCGGTACCGGCGAGCTGTCGGTCGCCGGCGCTGGAGTCGTGTCGGTCGTGGCCGGTTGGACATCCTGGGCCAGGACCGGGGTTGAAGTGAGGGCCATGACCGCGGCAATCGCGGAGGAGCCCAGGCGAATTCGTCTTTGGTGGTACCTCATCATGCCAATTCAACACCTACGAAGGGTGCTGGGTCGCAACCGTTCCGGTCAATGGAAACAGCCTTACGACGAACCGCAAAAGTGCATTTTTTTGAACTACTTGGGAACCTTTGAGTTTCGCTGCCGAAACCCGTTTCGCTGCCGTTCACAAACGACGAACCGAGCGAGTTTGGTGGATCGGCGGGGAACGGGGAACCGTCCCGCTCCGTTGTTGGTCATTCACATTCCGAAGGGAGACAATGAATGAGCCGCACGTTGCTTTTTGCCGCCGGAGCCGCCGCCGCAATTGCCGCCGCCGTCCCAGCTGGGGCGCAACGCTACCACCATTGGCAGACCATCGCCTTCACCACGGTTAGCGGGCATGACAGCGACACGATCCGCGTTCCGGGGACGCAGCGTTATCGCCAGATGCGCGTGTGCGTGTTCGGAGGGCCGATCGAGATGCGCGACATCGACGTCCGCTTCCGGAACGGCGGCCATCAGGACATCGGCACGCGTGCATTGATGCGGGCCGGCACCTGCACCCGCAATCTCGATTTGCGCGGAGCGCGCCGCGACGTGACGCAAATCCGCCTTCGGTACAGTCCGCTGGCGCGCCACTGGGTGCGGCCGGTGGTCCGGGTCCAGGTTCGCTAACGGCCTTTCGCGTTGCGCCATTGGGGGCCTAGAATGTCCCCATGGCGCATGAACCCAGCGAGGGCGGCTGCCTGTGCGGAGCGATCCGCTATCGCGTCTCCGGCGAGCCCGTCACGACGACCCTTTGCCATTGCCGATCGTGCAGGCGCGCGAGTGGAGGGACCAATGTCGCCTGGGCCGTATTCAACTATCCGGACTTTGAATGGCTGTCGGGTTATCCCGGCGCCTATTCGTCATCGCCTGGTCTCGAATGGCTTTTCTGCCGGAATTGCGGAAGCCTGGTCGCGTATCGGCGCTCGTCGCGGCCGGACCATATGGATGTGACGACCGGCACGCTCGATGATCCGAACCTGTTCCCGCCCGCCGTCGAGATATGGGTCGAACATAAGATCGATTGGGAAGCGACGGACCCCAAACGGCCGAAGCGCGACCGCAGCAGCTTGAATGCCGATTGACGTCCTATCTGCGGACGGGAATGACCCTCGAGATCGCAGACTGGGCCCGAGCTAGTACCGGATAGCCGTGGATCCAGGACCCGCCGAAGCCGAAGGTGAATTGCGGCTTGAACTCTGGCCGGTGCTCGGTTGTGTACGGCGCACCCGGATTGTCATCCAGAATGTAATATTCGTTGCCTAGCCGGACCATCAGAACGGTCACCGGCCCGCCCACCGCGTCCCGGCCCATCGTCAGGTAGAGATCGCGTGTCGAGAAGCCGAGCGTGTGCAGCGCCTGCATCTTGAGGATGGCCCGATCCTCCATGTCGCCGGCGCCATTCTCGAGCGTTTCGGCGGCGCTCGCCCAATAGTCGTGTTGGCCGTACTCGGTCGCGTCCGACATCCAGTGGATGCGCCGGTAAACGGCCGCCTGGATATAGAAGATCTGTTGCTGCGGCGTCATTCCCATTGCGGGAGCGATGAGCTCGCGCATGCGGGGATCGGTTGAATCGTCGCGGCGAGCACGCTCCCAATCGTCGACGTAGCGCGCGGCCCTCATCGGCACGGTAAGGGTTCCGAACACGTTCGGAGCGATCGCCCCCATCGTGCCGGTCGTCATGGATGACGGAACGCGCGCATTGGCGACAACGCCGTCCGCTGCCTTCGCTATGCCTGACAAAAAGCCGATGCAGGCAGCCAATCCGGCACTACCCAGCACGGCTCGAACAAGAAGCGGATGCCCCATCACAAGTCCCCTGTTGGCGTTCGGCCAATTACCCCGAACAACAGGGGAACACGGAAGTCTCTGTTCCGGAACCGTAAGGTAAACGGCATGTAAACGGTCAACGACGAGCCGTTTCACTTGCGCGGCAAAGCGATCTTCAATCCTTACTTTCGTTAAGACACGAGCCCATGAAAAAGGCGCCTGCGAAATCTGCAGGCGCCTTTCTACGCGTGCTCTCGCGTGAACTTAGTAAGAATTGCCCGAGCTATTGTTCGCACTGTTGCGGACCGCGTCCGCCTTATTTTCAGCCTGATTTTTTACGGCCGCCGCTTCGTTCGAAGCATTGGCCTGGATATTTTCGGCAACGTTGGAAGCATTCGCCTCGATATTCTCAGCGACGTTCTCTCCATTCGCCTCAATGTTGTCGGCGGCATTCTCCTGAGGGCTTTGCTTATTGCACGCGGCGAGAGCGGCCAGGCCAAAAGCAACCGCGAGCGTCTTGGTTATTTTCATCGAACTTACCCCTGTGAAATCAACAGCTGCCGCAAAGCGCTCGAACGCCGGTAACGGTTCCGTCATGTCCGGCAAATTGCCGGATCATGAACTCTGAACTTTGGGGTCCGCGATGCTATTTGAGCGCCTTCACAGCGGCCAGCGTCTTGGCGACGTGCTGGCTGAAATCGAGATCGTCATGGACCATTACGATCTTGCCATGGCGATCGATGACATATGAAGTCCGGGTCGTCAGGCCGGGATGGGCGGCCCAGGCTACGTCATAAGCCTTCTGGGTCGCGGGCGAAGCGGTCGCAACGGGGAAGGCGTTCCGGCATTCCTTGACGGAGAAGTCCTTCAACGTGTCGAGATTGTCGGCCGACATTCCGATCACCTGGGCACCGGCCTTCTTGTAGGCGCCGATCGATTCGCTGAACGCGTGAGCTTCGGCCGTGCAGCCGGAGGTGAATGCCTTCGGGAAGAAATACAGGACGACTGGTCCTTTCTTCAGCTGGGCAGCGAGGTGCAGCTTGAACGCCTTGCCCCCGACGGCGCCGGTGGTGGTGAAATCGGGTGCCTTGGCGCCAACCTTGAGAGCGGCGATTGCCGGAGTGGCGGCAAGCCCGGCAGCGATGATGGCGAAAAGCAGTTTGCGCACGGCGATCTCCCTGGACTCGGCTGACCGTAGGTGCGCTGTTTAGGCCTCGCCGTTCAAAAGAGCGAGCGTCCGTTCATCGCGAGCGCCCGAGTAAAACGAGTCGAGAAGCTGGCTGAATAGAGGATCGTCCGAGGCCGCTTCGAACAAGGTCATGCTCGATCTCAATTTCATCGCGTCGACCGGTCCGAGAATGTCGTCGGCGCTTCGATCGCCCGCCCATCGCAACAACGCCTCGCTGACGGAGCGGAGCCGTGGCCCGAGCAACGGATCGGCAAGATAGTCGCGTGCTTCGGCAATCGAAGCGATGCCGAAATATCGTGCTGTCGGACTTCGTCCCAGGCCCGCGAGCTGCGGGAAAATGAACCACATCCAATGCGATTGCTTCCGGCCCGAACGAAGCTCGGAAAGAGCCGTTTCGAACGTGTCCGACTGGGCATCGATGAAACGCTCAAGATTGGATGGGTGGGGCACGCCGGCATCATGGACTCGGTGTCACCGGCGGGGAAGAGCGGCCGGCGCCTATTGGTGCGGCGCCAGCAGCCCGGTCACGACATAGAGGAAAATCATCATTGGCCCGGTCAGAAGCGTCAGTGCGACGATCCCGACGCGAACCATCGTCGGATCGAAGCCGGTGTAGTCGGCGATGCCCGCGGCGACACCCATGACCTTGGCGTCGCGGCGATTGATGAGGAAACGTCCGTTCATTTCGGTTTCCCTGGATTGAGTTCAGGCGATCGGCAGCGAAGTGGCGGCCGAAACGAGCAAAAGCGCGGAGATGAAAGCACCGGCAAAAACGGTGGCGGTGGCGCGAGCGGTCGTAAGCATTGATAAATCCCTTTTTCAATTTGTTGCCGAACCCGACCTTCGGGCCCGTGCCATGATCAATGCACGGCCCATGCCAAATCGAAAAAGTCCAATCTTTTCAGTTAGGCGCTACGCAAATCCGTCAAGATCGGCGGTGAGAGTGGCCGCGAGTTGGGAAATTTTGCCAACTCCGGACCTAGCTTGAAGTATATTCGCCGCCATCCGGGTGAATGACCTGGCCGGTCATGTAGCTCGCATCTTCGCAGGCGAGAAAGAGGAAGGAGGGCGCGACCTCATTCGGCTGTCCCGCGCGGCCCATCGGCGTGTCCTTGCCGAAGTCCTTGATGTCTTCCGGTCTTTGCCCGCCGAACGGGTTGAGAGGCGTCCAGATCGGCCCGGGCGCCACTCCATTTACGCGAATGCCCTTCTTCACCAGATTCCTGGCGAGCGAGCGCGTGAAGGCCGTAATTGCACCCTTGGTGGAGCTGTAGTCGAGCAGCTCCGGCGAGCCCCGGTACATCGTCACAGACGTGCAGTTGATAATCGCCGACCCTTCTTTGAGATGCGGCAAGGCGGCTTGGGTAAGGAAGAACATTCCGAAAATGTTGGTCTGGAATGTCCGTTTCAGCTGATCCTCGGTGATGTCGCGAATGTCCTCGTCGGGGTGTTGCTCGCCGGCGTTGTTGACGAGGATGTCGAGACGGCCGAGCTGGTCCACGGCTTGCTTCACCGCGCGTTCGCAGAATTGCTTGTCGCCGATATCGCCCGCGATCGTGACTGCCTTGCGGCCTTCCTTTTCGACGATCTCCTTGGTCTTCGCAGCATCATCGTGCTCGCAGAGATAGACGATGGCGATGTCGGCGCCCTCACGCGCGAACAGAGCCGCAACGGCTCGTCCGATCCCGCTGTCGCCGCCGGTGATGAGCGCGACCTTGCCCCTCAGGCGACCCGATCCCGGATATCGGGGCGCCCAATCGGGCTTCGGCTCGAGCTGGCTTTCGTGACCGGGCAATCGGTCTTCATGGACCATCGGCTCCACAACTTCGGACATGGCTTGCTCCCATGAGTTCGTGCCTTGGGTCGAACCCGCCGATTCGTGGTTGAGTTCCAGTAGTTTCGCCGAAGTACCTTTGCCCGCGCGCCGGGGCTTCTTACTTAGGCCCAATGACCGACCACACGGCGCCCGCACAACGAAGGTCGAACGCGGGATTCCGTGTGCTCT
>DATLOY010000046.1:0-3389 GCA_035536015.1 Sphingomicrobium sp.
CAAGCACCCGTCAGCAAATATGTAAAGGTTCGGCGGATCACTCTAGCTCTCCCCACTAGATTGGTGGCATCATGCCAAGTGTTTCAGGAATAGCAACTGGTTTCTAGGATCGCGCCAAATGGTAGGATCAAGAACGAAGCGGATTGTTCCGGATCCCCCTTCCAACGGGGTTTCCGACCAGGTTCCCGCACCGAGCCGGGCGATCCGGCAAGCGCGAGTCGCTCAGGGGCTCAGCCTTCGCGCCTTGTCCGCCCGCGCCGGCCTTCCCTATTCCACCCTGTCGAAGCTCGAGAACGGCAAGATGGCGCTCACCTACGACAAGCTCATCCGGCTTGCGCAGGCGCTGAATGTCGATCTCAAGGACATCATTTCCGAAGCCGAGCAGCCCGCCGCTCCAGTCGCTGTTGGGCGCCGAAGCGTGACCCGCGCGGGTCACGAATGGGACGCCGATTCGGAAAAGCACGTGCACCACTATCCCGCTGCGGATCTCCTCGGGAAAATGATGATTCCGATCATCATCGACGTGCAGGCGACGAGCGTCGAGGAACTGGGCGGTCTGGTCCGCCATGCAGGCGAGGAATATCTCTATGTGATTCGCGGCCACATGGACCTGCACTCGGACTTGTACGCCCCGCTTTCGCTCGGTCCTGGCGACTCGGTCTATTTCGACAGTGGAATGGCCCACGGCTACGTGCGGACCACAGCCGATCCTTGCATTGTCCTGGCGGTTTGCGCCGGCCCGGGAATCCAGCAGCTGGCGGTCGCCGCAGGCAAGAGCTGGCGCCTCACGGACGATGGGTTCGATCGCGCAGGTTAATTGTTTCTGTATTTGAAACTTTGGTTTCTGTTGCTATGCCTTGTGCATGGCAACTGCGACTACGGCACGAACATTGACCGTCCAGCGCGAGGCAATGCGTTTCGCTCAGCCGTTTCGGATTTCAGGCTATACCTTTGAAGCCATGCCATCGATCGTCGCCACGATCGGCGACGGCGAACTGGAGGGGCGAGGCGAAGCCGCCGGCGTCTATTATCTCGGCGACGACCAGGATCGGATGATCGCGACGATCGAGGATGTTCGCCCTGCAATCGAGGCGGGCATGAATCGGAAGGAGCTTCAGGGGGCGCTCCCGGCATGCGGCGCGCGGAACGCCCTCGACTGCGCACTTTGGGAGCTCGATTCCAAGCTTGCGCGCACGCCGGTCTGGTCGCTCGCCGGAGTTCCTCGGCCACGCCCGCTCACCACGACCTTCACCCTGCCGGCGGACGACCCAGCCGATCTCGAGGCGCGCATCCCCGCGCTGGATTTCGCTAAAGCGATAAAGTTGAAACTCGACGGCGATATTCGCGCGGATCGGGAACGCATCGAACTCGTTCGCCGGTTTCGTCCCGATGTCTGGCTGGGCGTGGACGCCAATCAGGGCTTCTCCGGGAATGATCTGGACGAGCTTGCGGATATTTTGCGCAAGCATCGAGTCGCTCTGATGGAACAGCCGGTAGCGCGCGGGTCGGAGGAACTGCTGCGCGGGTGGTCAGCGGGAGTTCCCGTTGCCGCGGACGAGAGCATCCTCGACCTGTCCGAACTTCACGAACTTGGCGAGCTGTTCGACGTCATCAACATCAAGCTCGATAAATGCGGCGGCCTGACCGAGGCGATCGCCATGGCCCGCCTCGCAAGGACGATGGGCAAGAAAGTCATGGTCGGAAACATGGGGGGATCGACCCTCGCAATGGCGCCCGGTTTCGTCCTTGGGCAATTGTGCGACGTGGTGGATCTCGACGGCCCTTATGGCCTCGCCGATGACCCACTCACCTCGCAAATCTATCGAGAGGGAGAGATTTTCGTCCCGGATTCCCTTTGGGGACACGCCTAGCCGTCATCTGATGTGCGACGACGGCGACAGGTCCACCTCGATGCTCAGCTGTGCTTGAATCAGAGGATGGACGCCCTCGCCTCCGACGTCATCGTCCTGCCTTTTCATGGCTTCTTCATAGACCCATTCGCTCGGCCAGCGGACGACGCCAACGAACTCGTCGTTTTCGGCCGTAAGAAGGTAAGCGCCGAGCGCGCCCTGGCGCTTCAGGTCCTGCGCCCGGGAGCGCCAGCGAGCGATGAACTGGCGCCGCTGATCCGCGGCGACAGTCCAGCGATGAAGTGACGCAACACCTTTCATAGCGCGTATGGGACCTCGAGGTCCGCATCGCAGCGCGGCCCGACCTGCAAATTGCCGAAGCCTTCGATCTGGTCCTTGAAGAAGGCCGGGCATTCGACCTTCTCGATCATCCAGCGGTCAACACCCGGCTTCCAGGCGCGCGTGCGTTCCCGGGCCTGCGTTTCACGGGATTCGCCGGTCGATTCTTCGGTGATCCGGTAGGCGCGAATGTCGCTCGCATTGAGTGCGGAATCACTCATGAGCAGCGCCAAAAGCATGACGGTCATTTCTTGTCTCCTAATGGGCCTGGCCGGCCGCGACCGCATGCTTGGGACGCGGGGCGAGCCAGACGATCGTTGCTGCAGCGGCGAAGGTGATCGCCGCGGTGACGAACACGGAACCGGTCGACAGCGCATTGGCCTGCCCGTCGACGACATTACTGAGGAACTGACGCGACTGGTCCGGGGTGAAGCCGTGCGCCTGCAGCGACTGCATGGTCGACTGCGCGCCGTTCAAAAGCCCCGACAATTCGCTGCGTTTGCCCTGAGCGCCGTCGTACCACATGGTCGTGACGATCGCGGTTCCAACCGCGCCGCTCATGGTCCGCAGGAAGTTCATGACTCCGGCGGCCGAGGCCACCTCGTCTTCCTTGACCGCGCCCAACGCGAGCGTGGTCAGCGGGATGAAGAAGAATGGCATGCCCGCGCCCTGGATCAGCTGCGGGATGGCGAGCGTCCAGAAGTCCGCTCCGCTGGTCCACCAGAAGACGCGGATCAGCGACGTCGCGCCGAGCCAAAGGATGCCGAATGACACCAGCAGCCGCTCGTCGAGCTTGGTCGAAAGCTTGGCGACGACCGGAGCCATCATCACGGCGGCGACGCCGTTGAAAGCGGTCGCATAGCCGGCCCAGGTCGCGGTGTAGCCGAGCGAGCTCTGCAGCCACTGAGGGATGACAACCAGGCTCGCGAAAAACGTCCCGTAGGCGAAGACAAGCGCCGTCACGCTCACCGTGAACCCGCGATGGCGGAACACCTTGAGCTCGACGGCCGGTTTACCCTCGAGCAATTCCCAGGCGACAAAGAAGCTGAAGCCGATCGCCGACGTCACGGCGAGCGCGACGATGAAGGGATCGCCGAACCAGTCGTGCTCACGCCCGAGGTCCAGCATCAACTGAAGCGCTCCGACCCAGAGAACGAGGAGCGCCATCCCGACCTTGTCGATCGGCGTCTTTTCGACCCG
>DATLOY010000047.1:0-31745 GCA_035536015.1 Sphingomicrobium sp.
GGAAGCTCCGGCCGGGCGCGGGCGAACAATTCGATGTCGCCGATGATCTCGATCCCCGCTTCCCGCGCGCGCCTGGCGATCGGGTGGCGGTTGAGCGGAAGACCTGGCGTCACCACCAGGCTGTCGAATTGCGACAGATCCGCTTCGTCGAGGTTGGCGATTTGAGCGCCCGCCGGCGCCTTGGCCCGCGCCTCCTCCTTCGAATCCCACGCCGTCACCTTCGCGCCGCTGGCGAGCAGGGCCTGGACCGTCGCCAGCCCCGACCGCGCGAGGCCGTAGACCGCATAATGCTTGCCGGCGAAGGCCCTGGCGGTGATCACCTCAGCTTCAGGGTGGCAAGCCCCGCGAGCGCGAGGATGAAGCTGACGATCCAGAACCGGATGACGACGGTCGGCTCCGACCAGCCAAGGTGCTCGAAGTGGTGGTGGATCGGCGCCATCAGGAATACGCGCTTGCCGGTCCTCTTGTAGACCATCACCTGGATCACGACGGACAGTGCCTCGACGACGAACAGGCCGCCGATGATGGCGAGCACGAACTCGTGATGCGTCGCGACCGCGATGGCCCCGAGCGCTCCGCCGAGCGCGAGGCTGCCCGTGTCCCCCATGAAGACTGCAGCGGGCGGCGCGTTGAACCAGAGAAAGGCGAGGCCGGCCCCCACGATCGCGAGGCACAGCACGGTGAGGTCACCGACGCCGAGCACGTGCGGGATGCCGAGATAGGTCGCGAACTTCACGTTTCCGACGAGGTAGGAGATGAGGAGGAACGCGATCGATGCGATGATCACCGGCATCGTTGCAAGCCCGTCGAGGCCGTCGGTCAGGTTCACCGCATTTCCGAACGCGACGATCACGAACGCGCCGAAAAAGATGTAGAAATAACCGAGGTCGAGCAGCGGGCCCTGCTTGAACGGGATGTAGAGGTTGGTCGTCCCGAAATGGACGATGATCCAGGTCGCCACGCCTGCGATCACGAACTCGAGCGCCAGCCGCGTCCTGCCCGACAGGCCCGCGTGGTGCGCCTTCTTGACCTTGTCGTAATCATCGAGCCAGCCGATTAGCCCGAACCCCGCCGTAACCAGCAGGCAGGCCCAGACATAAGGGTTCGTGAGGTTCATCCACAACAGGACCGAGACGATGACGGCGATGAGGATCAGGAGGCCGCCCATCGTCGGCGTGCCGCGCTTGGCGAGGTGGCTCTGCGGACCGTCGGCGCGGATCGGCTGGCCCTTCCCCTGGGTCGTGCGCAACCAGCCGATGAACTTCGGACCCAGCAAAAGCCCGATGAGCAGCGCCGTCGCGCTCGCCGCACCCGCGCGAAAGCTGATGTAGCGGATGAGGTTCAGGATGCCGGGGAAGCCGAGCTGGTCGGCGATCACGTAGAGCATGCCAAGCCCCCTGCGACGCGTTCGACCAGTTTCGCAAGCCCGACCGAATTGGATGCCTTCACCAGCACCGCGTCCCCCGGATGGAGAGTCCGCATCAAAGTGTCGGTCGCGTCGTCGACGTCGTCGGCAAGATCGAGCGCAAGCTTGCCGACGACCTGCTCCGCCAGCGGCTTCATCTCCTCGCCGAGCAGGATCAGGCAATCGATGTTAGCGCCGAGCACCGCCGGGGCGAGTGCCGCGTGGAGCGCGGCGCTATGCTCGCCAAGCTCGCGCATCGGCCCCAGCACCGCGATCCGCCGCTTGACGTCGCGCTCCTCGCCGAAGCTCTTCAACGTCGCGGTCATCGACGCGGGATTGGCGTTGTAACTTTCGTCGATCACCAGCACCTCGCCGTCGCCGATCTGGACGAGGTGACGCGCGCCCCTGCCCTTCAGGCCGCCGAGATCGGCCAGCGCGAGTCCGGCGATGGCGACATCCGCACCGACGGCCTCGACAGCCGCCAGCACCGCAAGCGAATTCGAGACCCAATGATCGCCGCGCTGCGAGATGGTAAACGTCAGCTCGCGCTCGAGCAGGCCGGCGCTGATCAGGCTTCCGCCGCCTTCGGCTGAAACGGCGTGGATGGCATGAACGTCCGCATCGCCGCCGCCGAATGTGATGATCTGTTCGGCACGCCGGCGCGCTGCCTTCACGAGCCGGTCGCGATACTCGCTGTCGTTCGGAACGATGGCGACGCCCCCCGGCTCCAGCCCCTCGAAGATCTCGGCCTTGGCATCGGCGATCGCTTGTTCGGAGCCGAGATTCTCGATGTGCGCGGGAGCGATGGCCGTAATGATCGCGACGTGCGGACGGACCTGGCGGGTGAGGGCCGCGATCTCGCCCCTGTTGTTCATCCCCATTTCAAGGACCGCAAAGCGAACGTCGCGCGGCATCCGCGCGAGGCTCAGCGGCACGCCCGTGTGGTTGTTGTAGCTCTTGACCGAACGGTGGACCTTGCCCGGCGCGTAGCGATCGAGCGCGGCGTAGAGCGCTTCCTTCGTGCTCGTCTTTCCGACCGAGCCGGTGACTCCGAAGATCGTCGCCTGGCACCGCTCGCGTGCAGCCCGCCCGAGCGCCTCGAGCGCCGCGGCAGTATCCTCGACGAGGACGTGCGGCCCCTCGACGGGTTGCGAAACGATGGCTCCGGCGGCTCCGGCGGCAAAGGCCTGTTCGACGAATTTGTGCCCGTCATGGACTGTGCCCGGCATCGCAATGAAGAGAAAGCCCGGCTCGACCTCGCGGCTATCGAAGGTCACGCCGATGACTTCGAACGGCTCGCTCGCCGATCCGCCGGTCGCCTGGACGATTTCGTCGGAGTTCCAGAGCGCGCTCACGACGCGCACTCGCGGGCCACCAGCGCATCGTCGAAGGGAAGCACCCGGTCGCCGACGATCTGGCCCGTCTCATGGCCCTTGCCGGCGACGAGGATGATGTCGCCCGCCCTGGCGATTCGGATCGCTTCGGCAATCGCCTCGCGCCGCCCGCCGACTTCGGTCGCGCCGGGCGCTCCGGCCATGATCGCCGAACGGATGGTCGCCGGATCCTCACCGCGCGGATTGTCGTCCGTGACGATGACGACGTCCGACAATCGCGCGGCGACGGCGCCCATCTCCGGCCTCTTGCCCTGGTCGCGGTCACCGCCCGCGCCAAACACCGTGATCAGCCGTCCTTCGACATGCGGCCTTAGCGCTGCGATCGCGGCTTCGAGAGCATCGGGGGTATGGGCGTAATCGATGTAAACGGGAACGCCCGCACGGCTGATCACCGCACGCTCGAGCCGGCCTCGAACCGGTGAGACCCGCTGCATCGCGGAAAAGATTTCGCTCCACCCGCCCCCGGTCGCCAGCACGAGCGCGGCCGCGGTCAACACGTTCGAGGCCTGGTAGGCGCCGATCAGCGGCAAAGCGAGGCGGTAGGATTTGCCGCCATGTTCCAGCTGAAGCGTCTGACCGAGCGCGGTCGTCGATTGTTCGACCAGCCGGATCGTCTCGCCTTTGCGGCCGATGGTCAGGACCTCATGTCCGCGCTTCCGCGCCCGATCGATCACTTCGCCGGATTTCGGATCGTCGGTCCAGATCGCGGCCGGCTTCCCGGCCGGAAGCAGCTCATCGAACAGCCGCATCTTGGCTTCGAAATAGGCCTCCATGGTCGGGTGATAATCGAGGTGGTCGCGGCTGAAATTGGTGAAGGCCGCGGCCGCCAGCGGAACGCCTTCCGCACGATGCTGGTCGAGCCCGTGCGACGACGCTTCATAGGCGACGTGGCTGATGCCCATGCGCTTCAGGCCGGCCATGTTGTGAAGGAACGTCACGATGTCGGGCGTCGTCAGCCCGGTCTTCACCTGGTCGTCGGAAGTGGTGACGCCGAGCGTTCCGATCGATGCGGACCGGTGCCCCATCATTCGCCAGATCTGCCGCGTCATCTCGACGGTGGATGTCTTGCCGTTGGTCCCAGTCACCGCGACGATCGTGTCGGGGTAAGGCGCGTAGAATTTGGCCGCGAGCTCGGCGAACAGGCGGCGCGGTTGTGCGTCAGCCAGGTGCGGCACGTTTTCGACGTGAGCGTCGGGGCGCGCGACGACCGCTATGGCTCCGCGGGTCACGGCTTCGGGAATGAAGTCCTCGCCGTTGAACACGGTGCCCTTGAACGCGCCGAAGACGCTGCCGCGCTCCACCTTACGATGGTCGATGGCAAAGCCGGTCACCTTTGAATCCGAATCCACCTTCGCGAGGTCGCGTAGCCGCACCGAGGGTCTTACTCCTTCGTTTCGTGAACGAAGGGCATCACCTGGCTCATGTCCGGCTCGCGATTCATGTTCGGTTGGACGCCGAGCATCGGCGCGATCCGGCTGATCGTCCGGCTCACCACTGGCGCGACGTTCCAGCCGGCCGTGGTGAAACCGAACGTTTCCGGGGTCGCCTTCGGTTCATCGAGCATCACGACGACCACATAACGGGGTTCGTCCATGGGGAACACACCGGCGAAGCTCGTGATGTTGATGGTCTGACTATAGTGCCCGTTGATCAGCTTCTGTGCTGTGCCGGTCTTCCCTCCGACGCGGTAGCCCGGCGCGTCCGCCCGCTTGCCCGTGCCCTTCATGACGACGAGCCGGAGGAGCGCGCGCATCTTGTAGCTCGTCTCCTCGCTGAAGACGCGCTTGCCCGGCGGAAGCGGATGGCCGGGACCGATCTTGAGCAAGGTCGGCGGATGATAGACGCCGCCGTTGAACAGGGTCGCATAGCCCATCGCCAAATGTACTGGAGCGACCGCGATTCCCTGGCCGAAACCGACGGTCATTGTCTCGAACGGTCCCCAGCGTGAGCCCGGCGTCAGCGCCCGGCCGCGTTCCTTGAGTTCGATTGGAACGGTTCCGGTGAAGCCCATCTTCGTGAGCCATTGCTTCTGCCGCTCGGCACCCAGCTGATCGGCGATCTGGGCCGTCCCGATATTCGAGCTTTCCTCCATGATCTCCGCGACCGTGCAGACCCGGCCGAACGGGTGGGTGTCGTGCACAAGATGCCCATAGGCCGGCAAAACCTCGGGACAATTATATTGTTGGCCGAAACTCCGGATGACTCCACTGTCCATGGCCATGGCGACGGTGAACGGCTTGAACGTCGATCCGAGTTCGTAGACGCCCTGCGTCGCACGATTGAACCGGGCATCGGGACTCGCTGCGCCGGGCGCATTGGGATTGACCTCGGGCAGGGAGGTCATCGCCAGCACTTCGCCCGTGTGCACGTCCATGATGACACCCGCCGCTCCGATCGCGGAGAAGGTCGTCATCGCGTCGCTGAGCTCATGCTCGAGCGCCTGCTGGACCCGGCTGTCGATTGAAAGCGTCAACGGTTCGCCTCGCGTCGCGATGTTCGACAGCTGAGCGTCGAAGGCGCGCTCCATTCCCGCGACACCATGACCGTCGATGTCGGTGTAGCCGAGGACGTGGGCGGCAAGGCTCGTCTGCGGATAAAGACGATCCGGCTCACGCTCGATCGCGAGCCCCGGCTCGCCAAGTGCATTCACCGCTTCGACAAGTGCCGGGGCCGCGCGGCGCCGAAGATAGAAGAACGGCTTGTTGGAGCGGAGGAGCGCGAAATATTGCTCCGCGCTATATTCCGGCATCAGCCGAGCGAGCTGCTGGGCAAGCGCAAGCTTGTCGCCGATCACCTTGTTCGGGTGGACGGCAATGGTCCACGCGTCGATCGTGCGTGCAAGCGGCTCCCCGTCCCGATCCACGATGTCGCCGCGATCGGGAATGAGGCTCGTCAGGCCCTGGGTCCGTCCGGCGTGGTCGCCGAAGGCCGCAAGCCAGAGAACGCGCAGCGCAATCAGAGCGACGATCCCGGCATAGACCAGCATGCCGAACATCAGGCGCTGGTGCATTATCGCGAGGATTTGACGGCGCTGGCCGACCAGTCGAAGCCGCTCGGGCCGAGGCGCGACGAGAGCGGGCGACGGTGCGTTCATTGTGCCGAAGCTGTTTCCTTGGACGCCTTGGACGAATGCTTCACCGGAAGCGGTGCAAGCGGATCGGTCTTCGCAATCCGAACGAGCTTTGTCACCGGCTTCGCGGGCTGAGCGAGGACCTTATCCACCGTTTTCTTTTCGGTTGCCGATTTCGTCGGCTTGGCGGCCGCGAGGCCCAGCTTATCCACGGACTTCTTATCCGCCGGTTTTGCCGCCGCCGCCGGTTTGTCCGTGGATGTTTTGGCGTCCGTCCGGGGTAGATTGACGGGCGCCGCTGCCGGGACCTCGCGCGTCTCGGTCTTGAGGCTGGCTTCATGAAGCAAATTGGCTGGCGTCGTCGCGACGCCGGCATCGTCGGTCGATTCTTCGCCGATCAATACCGGCCTCCGCTCGGGCCTGGGAGCCGACGCAAGCACCACTGGAGCCTGGAAATCGACCTTGCGTTGCGGCTGCGTCAGCTTTGCAAGCTCGAAGCTGCCGTTGAGAAACTGGTCTGCTGCGGGCGCAGAAAGCGCGAGCACCTTGACGTTCCACCGCTCGAGCTGGGCAAGCCGGCCGCGCGTGCCGATCTCGGTCTGAAGCAAGCGAATGTCGCGCTGCGTCGAGACGATCTGGGTTTCGACGTCTTCGAGCGATGCGCGTTCCGATGCCACGCGCAGCGACACGAGGTAGCAGCCCAAAGCGGCCCCCGCGCAACTCGCGACCATGAAGACCGAACGGAAACTACGCGAGCTCATTGCAGGCTTCCCTTCCACGCAGGAGCTGATGTTCGGACCGCACTCCTCAGGCGCGCCGATCGGGCGCGAGGGTTCCCGGCCAGCTCGCGCTCCGTCGGGGATACCGGCTTGGCGATCCGCTCGAACGTCGGTTCGTTCGGGTCGACAAGCGCGGGACGGTGACGCGAGCCGGTCGGATTCCCTCCGCTGCGCTCGCGGAAGAAGCGCTTCACGATGCGGTCCTCGAGACTGTGAAATGTGACGACGGCCAGGCGCCCGCCGGGCTTCAAGGCGCGCTCCGCCGCCTCGAGGCCTTCCTGAAGCTCGTCCAGCTCGGCGTTGAGGTGAATTCGGATCGCCTGGAACGTGCGCGTGGCGGGGTCGCTTTTCTGGCCCGGACGGAAGCCGGCGGCGCGCCTTACGATCGCCGCCAGCTCGCTTGTCCGCTCGACCGGGCGCGATGCGACGATCGCCCTGGCAATGGCGCGGGCACGCGGCTCTTCTCCATAATCCTTGAGGATGCGGACGATCTCGGCCTCATCGGCCTCGTTGAGGAATTCAGCGGCGGTGAGCCCGGAACGGCTCATGCGCATGTCGAGCGGACCGTCGGCCGAGAAGGAAAAGCCGCGGTCCGCTCGATCGAGCTGCATCGAGGAAACTCCGATGTCGAGCGCAATTGCGTCGACCTGCTCGATGCCCCGTTCAGCCAATACTCGGTCCATCTGGCTGAAGCGTTCGTTGATCAAATTCAGGCGGGGGTCCGGGACGAGCTTTCGCCCTTCCTCGATCGCGTCGGGGTCGCGATCGAAGCCGATCACTCGCCCCGCCCCCGCCCCGAGCATGGCGCGCGTGTAGCCGCCTGCTCCGAAAGTGCCGTCCACGACCGTCTCGCCCTCGCGAATGGCGAGCGCGGCGATCACCTCGCCGACCAGCACCGGCACATGTGGGGCCGTTTTGGTGCCGATGCTGGTCATGACGAGGCCCCCCTCTCTTCGAGGCGGAAGCGGGCAATGTCCTTGAGGTCTTCTGGAATGCGCTTGTCGTCGAGCAGCAGCTGCGGGTTCCAGATCTGGAACGTCTCGCCCGTGCCGAGGAACAAGGCGAGGTCGCCGATCTGGCCTTTGCGGCGCATCATCGGCGGGAAGAGGATCCGTCCCGAGCTGTCGTATGGCACCTCTTCGGTGGCGGCGAAGGCCATCAGGTTGCGTTGCTGATATTCGAGCTGCGCGTCGGGGTTCGTCTCTTCTTTCTCGAGCAGGCGCTCGAGCTTGGAATGCTTCAATGCGGCGTAGGCGGGATCATATGCGCTGAGGCAGGGGAAGGCTTCGTGCTTCGCAAGGGTGATTGTCCGGGCATCGCCGCGGCGCTCGATGACGCTGCGCAGGAATGACGGGATGGATACGCGGCCCTTTGCATCGACCGCGTTCAGTGCGCTGCCCTGAAACAGATGCTCTAGCGCCACGCCCAAACACTCCCCGTTCGCAGCGCGCAGGCCACCGCTCGCGGATGCGCGTCGTCACACGCACCGCGTCAGGTTCGAATCTAAGGGTCTGCCCCCGCGCTACAGCCTGTGTTGGTAACTCAACGGCGTGCGGGATACAATGGGATTTTATGGGATTTCATGGGTAAAGCCGGAAAATCCCGGATTTCTGCGCCTTTCGACGCCCAGTCGAGACGCGCTCGACGATATTCGGCCGGCCTTTCCCATCTGTGGATAAGTCTGTTGTCTATCGACTCGCACGAGAATCATCCCCGTTCAAGAATCGCCAATTCCCTCAGCAGCGCGTCGAGGTTTCGGGTTCGGCCCTGGTCCACGTGCTGGACGTCGAGCAGGTCGGCGTCAGCCACGATCGTCGCCTTGCCCTTGCCGATTGCGCAATGGGCGACCAGGCGATCGTGGCCGATTTCGCAACCTCCGAACAGCGCCCCCGGCGAAAGCGTCCGGACGCTCGATCCGCCAAGCTCGCGGCCGGCGGGACCGCGCTCATCGGGCGCATCGAGCCTCAAGCCCCAATGCGCGAGGAGGCCGGTGTCCATGAACATCGGCGGAGGCCGCAGGGGGTCGCCGAGCGGAAGTTCGCTCGGCCATTCCAACATTGGATCCGCGAGCAGCATGACCCGGCCTCCACGCCGTACCCACCCATCAAGCGCGACCAGGTCTTCCGGCGGTTGCGCCAGCGGATGCGCCATGAGGAGGATTTGTCCCTTGGCGAGATCGGAATCGTCGGTCACGCTGATCGGGACGACGCGGTAGCGAGTCTCAAGCGCCGCCAGCGCTGGCGAGCCGCCCTTGAGTGAGAACTGCTCGCCGAACATCAATGGAAGGCTGGTAAGCAGGAGAAGCGCCGGACGCTGGGACGGTGGCCGCGCCGGCAGGGATGCCGGCGGCCGACTGACCACGGCAAAAGCCACCGCAGCCGCCAAGATGACCGCGACGGCCAGCGCTGGCACGCGCCAACGCGCGCGAGTCATTTCTTGCTGCTGTTGGTACTGGCGTTCGTGCTCGATGCACCCGGTGCGACTCCGAGCTCCGCCAAAGGCTCACTGGGCTCATTCATCGCGGCCTGCTGCACCGCGTTTGTCACATTATCCGAACGGCTGGATCGGCTGATCGCCGAGGCGAGGAGGACAATGAGGAACGCGATTCCAAGCCCGGTCAGGCCGATGCGGATACGCTGTGCGCTGCTGCCGGCCTGATATGGCATTGCATCGACGAAGCTATGTCTCGTTTCGACAACATGCAAGCATGCGCACTTGACGGCTGGCGGCCTAGCCGCGCAAGGCCCTGACGCTATGACTCGCAAGCCACTGATCCTCTGCCTTGCCGCTGCCGCAGCGCTAGCCGGCTGCAGCAAGGAGAACCACAACATTGTCGCCGGGCCCGAAGGCGAGGGCGACGGTGCTGCAAATGCAGCCGCGAATGCCGCTGTGCAGCTCCCGCCCTCGATCGCCGCGAGCAAAGTCTATCGTTGTGCCGACAACAGCGTCGCTTATGTCGACTGGATGTCGGACGACAAGACGGCGAACGTTCGCAGCGACCCGAACGGCAATCCGACGAAGGTTGTCGCGGCTGAACCGGGCAAGCCGATGACCGGCGGCGGCTATACGGTGACTGGAAACGCTGCGGGCCCGAGCATCATTGTGGTGCGGACGGGCCACGCTTCGACGAGCTGCAAAGCCTGATCTTCGACCGCCGCCAGTCGATGCAGGTCAGCAGGCGCGGATTCACGACTGGTGCCTTGAGCGCTGCCTTCGCCGGGCAGTTCGCCGGGCCCGCATTCGCGCAGCAGTCAGCGTTCAGTGGCGCGATCGATGCGATCCGCGCCTATGGAGAAGCTCACCGGCGGCATTTCACGCTGCCGGGAATGACATTGGGGGTAACGGCCCCGAACGGCTTCGAGACTGTCCTGAACTTCGGCATTGCCGATCTCGAAGGGCAAAGACCTATCGGTCCGGAAACGCTTTTCCAGATCGGATCGATCAGCAAGTCGATGACTTCAACTGTCATCCACCAATTCGCAGCCGAAGGAAGACTGAAACTCACCGACCGGCTGAGCACGGTGTTTCCGGAAATCCCGCTGCCCCGAGGCAATAGCATTCAGGTCCAGCACTTGCTCGACCATGTCGCGGGTCTTCCGTCCGATGCACCAACCTTCCCTGCCGGCGGCCTCTGGACGTCTTACGCACCGGGCGCGCATTGGCATTATTCGAACACGGCGTACCATATTCTCGGCAATCTCGCAGAGCATCTCGGCGGCAAGCCGCTTCGGCAGTTGATCGAGGAACGAGTCCTGCGGCCACTGGGAATGACACGGAGCCGCGGAGCGATCATCGCTGCCGATCGCGCGCTCTACGCGCAAGGCTACGAAGCCGAAAACAACGCCATTCCTTATGCTCGGGGAGCCGCGCTTGCTCCGGCTTCATGGGTCGACGTGACCTTCGGCGCCGGAAGCGTCGCATCGACCGCGGATGAGATGAATCGCTTCCTTCGTTCGCTCGCCAACGCCGTGCAGGGCCGCGGCGGCCTTGGGCTTGGTCCGCAACAGGCGACCGCATTCACCCATCACTTCGTGCCCAGCGACACGCCGGGCATGTCCTACGGAAACGGCTTGATGCAGGTCACCAACGGCCCGCGAACCTACGTCCATCACACAGGGGGGATGCTGAGTTTCTCGTCGTCATTCCATATCGATACAGCGAGCGGAGTCGGCGCCTTCGCAAGTTCGACGATCACGGCCTTCGCCGACTACCGGCCTCGATTGCTCACGAGGTTCGCCGTCGATGCAATGGCGGACGCGATAGCAGGACGACCGATCCCCGCGCCTCCGCCGCTCGAGCCTCCTCTCCCCAATGCTTCGGCTTACGTGGGCCGTTATTCGGGTCCGGGCGTCGCCCTCACCGTCGCGAGCGGCGAGCCTCTGACTTTGATCGCAAATGGCGAGAGCGGCCAGCTTCAGCCCTGGGGCGGCGAAATATTCCATACGACGCATCCGCAGTTCCGCGATTACGTGTTCATGTTCGAGCGGCAGCAAGGCAGGGTGATCGCGGTCAACTGGGGACCCAGGACCTTTGTTCGCGAAGGTTCTACCCCAATAGTCTCCAGGGCCGACCCCGCACTCGCCCGGCTGGCCGGGCGCTACGTCAATGACAATCCCTGGTTCGGCACGTTCCGCGTGGTCGAGCGGGGAGGAAAGCTTTGGCTTGGCACGGACACGCCTTTAGTCCCGACGGCCGACAATATGTGGCGGATCGGCGAGGACAGCTGGACTCCAGAGCGCGCGGCCTTCTCCGATTATATCGACGGAAGGCCGCAAACGCTCATCATGTCAGGCGAAAAATACCTTCGCCACGACATCTAATACGTTCAGACTGTTTCGGGCTGCGATTGCTGCTGCTGTTGCGAAGCGGCCATCCTCGCCGGGAATTCTTCGGGCGACACATCTTCGACATGCGTCGCGATGCTCCACTTGTGTCCAAATGGGTCCGTCAAAGTTCCCATCCGGTCGCCCCAGAATTGATCCTGGACCGGCATGGTTTCCTTGCCGCCAGCCTCAACGGCCTTCTTGAAGGCCGTGTCGACATTGTCGGTGTAGATGATGAGGCCGACCGTCGTTCCGCCGCGTGAGTTCGGGCCAAGGTTGCCGTGATCCGGGAATTCGTCGTTGAGCATGATCCGGGTGTCGCCGATCTGCAGCTCGGCGTGGCCGATCTTGTCGCCCATCGGCAGACGCGAAATCTCGCGCGCACCGAAAGCCTGCTTGTAGAAATCGATCGCCTTCGCGCCGTCATCTACCGTCAGGATGACGTTCACATTGCGATAGCCTTCGGGAATTGGGTTCACCATTGCCGGTCTCCTTCGCGAGTCCCGCCCCCGCGCGCTTCTTACCGCCGTTACCGGAGTCGCTCCAAACCGGCCGGTCGAGCGCTAGCGGCGCTTCGCCGACAACGCTAAGGCGCGCCGCATGGACGTGCTCGAAGCTTCCCGCATCACCCCCGAAACCGTCGCCGAACATGGGCTCAGCGATGAAGAATATCAGCGCATCCTCAAGGCGCTCGGCCGCGAGCCCAACCTCGTCGAGCTCGGCATCTTCTCGGTCATGTGGTCGGAACATTGCAGCTACAAAAGCTCGCGTATCCATCTGAAGAAACTGCCGACGGAAGCACCGTGGGTGATCCAGGGCCCGGGCGAAAATGCGGGCGTCATCGATATTGGCGACGGCGACGCCGCGATCTTCAAGATGGAGAGCCACAACCATCCTTCATACATCGAACCCTACCAGGGTGCGGCGACGGGCGTCGGCGGAATTTTGCGCGATGTGTTCACGATGGGCGCCCGGCCGGTGGCGAACATGAATGCACTGCGTTTCGGTCGCCCGGATCATCCGAAGACGCGTCACCTCGTCGCGGGCGTGGTCGCCGGGATCGGCGGTTACGGCAATTGCGTCGGCGTACCCACCGTCGGCGGCGAGGTGAATTTCGACGAAGCTTATGACGGGAACATCCTCGTCAATGCGATGACGGTCGGGGTCGCGAAGACCGACAAGATCTTTTACTCGGCGGCCACGGGCATCGGAAATCCGATCGTTTACGTCGGATCGAAAACCGGCCGTGACGGAATCCACGGCGCGACCATGGCCAGCGCCGACTTCGATGAGGACAGCGACGAGAAACGCCCGACCGTGCAGGTCGGCGATCCGTTCACCGAGAAATTGCTGATCGAGGCCTGTCTCGAGCTGATGGCGACGGACGCGATCGTCGCCATCCAGGACATGGGAGCCGCCGGACTCACCAGCTCATCGGTCGAGATGGCATCGAAGGGCGGCGCCGGAATCCGGCTCGACATGAACAAGGTGCCGTGCCGCGAAGAGGGCATGACGCCGTACGAGATGATGCTTTCCGAAAGCCAGGAACGCATGCTCATGGTCCTGAAGCCCGGCCGCGAAGCCGAGGCCGAAGCGATCTTCCGCAAGTGGGAGCTGGACTTTGCGGTCATTGGCGAGGTGACCGACACGGGCCACATGGTGCTCGAGTTCAACGGCGAGGTCGTCTGCGACATTCCGCTGGGGCCGCTCGCGGACGAGGCGCCGCTTTACGAGCGACCTTATGCGATCCCGAAGGCACAGGAGCCGCTGACCGACATTCCCGAGAGCGGCGACATTGCGGCGGACCTGTTGAAGCTGATGGCATCGCCCAACATCGCATCGCGGCGGTGGGTTTGGCAGCAATATGACCAGTCGGTCGGCGCGGACACGGTGCAGCGGCCCGGCGGCGATGCGGCGGTGGTGCGCATCCATGGCTCGAAAAAGGCGCTGGCGATTACCACTGATTGCACGCCGCGCTATTGCTACGCTGACCCGTACGATGGCGGGAAACAGGCGGTTGCCGAAGCCTATCGCAATCTCTGCGCGGTCGGAGCAAAGCCTCTGGCCATCACCAACTGCCTGAACTTCGGTAACCCGCAGCGGCCCGAAATCATGGGCCAGTTCGTGGGCTGTGTCGAAGGTATGGCCGAAGCCTGCCGCGCGCTCGATTTTCCGGTCGTGAGCGGCAACGTCAGCCTCTACAACGAAACCAAGAATGAGGATGGGTCGAGCCTCGCCATTCTCCCGACCCCCGCGATCGGCGGGGTGGGATTGCTTGCGGATTGGGAGAAGAGCGCGACGATCGGATTCAAGGCGGAGGGCGAGCAACTCATCCTCATCGGCCATAGCGACAGCCACGTCGGCCAGTCACTCTGGCTGGAGGTCATCCACGGCCGCCGCGAAGGCACGCCGCCGGCAGTCGACCTTGCCGCCGAGAAGCGCGCGGGCGAATGCATCCGCCGACTCATCGTTGAAGGCCTCGTCACCGCTGTCCATGATTGCTCGGACGGCGGCGCGGCCGTTACGGCCGCCGAAATGGCGCTGGCCGGCAATATCGGCATGACCATGACCGTCGTTGCGCAAATTCCCAACCCCGGCGCGATCCTGTTCGGCGAGGACCAAGGTCGCTACGTGGTTACCACGCGTGATCCGGATCGCGTGCGGGCTCTGGCGAATGAAGCGCAATTATTTGCCGTGCCGATCGGAACGACGGGCGGAAACGCGCTCGTCTTCGACCTGGTCGATCGCGGCGGCACGCAATCGGTCAGCCTCGAAGTCCTCCGCGCAGCGCATGAGGGCTTCTTCCCCAACCTGATGGGCGACGAGCTGCCGCCGGAGTTGTGATGCATTGAAGGCAGCATCAATTGATGCTATCAATGATGCATGCGCACGACGCTCAATCTTGACGATGACGTCCTAGACGACCTCCGTGAATACACGGGCGTGCGCGAAACCAATGCCCTTGTGCGACGTGCTCTCGAAGAAATGCGACAGCGCGAGGCGGGTCGTCGCTTGGCACGAATGAAGGGAGCCTATCCAAATCTTGTTGCGCCGCCAAGGCGACGCTTCCCGCCTGAATGATCGTCATCGACACGTCCGCCTGGATTGATCACTTCCGGGGTCGGGACACCGCGATTCCCGCACTGCTCGAGAACAAGTTGGGCCTGCTTCATTCGAGCGTGTTGGGGGAGCTGCTTTTGAGCGGTCTTCCGAAGCAAGATCCCGTCATCGATGAGCTTCTCGATTTGCCGAGCGGGCCATTGGTGTCGCCCGCGGACGTCCATGAATTGATCTCGTCGGCGGATCTGGCGGGCACGGGCATCGGCTATGTCGATGCACATTTGCTCGCATCGGCACGGGCTTTGCCGGAGGGCCGCCTGCTGACCCACGACAAACGGCTTCAAGAACAGGCCGAACGCCTGGGCGTCTTATTCGAGCAATGACCGCGGGCTATTCCGGAACGCCGCTGGCGAAAAAACTGTCGCTCAAGGACGGCATGCGCGTTTGGTGGGACGGAATGCCGGCGAGCGCTCGCGAGGAGATTGAGGCGGAGGGACTGCTACTTCAGCTGCTGGACGGTCCCGAAGCTCCGATCGATGCCGCGCACGTCTTCATCACAGGGCGGGCGGCGCTGGAAAGCAACCTTCATCAACTCCTGCCGCTGCTTGCACCCTCCGGCTTCATCTGGGTCAGCTGGCCCAAGAAGGCGTCGAAGGTCCGGACCGACGTCACCGAAGACGTGGTCCGCGATGTCTGCCTGCCGATGGGCCTCGTCGACGTGAAGGTCTGCGCCGTCGATGCGACGTGGTCCGGCCTCAAGCTGATGAAGCGGAAGTCTCGCTAGAGGCCTATTTCACGATCCGGTACGGCTGAAATTCGCAGAGCGTGGTCGAGGATTGGACGTAGATGATGTCGCGGTAATTTCCGCCTGCCTTGAGCATCACGGGCACCTTATCCTTCGTCTGCCAATATTGCAGATCGTCGATGCCCATGATCTGCGGCATCCCGTACTTGATGTACTTCTTCTTGCTGAAAACGACGGGCTTGTCGCTGTTGTACCAGTCCATCTTCTCGGCCGACACCTGACCTGTCGGAACGAGCTTGTCTCCCTGGACTTCGCAATATGGTCCGTGTTCCTCGGCCGCCGCGGCGGCAAGGGCGAGAGCTATGATCGCAACGCTCATGATACGCTCCCTTCGACTCCAGAAGCGGAGCGGCCTTTAGTCCTCTCGGCGGACCGAGGAAAGCTTACTTTCAAAGGTGATAGCAACGGCTCCGTCTTGCGAATAAGTCGCATTATCGATATATGCGTTCCATGATCGTCTGCGTTTGCAATGCCATCACCGAAAACGAGGTCCGCGAGGCGGCGCGGAAGGGCGCCCGCACGCCCGAAGCCGCCTATGCTCATTACGATTGCGAACCGCAGTGCGGCTGCTGCCTCGATTATGCGCAGGAAATCATCGAGGAGGAATCCGGTAAGCGCCCGCACCTCCGCGCCGTCGCCTGACTTGACGCTTTAGTCCCCACAGCGCATCGGCCTTCGGCGACGAGACAGAGACCGGGATGAAAGGCGACCCCAAGGTCATCGGGCTGCTCAACGAAGCGCTCAAGAATGAGCTCACCGCGACCAATCAATATTGGCTGCACTATCGGCTTCTCGATAATTGGGGCGTCCACAAGCTCGCAGAATTCGAAAGATCGGAATCCATCGACGAGATGAAGCATGCGGACCGGCTCGCCGAGCGCATATTGTTCCTCGACGGCCTACCCAACTTCCAGAAGCTGGACCGGCTTCACATCGGCGAGAATGTCGAAGAGATCCTGCGGGGCGACATGGAGCTGGAGCTTCAAGCGCTGAACCAGCTCAAGGGCGCGATTGCGCATTGCGAGAAGGTCAAGGATTACGTGTCACGGGACCTCTTCTCGGAAATCCTCGAGAATGAGGAGCAGCATATCGACACGCTGGAACAGCAGTTCGAGATGATCGCCCGGATGGGCCTGCAGAATTATGTCCAGCTGCAAAGCGAGCCGGCGAAGGACTAAATCCGTCCGAAACCCTGGTTGTTGACCTTGCGGCCGAAGCCGGCCGGTCCTTGCTGCCGCGACACCAGGGGGTTGGTCGCTTTATCGAACAGCTCAACGGTCTGAGTGAACAATTTGCGAAGTTCGACGACGCTCGCGATCAGCTCGTTAGGGAATTGGTGGGTCTCGATGCACAGCCGGGCCGTTGATTCGATGAGCTCGGCGATCTTGGCCAGCGGCTCCGCGCCGAGTTGGCGCGCTTCGCCCTTGATTGTGTGCGCGGGAATGACGAGCGCGGTCGTATTCTCCTCGCGCATTGCCTGTTCGATCTGGGCGAGCGATTTTGCTCCATCCTCGCGGAAATAGCTGAGGATCCGGATAAAACCCGGTCCCAGCTCCGCGCGATTCTTCTCGAAAAGCGCCCAATCGACGATATCCGGCAGCCCGTCGTCCAATGCTCAATCCCCGGCCCGATCCACTCGGGCATAATCTCACTGTTCCGACTGGTAGCCGGAAAAGGGTAAAATTTGGCTTAGCGCGACCCGGATCTCTGGCGATCGAACGGATTGCCCCGCCCACGAAAGTCCAGCCGCATGGGAACTGCACCCAGCTTCAAGTCGCGGCGTAAGGCGTTCAACAGATAGCGCCGATAGCTTTCGGGGAGCTCATCCGTGCGATTGCCGAAGACGACGAAGCTCGGCGGGCGGGTTTTCACTTGTGTAATGTAGCGAAGCTTGATGCGCTTCCCTTTTGGCGCCGGCGGCGGGTTGGCCTCGATCGCATGCTCGAACCAGCGGTTTAGCTCGCCGGTCGGCACGCGACGGTCCCACGCCTCACGCAGCTCAAAGGCGACTTGCAAGATCATATCCACGCCCTTGCCCGTCTTCGCCGAAACGGTGAGCAAAGGAACGTCCTTGAGCTGCGCCAGTCCTTCGGCGAGCGCAGCCTTCACGCCGTTGAACAGCGACGAGGCATTTTCGGCGACATCCCATTTGTTGAGCGCCAGGACCAACGCGCGGCCCTCCTCGATCACCTGGCTTGCGATCCGGAGGTCCTGCGCCTCGAGACCTCGGGTCGCATCGAGCAGAAGGACAACCACCTCCGCATAATCGATTGACCGGCGAGTATCCGCCGCGGACAGCCGTTCGAGCTTGTCGTCGACCTTCGCGCGCTTCCTGAGGCCCGCTGTGTCGACGAGCCGCACTGGATGACCGTTCCAGTCCCAGTCGAGGCTGATGGAATCGCGAGTAATCCCGGCCTCGGGGCCGGTGATCATCCTTTCCTCGCCCAACATGCGATTGACGAGCGTCGACTTGCCCGCATTCGGACGGCCGACGACCGCAAGATGAAGCGGTCGCGCTGCATCGTCCTCTTCCGCCGCTTGGAAATGCTCGTGCTCCACATGCGGTCGGAGCGCTTCGAAAAGATCCGCGAGGCCCTCGCCGTGCTCGGCGCTGATCGCGATCGGCTCGCCCAAACCAAGCGCATAGGCTTCGATCGCTCCAGATTCGGCGGCGCGGCCTTCAACCTTGTTGGCGACGACGATGACCGGCGTGGTTTCGGTCCGAAGCCAACGCCCGATTTCCTCATCAAGGGGAGTGAGACCCTCGCGCGCGTCGACCAGCAACAAGGCCGCGTCGGCGTCGCGCACGGCCGCTTCGGTCTGCGCGCGCATCCTACCGGGCAAAGTATGCGATTCTTCGTTTTCGAACCCGGCGGTGTCGATGACGCGGAAGTTCAGGCCAAGCAGGTTCGCATCGCCTTCACGCCGGTCGCGAGTCACGCCCGGCTGGTCATCGACGAGCGCAAGGCGCTTGCCGACAAGCCGGTTGAAGAGCGTCGATTTGCCGACGTTGGGACGGCCGACGATCGCAACGGTCGGGAGGGACATGATTGCCATCTACCCCCGCCCAGGCAGGGGTCCAATCTTATCTGAAGGCCGTCAGCCGGCCGTCGTCGTCATAAATGTAGAGCGTCGAGTTGGCGACGACCGGCGACACGCTGATGCCCGCATTCAACTGAGTCTGACTTTGGAAAGAACCGGTGACCGGATCGATGTTGACGATTGCACCGTTGGAGCCGACGACGATCAAGCGATTGCCAGCCAGGATCGGGCCCGAATAATCGATTTCGCCGCGCTTCGATTTGGGCTTCCCGAACTGAGGGAGCTGGTTGATCCAGCGGATGTGGCCATTTGCGCGGGATACGCAGATCAGCTTGGCGTCGTCGGTCACGACGAAGACCCAGTCGCCGGCAACCCAAGGGGTCGAAATACCCGCGATGTTGAGCTCCCAGATGCGTTGACCCGTGTTGAGCTCCATCGCAACCATGCGCCCCCCCTGGCCAACGGCAAAGACCTGGCCGTTGTCGATGACAGGGTCGGCATCAATGTCGGAAAGCGAGGACACGGTCGTGCGGATGCTGGTACGCTGGAGAGTGTCCTGCCAGACCATTCGGCCGTTCTCGTAGCGATAAGCATTGAGCTCACCCGAGGAGAAACCTGCAACGACGGTCCCCTGACCGGCGGCGGGCGAGGCCGATCCGAAAACGCCAGCCACTTCGAGCGATGCCGCCTGAGACCAATTGGTCGAACCGTCGGATTGCTTGAGCGAGTAAATCTGATTGTCCTGGCTCATCACGTATATGGCGCCATTGGACACGGTGGGAGCGCCACGCAGCGGTCCGCCGGGACGGACCTTCCACAGGATTCCACCGGTACGGACATCGATGGCAGCGACGTACCCGATGCCGTTGGTCGCGTAGATCAAACCATTGTCGTAAGCGATGCCGCCGCCATAAAGCGAAGGCGTATTGTTCCGTTCGTCATACGGCGTCTGGCTGGCCCAAAGCAGAGCTCCATTTTGCCCATCGAAGGCGCGCACGGCACCCAATGTGTCGATCGTGTAGACCCGGCCATTGGCGACGACCGGTGCCGACGCGAGGCGAGCTGTCAGGTTGCTTCCGCGACCGGCCTGCACCTGGAACGCGCGCCCAAGGGTCCCAAGCGCGAGCTGGCCCATCGACTTTTGCGCATTGCCGCCCGACTGGCTCCATTCCGTATTCGCCTCCGGCGCCGGTAGAACCATCGGAAGAGATGCGGTCGCGGGGTCGACCTCAACGTCGCCCTCGGTCAGGAGGACGGGAATCCGCTCTCCAAGGACCGGAGTCTTCGGCCCACCCTTTTTGAAAACGCCGCAGCCGCTGACGGCGAGCGCAGCGCTGATCATCAATGCAATCCGGAAACTCGTCGATCTGGTCATTTTCATTCCTATTGGGCGAGCAGCGGCACTTCGCTGCTGGCGTCGACCCCGAGGGTACTGGCGATTTGAACGGCGCGCGCGCGGAGCTCTTCCGGCACCTGCTTGTCGCGCGCCATTGCGGCGAAGAGGCGGCCCGCCTCGGCCTTCTTGTTTTGCTTGATGAGTGCCATGGCAGTCATCTCGCCGGCACTTCCAAACCAGGGGCTCCCAGGCTTGGTCAAAGGCTGAAGCCGCGCGATGACCTCCTCCGGCTTGAGGGAGTCGAACTCGAGTGCGGTCTGGCGGATGGTCGCAGCGTCGCGATAGGATTGCGGAAGGCCATTGTCGGCCGCGATCTGCCGATATTTGGCAGTCGCGAGCTTCGTGTCGTTTTGCTGAAGCGCAAGCGCGGCCCGCGCGAACAGAGCCGAAGCCCGAACGGCCTTGCTTCCGCTGTTCGACAGTTCATCCAACTGCTGAGGAGCGGCATTCGTCTTGCCGGCACCGATATCGTTGTAGATTTGCGAGAGCTGCTCGACCTGCTTTTCCGACTGCTGGGTCCGGTAGTTCTGCCAATAAATGAAGGCGCCCGCCGCCACGAGGAAAAGCACCACGCCGACGATCATCCAGCTCGCATATTTCTTGCCGAAATCGCGAATCTGATCGCGCCGCAGGTTCTCATCGACCTCGCGTACGAAAGTATCGTTGATATCCGGGGGTTGCGCCAAAGACGTGCCTCAGTCCGCTCGGTTGGAAATCCTCATGGGCGCAGCTTCCTTCCCCACCAAATCTGAATGGAAGCTGGCGGCGCTTCGTCTAGCGCGTCACTCAGGAAACGCAAATGACGATTAGCTCTTTGGCCGATATGTCTGGTCCGCCCCGGGGAACGAACGCGACCTGACTTCGCTCGCATAGGCCTCGGCCGCCGCCCCGATACGGCCCGCCATATCGTCATAGCGTTTCACGAAGCGAGGCGTTCGCTCGAACAGGCCGAGCATGTCCTCGGTGACCAGCACTTGCCCATCGCAGTCGGCGGACGCTCCGATGCCGATCACCGGAATATTCACCGATCGCGCGATGCGTGTCGCGATATCTTCGAGCACGCCTTCAACGACGAGGCAGAAGGCGCCGGCATCGGCCACTGCCCGTGCGTCGTCGACAATATGTTCGGCCTCGTCCTTGCTTTTTCCACGAGCCCCATAGCCTCCGAGAACGTTCACGGCCTGCGGCGTCAGGCCGACATGACCGATCACGGGAATTCCACGATGGCTCAGGAAATCGATCGTCGGCGCCATGGCTTCGCCGCCTTCGAGCTTGACGGCAGCGCAACCCGTTTCCTTCATGATCCGCGAGGCCGAGGCGAAGGCGAGCTCGGGCGAACCTTCATAAGAACCAAAGGGCATGTCGACGCCGACGAGCGCGTGCCAGCTTCCGCGCACGACGGCAGCGCCATGCGCGCACATCATGTCGAGGCTGACGGGGATCGTGGACGGAAGGCCGTAGATGACCTGGCCCAGGCTGTCGCCGACGAGCAGCATGTCGCAGTGCGGATCGAGCAGCTGCGCCATGCGCATCGTATAGGCCGTCAACATCACGATCGGCTGTTCGGTCCGGCCGTCGACCTTTCGCGCACGGATCGATGGAACCGTCATTCGCTTGCCGGGGACGGGCGAAGGCGTCGCGCGGCTGGTGGCAGTATCGATCGTAAACGTGGACATGGCCGCCGGCCTTTAGCGGTGGACGGCTACCGCAGCCAGCCCCGCTGCCGGGAGTGACGAGCGAAACCGTAGATCGTCCAGGTGATGATCGTCACGACGGCGGCTACGGCGATGTCGTTGGTCGAGAGCGCATCGCGCACGGGCGAGATCAGCAGAAGCCCGGCGAACCACACGGCAACGGCGATCATGGACAGGAGCAGGAAGGCTTCGGCGGCCCTTCGCCTGATGATGAGGAGAAGTGCGCCGATCCCTCCGGCAATGACCGAGATCCCGTTCAGCATTACGAGCCAGAACGGCCTAGCCTGCATCGCCGCGCGCTGATCGAGCGGCAAGGTCGAGGGATCCGCGGTCGCATCGAACCAGAACACGACGCATCCGAGGAGCATGAACAGCAGCGCGGCGATTGCCGCGACCATGTACCAGCGCGCAACCGGCCGAGAGGCGGCGTCATCGTTCATTTTACCCCCGTTTCAACCCAGTCGCTCTTCCCATTGCGCACCCTCGGCAAGCGAGATGGAATCCAGCACAGCCGTACTTTGATCCCGCAAGATCGTGAAGGCGCGCCGGATGGCGCACGTCGCCTCGTCCTGGCAATCTCCGCAAGGCGCGTAGAAGTTCACGCTTGCACAGGAAACGAGAGCGATCGGCCCTTCCATGCTGCGCACGATTTCGCCGAACGAGATCTGATCCGGAGATCGGGACAGCCGGTAGCCCCCCTTCGGGCCGCGAGCACTCTTCACGAGACCCGCGCGCTTCAGGTCGAGCATGATCAGCTCGAGATACTTCGGGGGAACCCGCTGCGTCTCCGCGATCCGGGCAAGCTGAACCGGGGCCCCGCCGCGTTCCTCAGCCAGGAAAAGCAGCGACCTCAGGGCATAGCGGGTCTTCTGGGCGATCATCCGACACCAGGAGTAGCGTTCCCGCGACGGAACGAAAAGGGCGCTGCGATCCGCTCGCACGAGCGCATGAACAAGACTTCATCTGCCTTCCAGCCGACGGATATCGCGAAAGGCCTAGGCCGCGCTGCCACGAGGGCTGAGCTCCCCCGTTCGAAAAGGAGATTGAGACAATGAAACGACTGATCGCCACCTTCGCCGTGCTTGGCCTGATGGCCGCGCCGGCAGTTGCCACCACCACTCAGAGCCAGCCGGCCGCCAAGAGCGCGAAGACCGATGCCAAGGCCGGCAAGAAAGCTGCCAAGCTCGCGCAGAAGAATGCCTCGCTGGCCCAGAAGAATGCCGCGAAGACGGCCAAGTCCGCCGCGAAGTCCAACTAAGCTTACCCTTCCACCCTGCTACTTAACCGCCCGACGCGCGACAGTTCCCCCGTCGCGTCGGGCGGACCTCTGCATCCACCTTCTCACGATGAACTGCATTTAACCTCACATCCAGCGATCCGAGAGTCGCGTCTTCTTAGAGGGATCATCCACCGTCCGTCATGGACGGCACGTTGAGGAGGACCAAAATGAAATATCTGATTGCGTCCGTGGCTGCGCTTGGTTTGATCGCCAGCCCGGTAGTCGCGGCGCCCGCGGCCAGCACCACGAAAACGACGAAATCCGTCGCCAAGGAAGCCAAGGCCGAGGGTGAGTCGGTTAAGACCGAGGCAAAGGAGCATAAAGCCGCTGCGCGCCATCACGGCAAAGCCAAGCATCATGCGAAAAAGCATCACGCCATGAAGAAGACGGCGAAGTCGACGAAGTCGACCAAGAAGACCACCGACACCACCAAGACCAGCTGAGAACAGCGGCAATCCGCGCGGCGCGAAACCCACGACTCTCCCCTCTCTTCGCGCCGCGCGGAACTGTAAGCTTTCGGAGACCGTCATGGGCCGCAAGATCCTGCTCGTTGAAGACGATCGCGAGACTGCGGCCTATTTGACGAAAGGCCTGACGCAGGAAGGGCATAGCGTCGAGCAGGCAACGAACGGCCAGGACGGACTGTTTCGCGCCACGGACGGAAGTTTCGACCTCATCATTCTCGACCGAATGCTTCCGGTTCTGGACGGAATTGCGGTTCTGAAGGCCGTTCGCGCCGCGCAGATCGACACGCCGGTCCTGGTGCTCTCGGCGCTCGCGTCCGTCGGCGATCGGATCGAGGGCCTTGAATCCGGATCCGACGATTATCTCGTGAAGCCCTTTTCTTTCGCCGAGCTGCTCGCCCGGGTGAACGCCCTGCTTCGGCGGCGTGAAGCGCGAATGGATCCCGCCGAGCATCGCCTCACGGTCGGCGATCTCGAGATTGATCCGCTATCGCGGTCGGTGCGTCGCGGAGGCAAGAAAATCGACCTGAAACCGCGCGAATATCTGCTGCTCGAATATTTCGCCCGCAACGAGGGTCGCGTCGTGACGCGCACCATGCTTCTCGAACAGGTCTGGGATTATCATTTCGATCCCGGCACCAACGTCATCGACGTCCACGTCAGCCGCTTGAGGCGCAAGCTCGAGGATGGCTTCGACAAACCGCTCCTCCATACGGTACGAGGCGCGGGCTACATGCTCGCAGCCTGAGGATACGTGCCAACAACACTTCGAATTGCCCTGCTCGCAGGGCTGCTCGCGCTGGCATCGAACCTGGCGGTGCTGGGATTCATCCAGTGGCGGACCCACGACGAGGCGATTTCGGAACAGCGGCGCCAGGTGATCGAGCAAGGCACGGTCCTCGCTGATGTCTATCGCACCGGCGGCATGCCGGCGCTGGCGGACGGGATCGACGATACTGTCACCTATGGGGATCAACAGACGGCGGTGGGGCTGTTCGACGCCAGTGGGCGTTTGATGCTGGGCAATCTCGCGGCCATGCCGCGCGCCAGAGGCCCGGTCCGCGAAGGCTACCAAAGCGCCCTGATCCGGCTCGAACATCAGACTGCTCCGCGCGAGTCCGCCATTGTGGCGCACCGCCTCCCCCGCGGCGAGTGGCTGATCAGCGGCCGGACTGTCGGTTACGGCCTCGCCCTGCGCGACACTCTCGAGCGGTCGCTTCTGATCGCGCTTTTGCTGGCGACCCTGCTCGGCCTCGCTTGCGGCATTATCATCGCCCAATTCGTCGGACGGCGCGTGGCCGCAATCGTCGCCGTTACAGACCAGATTACGGCACGCGACCTCAGCCAGCGCGTCCCCCCGTCAGGGGCCGGCGACGCATTCGATCGGCTGAGCCGCCAGATCAACGAGATGCTCGACCGCATTAGTTCGTTGATGGACGAGCTTCGCTTGCTGACGGACGCGCTCGCGCATGATCTCCGGTCGCCGGTCAGCCGCTTGCGCGCTGCAGCGCATGCCGCGGCCGAGACCGCCGATCCGGCCGAGCGCGACCAACAATTGGCGAGCGTAATCCGCCAGGCCGACGCATTGATGCGCATTCTCACGACCGTGCTCGAGATCAGCCGATCGGAAGCGCTTACGAGCCGCAAGCAATTTTCCTGGTTCGATCTTGGCGAGCTCGCGGCCGAGCTTTGCGAAATGTACGAACCGGTGTCGGAGGAAGGCGGAGCTTCACTCCGTCTCGAACGGCCCGAAAACGCCCTCCCCCTTTTCGGTCACCGGCAGCTGATTGCACAGGCAGTCAGCAACCTTGTCGAGAATGCGATCCGCTACGGCTCCGGCGGAGGCGAGATTGCGGTCTTCACCGGCCGCGAGAACGGACAAATCTCCGTCGGTGTCGCGGACCGTGGTCCGGGTATTCCCGAAGAGCGGCGAGGCGACGCGCTTAAGCGCTTCGGCCGCCTCGATTCGAGCCGGTCGGCCGAAGGCGCCGGTCTTGGCCTGACGCTCGTCCAGGCGATCGCCCACTTGCATGATGGAGAGCTCGTCCTGAAGGACAATGGGCCCGGATTGGTGGCCACATTGGTCTTGCCGATACGTTCCGGCTGATTTGCCATGCACTCGGGCGTATGTGCGGTACCAATTGTGATGCGGATAACTATATCGCCGCCACGCATGAGGAGCCTAGGCGATGGATGACCAGCTGGAATCCCTGGAAGTTCGCCCAGAAGCCGAAACGGAACCGCGGCGCCAGTTCGATACGGTGAATCCCGCGACTGACGAGCGTGGAAAATCGTATGAAGGTCATACGATCGAGGAAGGGCACGCGATCGCCGCGGCCGCTCACAAAGCATTCGAGCAGTGGCGCCGGACAAGCTTCGCGGAAAGGGCCGGCGTAATCCGAAAAGCCGGCGAAATCCTCCGCAACCGCAAGGACGAATTCGCCCGGCTAATGACTCAAGAGATGGGCAAGACGGTTGACGACGGCCGCGCCGAAATCGAAAAATGCGCGTCGAACTGCGATTGGTTCGCTGATCATGCGCAGGAATATCTTGCCGATCAGCCGCAGGACATTGGCGGACCCGAAGCCTTCGTGACGTTCAACCCGCTCGGCGTCGTCCTTGCGGTAATGCCCTGGAATTTCCCATTCTGGCAGGTGTTCCGCTTCGCCGCTCCGGCGCTCATGGCGGGCAATGGAGCTTTGCTGAAGCACGCAAGCAACGTGCCCGGTTGCGCGCTCGCCATCGAAGAGGTGCTGCACCAGGCCGGCGTTCCCACGGATTTGTTCCGGACGCTGCTGCTATCGAGCAGCGACGTCAAAGCGCTGATCGAGGACAAAAACGTCGCGGCAGTCACGCTGACGGGAAGCGTTGCCGCGGGACGCAGCGTCGCGACGTCCGCAGGCGGAGTCCTCAAGAAATGCGTGCTCGAGCTCGGCGGTGCCGACGCCTACCTCGTGCTCGACGATGCCGACATCAGCGCTGCGGCCAGAATTTGTGCGACGGCGAGGATGGTGAACGGCGGGCAGTCATGCATCGCGGGCAAGAGGTTCGTCGTCGTCCGCCCGGTCCTCGAATCGTTCGAAAAGGCACTCGTCGATGCGATGCGCGGCTACGAAATGGCCGACCCGTCGAAGGATGGGACCAGGCTCGGTCCGATGCAGAGCGTGAAGGCGCGGGACGAAATTCACCGCCAGGTGGCTGAAAGCATCCGCAAGGGTGCGCGGCTGCTGCTCGGCGGAAAGGTGCCCGACCGGCCGGGTGCGTGGTATCCCGCGACAGTTCTCACGAACGTCCATGCCGGCCAGCCGGCGCATGACGAAGAGGTCTTCGGGCCCGTGGCGGCGATCATCGTTGCCGATGACGAGAAGGATGCGATCCGCATCGCCAATGCCAGCGAGTTCGGACTCGGCTCGGGAGTGCTGACGAACGACGTCGACCGGGGGCGGCGCATTGCCGCCAAGGAGCTCGATGCCGGGCTCAGCTTCGTCAACGAGAACGTCCGCTCCGATCCGCGAATGCCCTTCGGCGGGGTCAAGCATTCAGGCTACGGACGCGAATGCGGAGCGTTCGGGATCCGCGAGTTCACCAATATCAAGAGCGTCCACGTGAGGCCGCTCGAACATGCTCACGGGAACATCGTCGAATAAGGCACCTCAACCTTCGATGATCACCTTCGTCCCGACCTGAGTCAGGCCGTACAAGCGCTCCGCGAATTTCAACGGCAGCCGCACGCAGCCATGGCTCGCGGGATAGCCGGGATTCGGACCGGCGTGGAAGGCGATGCCCTTGGGATCGTACATCTGCATGAAGGGCATGGGCGCGTTGTCATATTTGCGGCTGTAGCCCTTCAACTGCTTGTTCATGACCGACCAGAAGCCGAGCGGCGTTTCACGCCCCTTCTTCCCGCTGGAAATCGTTGCGACGCCAATCAGCTTGTCATCGCGGTACACATAAAAGAGCTGCGTCAGCGTATCGATCACGACCTTGGTGTCGCCGGTCTGCGGGATTGACGCTGCCCAGCGATATTGGCCCGGCCTGAGGCGCAGCGGGCCAAACTCCGCGACGGCTTCCTCATAGGCCTTCGACGCATTTCCCTGGGACCAGCGATAGGGCAGCTCCGGTTTCGCGACAGGGGTGGGCGTGGGCGGAGGCACCTGCACCACCTCCGGCACCGTCGCGCAACTCGCCAGCAAAGCCGCCCCGACGGCGGCGAAAGTCCAGTTCCTGACGTGACGCACGCGACGCTCCCCGATCGACTGATTGTCTCGGGGAACATGCACAGCGCGGCGCGCGCGAGTCGTCAATCCGTCGGTAAACGCGAAGTTACTGTTAACTCTCGATAAAGGGCGAAGCTAGGACGCGAACAGCTGGCGATCTTTCGAGCGAAGGTCGTTCGGATCGAAATACTTCTTCGACCAATAATCGGTCGTTCCAAGGAACCAGCTGCTGGCAATCGCCGCTGCGTTCAGGTTGGCGGGCGGCGCGACCGCGGGCGCCGCTGTCGGGCCCGTCGCTACCCCATTGAGGAAGTTGAAATGATCGATGAGCTGGAGAGCCTCGATCGCGAAGACCATGACCACATCCTCATCTTCGATGGCGAGCAGATTGTCCCCATTGTCGCATTCGCCCCCGAAGGCGAGGTTGGACGAGCCGCAGAACACCACGGGCGCGTCGCGGTTGGCGCTGCACACGACGAACTTGTGGTGGATCTGGTGACCAACCCCAGTGATGTTGCGGACCTGGTTGAACGGTGGAGGTAGGCGCGTATTCACCGGCTTCCCGGTAACCAGCACGCCCGTTGCCGAACCCACCTTGTACAGTTCGATGCCGGCGGGATCGTCGGAGATTCCGAAGCTGAAAAGGCTGGTGTCCGAGTGAAGCGCGCTGAGAGCGTCATAGACAGGATTCTCGTTCCCACCCTGCAGCTCCATCACCGCGAACAAGACGCTTCCCAAGCCTTCAGGCTCATTCTTTTCCGCGTTCGCGCGCGTGACGATCTTGCCCAGCACCTGCGTGGCGTCCGCGTCGGCGTGCGGGGAGAAGTTTATCCGTATCGTCGGCAGCCCGACGCCGCCAAAGACGTGCTCGGTCGTCGCGAGAAGCGAAGTCCGAAACGCTTTTGCGTTCAGGTTCGTCGTCCAGGCCTGTTCGAAGACCTGGGCGTAAAGGTCAGCTACGCCCGCATCGTCGAATAGAAGCACGTGGTTGGAGTTCACGTACATGCCAGTGAACGAAAAATTCGTCGATCCCGTGAGGACCTTCACCGCATCGCCGTTGCGATAGAGAATGAAGACCTTGTCGTGCGAATAACGGTCGAATTTCCCGCGCTTGATCCGGCCTGCCCCGGCTTTGGCGGCAAATTCGGTGGCGAAGCGGTCTTCGGCCTTGGAATTGTCCGCTTTATGGTGCCCGGATGAATTGTCGAGGATGATGCGCGCGCGCTTGGCCTTGCCCAGTGTCAGCAGCTTGCCGACGACCCCGGGCTCGTTGAGGTCGTAGGCGAAAACGTCGACGGTCGTCTGCGGATCGCCGATCGCCTCGTCGAGCAATGAAAAGATCACGTCGCGCGCAGTGAAACCGGACCACTCGTACATTTCCTCAAAGCTATGCGGATTGCCCTGCTTGTCCTTGCCGCAGATTTGAGTGAGATCCGGCTCAAGGTCGTTGCCCGGCGGCCGGATCTTCGCCTTGATTCCGAAATGATTGGTGAAGGCCTGCGACTGAGTGAAGCCGCGCGTAAATCCCAGCGCGATTTTGCCCTTCTTGAACGGTCGAACCTCGATCGTGATGCTGGCAGTCAGGCTTGAGTCGAGTGCCAGCAGCTTCTCGTGGTCATCGAAATAGCGCGGGGTCACTTCGTACGTATAATCTCCGAGGGCGGGATCCAGACCCTGATGGAACATGCCCGGAACGTGGACCCAGCGGAACTTGTGCAAAGGCGCATTCGCCGTAGAATATGGCGGCTCGCCGCCGATTTTCGCGTGGAGCTCCGGCTTTTCGAACTGGAGGTTGTTCCAGAGGTAATAGGCTGGCTGGCCAGGCGGCTTCACTCGGATCGTGAAGCCGGCCAGCCTCGTGCGACTGGCGGCGGTCGTCAGGTCGAAGGCGAGCAGAGTCTTGCAATCGCCGCGATGCGCGACGAGCCGGAGCGCCCCTTTGGTCGTGCTGATTTTCATGGCCCAGCCTCCCGCTAAGCGAGTCGTGGCCGAGCTCCCACCACAGGTTCCTTAGATCATTCCCATGACAGTCGGGAGTCCCCGGCGCCTACTCCCACTCGATCGTGCCCGGAGGCTTCGACGTGTAATCATAGACGACGCGATTGATGCCGCCGACCTCATTGACGATCCGGGTGGCGACGCGGCTCAGGAATTCGGGCGGAAACGGATAAACGTCCGCCGTCATCCCATCCACGGACGTGACCGCGCGAAGCCCGCAGACATAATCGTAGGTCCGATAGTCGCCCATCACACCGACGGTCCTCACGGGAAGAAGCACTGCGAACGCCTGCCAGATCGCATCATAGAGTCCGGCGTTGCGGATCTCCTCAAGATAGACGGCGTCGGCCTTGCGCAGGATGTCGCATTTTTCGCGCGTCACTTCGCCGGGGATTCGGATCGCGAGGCCCGGCCCGGGGAACGGATGCCGCTGGACGAAGGCCTCGGGAAGCCCAAGTTCCCGACCGAGTTCGCGAACTTCGTCCTTGAAGAGCTCGCGGAGCGGCTCGACGAGTTGCATGTTCATCCGCTCGGGAAGACCGCCGACATTGTGGTGGCTCTTGATGGTCACAGACGGGCCGCCCGTGAAGCTGACGCTTTCGATCACGTCGGGGTAAAGCGTGCCCTGCGCGAGAAAATCCGCGCCGCCGATCTTCTTCGCTTCGGCCTCGAAGACGCTGATGAACTCGCCGCCGATGAACTTCCGCTTCGCTTCGGGATCGGTGACACCTTCCAATCCCGCGAGGAAGTCGGCGCTCGCGTCCACATGGACCAGCGGGATGTTGTACGAATTGCGGAAGAGCGAGACGACCTGTTCCGCTTCGCCCAGCCGCATCAGGCCATGATCGACGAAGACACAGGTCAGCTGTTCGCCGATCGCTTCGTGAATGAGAACCGCGGCGACAGCGCTGTCGACGCCTCCCGAAAGCCCGCAGATGACTCGCCCCTTGCCCACCTGGTCACGGATGTCGGCGATCTTGGCTTGCCTGTAGCTGGCCATCGTCCAGTCGCCGGCGCAGCCACAGACGTGGCGAACGAAATTGGCCAGGAGCTTCCCGCCGTCGGGCGTGTGCACCACTTCGGGATGGAACATGAGGCTGTACCGCTTCGCGTCCTCATTCGTGGCGATCGCGAACGGCGCGCCTTCGGAACGGGCGACGACTTCGAAACCGGGAGCGAGCGTTTCGACGCGGTCTCCGTGGCTCATCCAGACCTGGTGCTTCTCCCCGATGTTCCACAGGCCGTCGAACAATGCCGACGACCCCGTAATTTCGATGAAAGCGCGCCCGAACTCCTTCTGATCGGACGTCACCACTTCGCCGCCGAGTTGCTGGTGGAGCGTCTGCTGTCCGTAGCAGATGGCAAGCAAAGGGACGCCGCTGTCGAAGACGCCTTGCGGCGCTCGCGGGCTGTCCTCCCATGTGACCGAAGCGGGGCCGCCGGAGAAAATCACACCTCTTGGCTTCATCCGATCGAACGCTTCGGCGGCGGCGTTGAACGGGACGATCTCGGAATAGACGCCGGCTTCGCGAACCCGGCGGGCGATCAGCTGCGTCACCTGGCTGCCGAAGTCGATGATCAGGATGGATTCGGTGGGCTGGACCGTCATGGCGGGCGGATAGAGAGCAGTCCGCAAAGAGTAAAGTTAGGCGCCCACCGCGGCAGCCCGCGGTGATGGCGCGAGCTGGGGGATTCTGGTGACGCTAATGGCAAGCGAATCGAGCAGGAGTTCCAGCTCATCGAGGTTGAGGATTCCGGAGCACGGACATGCACCCGGCAAGGGCCGCCATCCGTCACGCAAGCGGCGGATTAGTGCCCACGCGGGAATTACTGGGACGAAAGGGCCGAGGTTCGCGGTCGCGTCGAGCGTCCATTTTGAAGCTGCTGCCTCGCCGGCAGGACCGATGCCGGCGACTTCGACAATCATCGCGCCCCGATCGGTCCCGAGCGGCCGCAGCGCCTGCGCGATGCGCAGCAATGCCCCGGACCAGGGCCGGAGCGATTTGATCCATCCCCAGCGAACTGGAAACGCAAGGAGCCATAGCCCGAGGTGCAACACCGGCAGTTCCAGCCCTGCGACAAACTCCGCCGAACCTGTCGGCCGATAGCGCCGGACGAGCAATTCCTGTTCCGGGGTGTCGCACACGCTAGCCCAGCGCTTGCCGGCCGGACCACAGTCCGCGCGATCCCTCAGCGACCAGCCCGGAAGAGTCCGCCACTCGCGATCCATGAAGACCCGGACGGGCTTGCCGACATAAGACAATATGCCTTCGACGACCGACCGACCCCGTGGCGCACGATTGCCGGGGAAAATCCCGA
>DATLOY010000048.1:0-10218 GCA_035536015.1 Sphingomicrobium sp.
GACCGAAGCGGACGCTCGCAAAATCCTTCATCAGCGGCGGATCGAAAAGCTGCTCGTCGTCGATTCCGACGATCATTGCGTGGGCCTGATCACCGTCAAGGACATTGAAAAATCGGTCGCTGCGCCCTTCGCGACGAAGGACGGCGAGGGGCGGCTGCGTGTGGCGGCGGCTACCACTGTAGGCGATGCCGGCTATGCGCGTTCCGAAGCCCTGATGGAGGCCGGGTGCGATTGCATCGTCATCGACACTGCTCACGGCCACAATGTTGATGTGGCGAAAGCGGTCGAGCGGGTGAAGCTCGCCTCCAACTCGGTGCAGGTTGTCGCCGGCAATGTCGCGACGGCCGAGGCGGCGAAGGCTTTGGTCGATGCCGGCGCGGACGCGATCAAGGTCGGCATCGGACCGGGCTCGATCTGCACGACGCGGGTTATCGCCGGCGTCGGCGTGCCGCAGCTGACGGCGATCATTGATGCAGCACGGGTCGCATCGAAATCCGGAGTTCCGGTGATCGCCGATGGCGGCATTCGCACCAGCGGCGACATTGCCAAGGCGCTGGCTGCCGGCGCGTCGACGGTGATGGTCGGGTCATTGCTCGCCGGAACCGAAGAGGCGCCGGGCGAGACCTTCCTCTACCAAGGCCGAAGCTACAAATCCTACCGCGGAATGGGCTCGGTCGGAGCGATGGCCCGCGGCTCGGCCGATCGCTACTTTCAGCAGGACATCAAGGATCATCTGAAGCTGGTGCCTGAGGGCATCGAAGGGCAGGTTCCGTACAAGGGCCCGGTCCGCGAGATCATCCACCAGCTGGTCGGCGGAGTGAAGGCGGCGATGGGCTATACGGGCTCACAGACGATCGCGGAGCTGCAGAAGCGCGCCAGATTCGTTCGGATCACCAACGCGGGTCTCTCCGAAAGCCATGTCCACGATGTCGCGATCACGCGCGAGGCGCCCAATTATCCGACTCGCTAGCCGATGACCCCGGCAGCTCGGCTCCAGGCCGCGATCGAGGTCCTCGACGAGGTCATCGGATCCGTTCGTGTGGATGGGCCTCCGGCTGACGCGATCGTCACCCGCTACTTCAAGCAGCGCCGCTATGCCGGCTCGAAGGATCGGCGCGCGGTGCGCGAGCTGGTGTTTCGGGCGATCCGCCGCTCCGCTGAACGACCCGAGAGCGGACGTGCGGCCGTGCTCGGATTGGCGGAGGACGAGGCGGCCTTGCTTGAGCTCTTCGGTGAGCCGCGTGGGCCGGAACCGATGAAGGCGGATGAGATGGCGTCGAGTGCGGCGATCGTTCCGGACTGGCTGGTTTCGGAATTGTCGCCACTCGTCGCCGAAGAGGAATGGCCTTCGCTTCTCGAGCGCGCGCCGCTCGATCTCCGCGCAAATGCCGTACGCGCATCGCGGGATGATTTGCTGAAGGAATTCCCTGATGCCACGCCGACGCGGCTCAGTCCGTGGGGCATCCGATTGGCGCCGGACAGCCGGATCGATGATCACCAGGCATTTCAATCGGGCCTGGTCGAGGTGCAGGACGAAGGCAGCCAGTTGATCGCCCTCGCTTGCGAACCGGGAAATGACGAGAGCATCGTCGACCTGTGCGCGGGGGCAGGCGGCAAATCACTTGCGCTGGCCAGCGCCGCGCCCGGAGCGCGAATCCTTGCGACGGACAGCAATCGGGCCCGCCTTGCCAAGCTTCGGCCTCGAGCCGAGCGGGCGGGCGCGACAATTGAAACGCGCCTTCTGAACCCGCCGAAAGAGTTGGAGGAGCTCGCGGACGTGTCCGGTTCCGCCGACTCAGTCCTGGTCGACGCGCCATGTTCGGGCAGCGGGACGTGGCGCCGGAACCCTGAAGGCCGCTGGCGGCTGAGTCCTGAGCGCCTCGACCGACTCGTTGCCTCGCAATCGCGGCTTCTCGACATCGGTGCCGAGCTAGTCCGCCCCGGCGGGCTTCTCATCTATGCGGTCTGCTCACTTCTGTCCCGCGAAGGGGCAGGCCAGATTGACGACTTCCTCAGCCGCCATTCATCATGGCAAATGCAGGAAACGCCCTTTGCCGCTGGGCGTTTGGACGGTGCCGGACGCTTGTTGACCCCGGGTCACGACGGCACCGACGGCTTTTTCGTCGCGCGGCTCCGGCGCTCATGGTAGGGCGGCGGCAAAAGTGGAGAGATTGATGCGTCTATTTGCCCGTGCGTTGCTGATGGGGGTCGGGGCCCTTGCCTTGGCCGCTCCCGTGTCCGGCCAGCGTCCCGACGACCAGATCGCGCCGAAGTCGGTCGAGCTCCAGCATCAGGGGCAGGCCCTGATGTCCGCCGGTAAGCTTGAACAGGCGGAGGACGCGCTTGAGACGTCGCTTGCCGTCGATCCGCGCAACCGCTGGGCGTTCGTCGACCTCGCTCGCGTCGCCGAGAAGCAGCAGCTGTTCGGCAAGGCGATCCGCATGGCCAACAAGGCGCTTCTGCTCGAACCGAATGATGCCGATGCTATCGCGGTCCAGGGTGAGGCAATGGTCGAAATGGGTGCGACGGCTCGTGCCCAGGCGAACCTTCAGAAGCTGCAGACGATTTGCCCCAAGGGATGCGCCCAGTTGACCGCGCTCTCTTCGGCGATCACGCGCGGACCGAGCGTCGCATCGGCCAAGGCGCCGGAAGTCCCGAAGAACAACTAGCTCAGCAGCCGCGCCACAGCGATAAATTCGTCGATGCTGAGCGTTTCGGCTCGGCGTTGCGCGTCAATTCCAGTTTGTTCGAGCGCATCGAGCGCGCCCGGAAGTGACTTGAGGCTCGAGCGGAGCATCTTGCGCCTCTGGCCAAAGGCAGCCTCGGTGAGTCGTTCCATGATCTTCGGATCGACGCCCTCGGGAGCCTCCCTGGGCGCGATATGCACGACGGCCGACGTCACCTTGGGCGGCGGGACAAAGGCCGATCGGTTGACCGTCATCGCGATTCGCGGCTCCGAACGCCACTGCGTTGCGACCGACAGCCGACCGTAAGCCTCGGTCCCGGGCCTTGCGACGATCCGCTCGGCGACCTCTTTCTGAAACATGAGGGTCAGCGATTGCCACCAGGGCGGCCACGGGCCCCCAAGCCACTTCAGGAGGAGCGCGGTCCCGACATTGTAGGGGAGGTTCGCAACGACGCGTGCGTCGTCTCCCGCGACCGCGCGCTCGTCGACGGCCAGGGCGTCGGCCTGGATGACTGCCAGGCGGCTCGGATAACAGGCCTCCAGTTCGGCGAGCGCTGGAATGCAGCGTCGATCGCGCTCCACCGCTACGACCTTGGCTCCGCCATCGAGCAAGGCCCGAGTCAAGCCGCCGGGCCCGGGCCCAACTTCATAGATCGTCTGCCCCTCGAGCGGACCGGCCACGGCGGCGATCCGTGCCAGCAACTGCCGATCGAGGATGAAATTCTGCCCGAGAGCCTTGCTCGCACTCAGCCCATGCCGGGCGATCACGTCGCGCAACGGCTCGGGCGCAGCGGTCACGCAGTTTCCAGGCGAAGCGCGGCGCATTGGGCCGCCATCCGTATCGCTGCGGCCATCGGCCGGGGGTCCGCCCGATCCTCTCCGGCGATATTGAACGCCGTTCCGTGATCAGGCGCGGTCCGAACGATTGGCAAGCCGAGCGTGATGTTAACCGCATCTTCGAAGTGGAGCGCCTTGACCGGGATGAGAGCCTGGTCGTGGTACATGCACAGGGCCGCGTCATAATTTGCGCGTGCTGACGCATGGAACATCGTGTCTGCGGGGTGTGGTCCACTCACGCGCCAACCCTCCGCCGCCAAGGCAGCGATCGCGGGCTCGATGATCTCGATCTCCTCGCGGCCAAGCGATCCCGCTTCGCCCGAATGCGGATTGAGTCCGCTGACCGCCAGGCGAGGGTCGGTAATTCCAAAATTGCGCTGAAGGCCGCGAAGGACCGCGCGAGCGCGCGATTCGATAAGCGCGCCGTTGAGTTCCCGTGGAACGACCGAAAGGGGCAGGTGGGTCGTTACCGGCACCGTCCTGAGGCTCGGCCCCGCCAGCATCATCGCGACGTTCGTTCCGGAGACGCCGCAACGTTCCGCAACGAATTCGGTCTGGCCCGGATGAGAGAAGCCAATCGCGTAGAGCTGCTCTTTCGCGACCGGACCCGTCACGACCGCGGATGCTGAGCCGGACCGCGCGAGGCCGACCGCAAGCTCGAGCGCGTCGAGCGAGCAATGCGCCCCGGCAAGGCTCGGGCGGCCGGGGATATCGGGTTCCGCGGCCGAGATCTGGATCAGAGGCAGGCCGACGTCGAACGCAGCGTCCGCTTCACGCGGATCGTCGATGACCTCAATTGGCCCGTCCCACACCGCGTCGATCGACCGGCCATCGCCGATCGCCACAAATGGAGGAAGACCGAAGGTCGACCGGTTGTCCCAGCACTTCGCAATGACCTCCGGGCCGATTCCGGCCGGATCGCCCAGTGAGATTGCCAGCGGTTCGTTGGGATAGGACGCCACGGGCGTGGCGCTTATCGGAAATTCGGCCCTAGCGGAATTCGATGATCGCATCCCGGCGAAGATCGCGAAGGTAACGCCGCCAACGCAGGTTCACCCGCTCCTCATTGAGCTGGTTGAAGACCTGGTCATAGGTCGGCTCGTTGCTGTCGGCCTGATCGCGGCCGCAGATGACAAGCGTACGAACGCCTTCCTCGATCGATCCGAACGGCTGAGTGGCCTGGCCGACCTGGAGCGGAAGCATGATCTGTTGAAGCGTCTGCGGCAGTTCTCGAAGCTTCTTTTCTGCCTCCACCACGTCGCCGTGGAAATCGGCGGCAAGCTTTTCAGCGCCGCCGCAACCGCCGATGTTGCGCGCCGCTTCGGCAAAGCGGGCGACGGTCGGCTCGGCCTGTTGGCGAGTCGTGCCCTTTGGGAAGGTGATCGACACCTGCTTGAGAGTCAGGACTGCGTCGCGCGGGTCGGGTGTCAAAATCTTGCGCGTATCCTGGACCGCGATGATCGAGAAACCACCCGGAACCTGGATCGGGTTGCTGACCGTTCCGGGACCCATCTGGCGAAGCGCAGCGGCAATCGGCTCGGGCAGCTGGGCCGGCCGGACCCAGCCGAGATCGCCGCCGACGGCCGCGGTCGAAGCTTCCGAATATTGACGTGCGTAGCCAATGAACGACCCGCCCGCCTTGAGCTGGTCGAGGATCTTGTTGGCGTTGGCGATGACTTGCGCCTGGTTGTCGGGGGTCGCCGACAGGAAGATTTCGCCGACGTGATATTCTTCCGTGCCCTTCGAAGCGTTGAGCCTGTCGAGCACCGCCTTGACCTCGTCATCTCCGACGCTGACGCTGCTCTCGATCTTGGCGCGCTGCAGGCGGGACGATGCGATCTCGGCTTCGATCTGGCGGCGCAGCGACCTCATGGATGAGCCATGAGCGTCGAGATAGTCGGACATCTGCTGAGGGGTCTGTTTGGCGGTTGCCGCCACGCGCGCAACAGTCTTGTCGATGTCCGACTGCTTAATGTCGATCTTCTCGGTCTTGGCCGCCTGAATCTGCAGCGCTTCATCGATGAGGTTGCGAAGAATCTGCTGGCGGAGGCGTTCGACTTCGTTCGCGGGGATGTCCTGGCCGTTGGCGATCGCCAGGAAGGCCAGACGCTGATCGATGTCGGTCTGGGTGATGACCTCGCCGTTCACGATCGCGGTCGCTTTGACGACGGAAGGCATGGCGTTTCCGAACAGCTGCGGGTTTTCCGGAAGGCGGAGACCGGTCGAGGCCTCGCTATCCGATGAATCCGGAGTGTCGGGTGCGTCCTGGGCTATGGCTGCGCTGCCGATCGCCAATGCGGCGACCGCGGATAATATGCGCGAAGAGGTCAGTCGAAAAACTGCAGCCACGATATGATTTTCCCTTGATTGCCGGCCCGCTGAGGTGCCGTTTAATGAAGCCCGCTGAACGCAGCCTTAGCGGCCAAGTCCTTTCAAAGCCAAATGAAAGCTGAAGGTGCTTCCTTTGCGGAAGCTGCCGATCTGCTCATAGTCGCGCCGCCAGGATAGTCCGAGCTCCAGGCACTCGTCTTCATAAAGGATGCCCAGGCGATTCCGGACCGGTGTGAATCCGTCGGACAGCGACAGCGGATCCTCGTTCTTGTCCGTTAGGTCGACGACCGTCGCCCCGAAGATCGACCAGTAGCGGCGGAACTTGATCCGTCCCGCAAGCCTCAGCTCCTCCTTGTCGCGAAGGTCTTCGACGGTGGGATCAATGTCGCGGTTGAGCTTGAGATAGCCAAGCTGAACGTAGGTCTGCTCGGAGCCGACGGTGAGGTCGAGCTCGTCGCGTCGAAGGGTGAAATTGCTCTTGTCGATTCGGAAGCGGTTGGTGATGTCGATGAAGCGGCCGTAGCGGAAGCGCGTTCTTCCGACGATGTCGGAGAGCCGGTCGGTAAGCCCTGTCCCTTCCGGGAAAATGCTGGCCTGGCGGCTGATTCGATAACTTTGCCCGATGGTGCTCGTAAATGAGAAGTTCGGGCGCTCGACCGACCAGTCGAAGCCGTAGGTGATGCGCGACGCATCCTCCCAGCGGTCGTAGCCGGGAAAGCGATTGAGCGCGAAAAGGTTGCTGTCCTCAAGGTCGATCGAACGCGCATCCTCATTGGGTATGGCGAGGTTGGGCGTCGGGGGGGTCAGTACGATTTGAACCCGCGGGACGAGCGTCTGGGTGCCGCCGAACCACGGGCCGACGAAAGGCCATTTGATGTCGGCCGCCAAAGCCGCAATCCCGCGCGTGTGCCAGCCGTCGGTGCCTCGATAGATGGCCACGTCCGTGGCTGTGGAATCGTCCGTGTGATAGACGTCGCCGCGCAAAAGCCCGGTGAAGGTGACCTCCTGCCCCCACGGGGTGAGCTTGCGGAGGTCCCATTCGGCACTGGCGAAGGCGCGCTGCGTATCCTGGCCCTCGATGCGGATGATCGACAGGCTGTTCGCCTGGATCTCGACCTTCCCGCCAAGTATCGGATCGGCGAGCCGAACTCTCGCGTCGATCGCGGGAAGCGCGAATGGGATCTGCTTCTGGACGTCGTCGACGCGGAGGCCCTGGAACGCCCAGGCGGCGATGCTGATGTAGCTGTCGGGGCTGATTCGCTCGGCGTTGACGAAGTTCCTCAGACGGTCGTCGCGCGTAATGTCGTAGCGCTGGGTCACCGTCTTGTCGCTCGCAACGCGAAGAGAGCCAGTGATGCTCCACAGCGGGTCCAGCTGCGCCTTGCCGTTGGCTTCGAAATAGCCGCGGAAATCGCGGCCTTCGTTGGAGCTGACGGCGTTGGGGTCAGCACTCTCGATCGTACCGTAGGTCAGGAACCCGCCGACTTGATAAGCGCCGACGCTGTTGAGTTCGCGGTATCTGACCTCGATCGCCGGAAGGACGCCGGTATAGACGTGCGGAGTGAGTGTGAGGTCGCGATTCGGTGCGATCTGCCAATGGTAGGGCGGGGCGAGCTCGAGCCCCTTTCGAGTCGAGAAATTGATGTCCGGGACCAGCCAGCCAGTATAGCCGCCGGAGCCGGTGCCGATGCTGAAAACCGGCAGCAACGGCAGGTTGACCCCGAACAGCTGCAAGTGACCGCCCTGGAAGTCGATTCGCTTGTGGTCGGGGTCCTGGACCACCTTCGCCGCGGTGATCGACCAGCTTGGCCGCTTCGGACAGCCGCTGCTCGAGGTGACGGGGCAGGGCGTGTAGATCGCATTTTCGAGCGTCGTTACATTCCCGGTGCGTATTCCCCGCGCCGCGGCGAGACGGCCACCGCTTTCGAGCACGACGAGCAGGTTCTGAACCGTCCCGTCCCTGAAATCGTCGGTCAGCTGCAGATTCTCGCCGACGAGCTTGTCGCCTTGCGGGGTAATCAGAACGACGTTGCCGATCGCTCGAACCTGGCCGCTCTTGCGGTCCCAGGTGACCTGGTCCGCTGCCAGATAATTGCCCTGGCGATTCATCCGCACCTGGCCGGAGGCGGTCACGAGGTCGAGGTCGCTGTCGTAGGTGACAGTGTCCGCGCTGAACTCGATGATCTGGTCTTCGGAGGTTTGTTGCGGACCTGGCGGAGCCGGGGGCGGCGCTTCAGGCGCCTGCGCAGCCGCGGCGCTCGCGGCGAAGACCATCGGCAGCGCTGTCCACCAGACGAATGTCCTTCGCAACGCCGCCAGTCCCGCTCTCTTACAAGGTTCTTCCCTTCACCGCCTATCGCACCTCAATCGCGCCGCGACAATCGGGCTTTGAGCGCCTTTGCCAAGGCGGCGCATGCATCCTAAAGGTCGGCCCAACGTTCGCCTTTCCAAGGATTGCCTTTCATGCAGATTCGTTTTGCCGACACTCGGCCCGAGGGGGATTATGCGCTCGTCCTGCCGGTCGCCGGCAAGGATCGTTCCAATCTCTCAGGCCTCGGCTCGGCACAGCAGTCGGTCGTCACAGCGCTCGACCGCCAACGCTTCGAAGGCGACGCGTCGAGTGTTTCGGAACAATTCATCGACGACTCGGGCACCTCCCGGCGACTGCTGGTCGTGGGCACCGGCGGCGGGACGACGCCGAGCGAAGCTGCTGAAAAGCTCGGCGGTACGGTCGCTGGCCGACTCCAGACCTCGGGCGAAAGCCGCGCGGTCATCGATCTCACCGGCCTGAACTACGATGCCGCTGCGGCCACTCGGGTCGGTCTCGGGGCCGCGCTGCGCTCGTGGCGCTACGATCGCTATCGCACCAAGCTCAAGGACAAGCAGAAGCCGACCCTCACCGACGTAACGATCGTCGGCGGCGGATCCGAGGCCGCGAAGCTCTTCGAACAAAGGTGGCAGCCGGTGATCGAGGGCGTGTCGCTTACTCGGGAACTCGTCACCGAACCGGCGAACATCATTTATCCGGAAAGCTTCGTCGAGCGCGTTCGCGCTTCGCTGAAGGACACCGGTGTCGAGATCGAGGTCCTTGACCGTGCCGCAATGGAAAAGCTCGGAATGGGCGCATTGCTTGGCGTCGCGCAGGGATCGGTCCGCGAGGCAAGACTGCTGGTCCTGAGGTGGAACGGGGGTGCCCAGGACGGTCAGCCGACGGCGTTTGTCGGCAAGGGCGTGACGTTCGACACCGGCGGAATCTCGATCAAGCCGGCCGCCGGAATGGAAGCCATGAAGTGGGACATGGGCGGGGCAGGTGCGGTCGTGGGCGCATTCAAGGCGCTTTCGCTCCGCAAGGCAAAGGCGAACATCGTCGGCATTTGCGGCCTCGTCGAGAACATGCCCGGCGGCAATGCGCAGCGCCCGGGCGACGTGGTCACGACGATGTCGGGACAGACGGTCGAGGTGATCAATACCGATGCGGAAGGTCGCCTCGTGCTCGCGGATGCGCTCACCTATGTGCAGCAGAAGTACAGGCCGTCGACGATCATCGACCTCGCGACACTGACCGGCGCGATTCTCATCAGCCTTGGCCATGAATATGCGGGCCTGTTCTCGAACAATGACGAGTTATCGGCCAAGCTTGCGACCGCGGGAGAGGAATCGGGCGACAAATTGTGGCGGATGCCGCTTGCCGAGGTCTTCGACCGGCTGATCGATTCGCCGATCGCCGACATGAAGAATGTCGGGCCGCGCGAGGGCGGGTCGATCACTGCCGCGCAATTCATCCAGCGATTCGTCGACGAGGGCGTCCGCTGGGCGCATGTCGACATGGCCGGCAAGGCCTGGTCGGACAAGGCGGGTGCGACTTACGACAAGGGTGCGACCGGTTTCGGCGTGCGCTTGCTCGATCAATTCGTCGCGGACACGCTCGAGGGCTAATCAAAGGCAATGCAGGTCGATTTCTACCAGCTCGGTGTCACCCCGCCCGAGCAGGTGATCGCCAGCATCGCCGAAAAGCTTCTGGGGCAGCAGATGCGGCTGCTCATCGTAGCCGAGGATGAAGGCCTGCTTGGAAGGCTAGACCGGATGCTTTGGGACCAGGGACCAGCGAGCTTCCTGCCGCACGGAATCGCCGGCGGCGCCGACGATGCGCGCCAGCCGATACTTCTTTCGACAAGCCCGGATGCCCCCAATCTCGCGCGCAACATGCTGATCGCTGACGGAGAGTGGCGCGATGCGGCTCTCGCCTACGACCGGGCCTTCTATTTGTTTGACGCCACCACTCTCGAAGGCGCTCGACTAGCCTGGAAGTTGCTGTCGGGCAGGGACGGCGTCGAACGCCGCTATTGGGCCCAGGAGGGCGGCAA
>DATLOY010000049.1:0-2848 GCA_035536015.1 Sphingomicrobium sp.
TGTGATCGGTCAGCTTGCCGTGGTCCATGACCTGCAACAGGATGTTGAACAGGTCCGGATGCGCCTTCTCGACCTCGTCGAGCAGCAGCACGCAATGCGGATGCTGGTCGACGCCGTCGGTGAGCAGGCCGCCCTGGTCGAAGCCGACATAGCCCGGCGGGGCGCCGATCAGGCGGCTGACGGTGTGGCGCTCCATGTACTCCGACATATCGAACCGCAGGAGCTCAATGCCGAGCGTGGACGCGAGCTGCTTGGCAACCTCGGTCTTGCCCACGCCGGTCGGCCCGGAGAACAGATAATTGCCGATCGGCTTGTCGGGATCGCGCAGGCCGGCGCGCGACAGCTTCATTGCCGAGGCCAGCTTCTCGATCGCTAGATCCTGGCCGAACACGACGCGCTTCAAATCGGCGTCGAGATGTTCAAGCACCTGCTTGTCGTCGGCCGAAACCGACTTGGGCGGGATGCGCGCCATGGTCGCGACGACCGCCTCGATTTCCTTGGGCGTGATGACCTTCTTGCGACGCGAAGGTGGAACGAGCATCTGCATCGCGCCGACCTCGTCGATCACGTCGATCGCCTTGTCGGGCAGCTTGCGGTCATGGATGTAGCGCGCCGACAGCTCGACGGCGGACTTGATCGCGTCCGGTGTGTAGCGGACGTTGTGGTGGCCCTCGAACGACGAGCGCAGGCCGGCGATGATCTTGATCGTGTCTTCGACCGTCGGCTCGTTGACGTCGATCTTCTGGAACCGGCGCAGCAGCGCGCGGTCCTTCTCGAAGTGATTGCGGAATTCCTTGTAGGTCGTCGATCCGATGCAGCGGATCGCTCCAGTCGAGAGCGCCGGCTTCAGCAGGTTCGACGCATCCATCGCGCCGCCTGACGTCGCGCCCGCGCCGATCACAGTGTGGATCTCATCGATGAAGAGGATCGCGTGCGGCATCTTCTCGAGTTCGGAGACGACCGATTTCAGGCGCTCCTCGAAATCGCCGCGGTAGCGCGTGCCGGCGAGCAGGGCTCCCATGTCGAGCGCGTAGATGACCGCGCCCTTCAGAACCTCGGGGACGTCGCCCTCGATAATCTTGCGCGCGAGACCTTCCGCGATGGCGGTCTTTCCGACGCCCGGATCACCGACGTAGAGCGGATTGTTCTTCGACCGACGGCAGAGGATCTGAACGGTCCGGTCGACCTCCGGCATGCGTCCGATGAGCGGATCGACCTTGCCCTGGCGGGCCTTCTCGTTGAGGTCGACAGTGAATTGCTTGAGCGCGGACTCCTTTTTGCCGCCCTCCTTCTCGCTTTTCTCCTCGGCGCCTTCGGGAGCGCGTGGCTCGGCCGAGCTCTCACCCTTGCCGACGCCATGGCTGATGTAAGTCACGGCATCGAGGCGGCTCATGTCCTGTTGCTGGAGGAAATAGACGGCGTAGCTCTCCCGCTCGGAGAAGAGTGCGACAAGCACGTTTGCGCCGGTCACCTCGTCGCGGCCGGATGACTGGACGTGGAGGATCGCGCGCTGGACAACGCGCTGGAACCCGCTGGTCGGAGTCGGGTCGGTCGCGCTGTCGGCAACCAAGGCCCCAAGCTCATTGTCCAGATATTGCTTCACGCTGGCGCGGAGCTCGTCGCGGCTGACGCCGCAGGCGGTCATCACTTTCGACGCATGCTCGTCGTCGATCAGCGCGATCAGCAGATGTTCAAGGGTCGCATATTCGTGGCGTCTGCGGCTCGCCTCCCCAAGCGCATTGTGGAGGGTCTGTTCGAGCTCGCGAGCGAAACTGGGCATTTATCCGGTTACTCCTCGTCCGCCACGTTTGGGGCGAACATGGTTAACAATGTCATACCGTGCGGCGTCGCAATCAAGATCGGCAGCCCGGTTTATCCCCAATTTATCGTGTGTTGCTGTTCCAGGTCTGAACGCGATGACCATCAGGATCTCTTGAACAATTCTTCGGCAGCCGACCGGTGGGTCTCGGCCCGCTGCATATGTGCCTCGACGCGGGCGATCTCGGCCTTCAGGGCCTCGATCCGCTCCTTGAGCTCCTCGATCGACAAGGGATCGAGGTCCTGCTTGCCCAGCGCGACGAGCGGATCGTCGGGTTTGCTCGGGAAGAGGTCTTCCAAATCCATGGCGACGGGAATCGTTGACCGATAGGGCGCCCAAGTCAATAAGTTCGGCTCTGTGACGAAAGTGCCCTCCTCGATGAAGGCGGTGGTCGCACCGCAGCCCGACGGGGCCGAGGAGCTTGCCCTTGTCGAACGGCGGGTACCCCGCGTCGGCGCGGCCGAGGTCCTGATCAAAGTCGCCGCGGCGGGGGTCAACCGGCCGGACATCCTGCAGCGCCGCGGGCTCTATCCGCCGCCGCCGGGTGCACCCGACATCCTGGGATTGGAGATCGCCGGCGAAATCGTCGAGGTCAGCGAGGGCGCGGAAGAGCTTCTCGGGCAGCAGGTCTGCGCCCTTGTCGCCGGCGGAGGCTATGCCGAATATTGCGCGGCGCCGATCGGCACCTGCCTTCCGGTGCCGGAAGGGCTCACCCTGGCCGAAGCGGCGGCGATGCCGGAAACTCTGTTCACGGTCTGGGTCAATCTGTTCGAGCGCGGCTTCGCGGCCGACGGCGACTGGGTTCTGGTCCATGGCGGCACGAGCGGTATCGGGACGATGGCGATCGCCCTTGGAGAATTGTTCGGACTCAAGGTCATCGTCACCTGTGGCACGGACGCGAAATGCGCTCGGGCGGTCGAGCTGGGGGCCGAGGCGGCAATCAACTACCGGACACAGGATTTTGTCGAAGCGGTGCAAAAGCTGACCGACGAAAAAGGGGTCGCGGTCGTCCTCGACATGATCGGCGGG
>DATLOY010000050.1:0-21134 GCA_035536015.1 Sphingomicrobium sp.
ACGCCGAGCAGCCCCTCGAACCACCCCGCGATATGGGAGGGCCCGCCGGCGCCGGGAGCGAAGCCTTTGTCGATGACGAGCTTGAGGCCATAGGGAATTGAGCTCGCCGCTCCGGCTGCCACGAGCAGGGCGAGTGCTGCCATTGCGATGTGGCCGGGGTGACGGAGCGCGAATCCCCACACCATCCGGAGATTCTTGATTGAGCGGCCCTTGGGCCGATTTGCGACGGTCGCCATTGTTTTCGACGACTAGCAGTGTGGCGGGGAGGCCTCAATCGGAGCATTGCCCTTTCGCGGTGCAGCATAAGCTTGCATGCGGGGAATTTCAGGCCCACATCACGTCCTTCCCCGAGAGATTCCCATGAGGTTCGATGCTTTACGACGCCTATGAAGTGCAGCGCTCGTTTCTCGCAGGTGCGAGCAAGCTTGCAGGGCTAGGCGCCGGTTGGCTCAACAACCCCTCCAATCCCTGGGGTTACAGCTCGATGAGCCCGCTCATCTCAGCCAGCCTTGAGGTTTTCGCCCACGCCGCTGCGCCTCGCGGGGAGCCCGAGTTCGGGATCGCATCCACTCGCGTCGGCCGCAAGGACGTGCCGGTCGGAGAGGAAATCATCGTCCGCAAGCCGTTCGGACAGCTCAAGCGCTTCTTCAAGGACGGCGTCGAGGCCGGTCCGGCCATCCTCATCGTCGCCCCCATGTCGGGCCACTATGCCACGCTCTTGCGCGGGACAGTCGAGCGGCTGCTGCCGAAATATGACGTCTACATCACCGATTGGCGCGACGCGAAGCTGGTGCCGACGAAGGACGGCAGCTTCGATCTCGACGATTACATCGATTATCTAATCCTGTTCCTCGAAACCATCGGTGAGCGCACCGGCGAGCGGCCGAATCTCCTTGCCGTGTGCCAGCCCGCGGTACCGGCTTTCGCTGCTACGGCATTGATGGGCGCCGCGAAGAACCGCTGGCGCCCGAAGACGCTGACAATGATGGGCGGCCCGATCGATACGCGCAAAGCCCCGACGGCGGTGAACACGCTGGCGACGCAGCGTCCGCACGCCTGGTTCCAGAACAATGTCATCGCGACGGTGCCGATGATCTATCCGGGCGCGGGACGGAAAGTCTATCCGGGCTTCCTCCAACTCGCCGGCTTCATGACGATGAACCTCGGCTCGCACCTCATCAGCCATTGGGAGATGTTCAAGCATCTCGTCGTCGGCGACGAAGAAGGCGCCGAGGCGACGCGCAAATTCTACGACGAATATCGCTCGGTCTGCGACATGACCGCGGAATTCTATCTGCAGACGGTCGACGTCGTGTTCCAGCGCCACCTTTTGCCGAAGGGCGAGCTCAAGCATCGCGGCAAGAAGGTCGATCCGGCCGCAATCCGCGATACGGCTCTGCTCGCCATCGAAGGCGAGCGCGACGACATTTCCGGCATTGGCCAGACCAAGGCCGCGCTGGACATCGCGACCAGGCTGCCGTCATCGAAGAAAGAATATTTCCTCGCGAAGGACGTCGGCCATTACGGCATCTTCAACGGACGCAAGTGGCGCGAGAGGATTGCCCCCGTCGTCGAGAAGTTCATCGCCGCCAACGACTAGGCGGCGTTTTTCATCTTCACTCCGCCGAGCATCGTCAAGGCAACGAGCGCCGACAACGCCGCAACCGCGGCGGACACAATCATGGCCATGTGAAAGCCGGCGAACAATTGCTCGCCCTCGCTCGCGAGGACTGCGCCGAGCAATGCCGTCGCGATCAGCCCACCGGTGCGCGCGACCGCGCTATTGAAGCCGGAAGCCATCGCGACATGCTGTTCCTGCACGGAGCCCAGCACGGACGAGGTGAGCGGCGCGACCGCGATGGTCATTCCGACCGCCATCGTCAGGATCATCGCGAACGGCCCCGTCCAATAACTCGAGCCCTGATCAATGAGAAAAGCCAGGAGCATTCCCGCACCAACGACCAAAGGCCCGATGGTCAGCGGGATTCGGGGGCCGGTCTTCGCGGCGAGGCTGCCCATATATGGTGAGACGGCCGTCATCAGGATCGGCAGCGGAAGCATCGCAAATCCTGCCCGCACTGGCGAATAGCCGCCGCTGGTGATCAGCACGTAGGGGATCAGCAGCATCGCTGCGGCGAATGCCCCGTAGAGCAGGAACGTCAGCAGGTTCAGGCCCGAAAAGCAGCGATTGCTGAATAATTCGAGCGGCATCATCGCCCGTTTCCCGCGCCGGTGTTCGACCCACATGAAAGCCGCCAGCATGAGCGCGCCGGCCCCGAGCGTCGCGAGCGCGATATTCGTGAAATGGCCGGTCGCAGACCAGAGCGTAAGCGCGTACGTCACTCCGCCGAGGCCGCCCGTCGCAAGCACCGCGCCGGCGTAGTCCGTCCGGCCCGCGCCAGGGTCGCCACTTTCGGCGACGTACCGCAACGCGATGAGGATCGCCCCGAACGCGAGCGGCAGGTTGATGTAGAAGATCGCGGGCCAGCCGACCGTCCCGACGAGCCAGCCGCCGAGCAACGGCGCGACCGCTGCTGCCGCCGCACCCGCCGCGGCCCAAATGCCCACCGCGCGTCCGCGCTTCTCGCCGGAAAAGGCCGCATTGAGGATGGCGAGACTGTTGGGCAGCAGAAGGGCCGCACCAATTCCCTGCGCCGCGCGTGCTGTGAGCAGGATCGGCAGCGTCGGCGCCAGTGCGCAGATTAGCGACGTGACCGCGAAGATGCTCGTGCCGATTACAAGCAGCCGCCTTCGCCCAAAATGATCGCCGAGCGCTCCGCCGAGCAAAAGCAGGGCAGACAAGGGCAGCAGGTAGGCATTGACCACCCACTGCACCTGCTGCGCGCCGGCGCCGTAGCTGGCGCGGATGGCGGGCAAGGCGACGCTGAGTACCGATCCTTCCACGAAGGACAGGCTCGACGCGAGGACGCAGGCGACCAGCGTCCAATGCGGATTCGCGTTTCGGGCTCCAGCCCCCCGGCTGCGGTCGCGTGGGCTCAATCGACGTGCTGCGCGATTGCCGCCTCGACCATGTTACGCCACATGCCGACATCGCCGACCGCCGCCATCGCTTCGTCCGGCTCGCGCATCGTGTGCAGCACCGCTTCGGCCTGACCCACATGCTCGCGCCACGCGAGATCGACCTTTTCCCCCGCCGACGGATCGCTGCCTTGGGCGTTGCTGCTGAGCGCCGCGCCGGCGAGCACCCGGGCGATGCGTTCGACGAGCGGACGATTGGATTCGGGCATTCGCTTTGCCTCCTCGTTTGCGGCCTTAACCCGTTTGCCGCCGTTTAGGTTCAAGGAAGCTTGGCCGCATCGGTTAAAGCACCTCGAATAGTCCCGCCGCGCCCATTCCTCCGCCGACGCACATGGTGACGACCACATACCTGGCGCCGCGGCGCTTGCCTTCGATGAGCGCATGGCCGGTCAAGCGCGCTCCCGACATGCCATAGGGGTGGCCGATGGCGATGGCGCCACCGTTGACGTTGAAGATCTCGTCCGGAATGCCGAGCTTATCCTGGCAATAGAGCACCTGGACCGCAAAAGCTTCGTTCAGCTCCCAAAGGCCGATGTCTTCGATCTTGAGTCCGAAGCGGTCGAGCAGCTTCGGAACCGCGACCGCCGGGCCGATTCCCATCTCCTCGGGAGCCGTGCCAGCGACCGCCATCCCGACATAACGGCCGAGCGGTTCAAGGCCGCGTTTTTCGGCAAGAGAGGCTTCCATGACCACGCAGGCGGACGCGCCGTCCGAGAGTTGGCTGGCATTGCCCGCGGTAATGACATTGCCCGGCCCGCGCACCGGCTCGAGCTTTGCGAGGCCTTCAAGCGTGGTGTCGGGACGGTTTCCCTCATCCCTCGCCAGGGTGACCTCGTGCATCGAAACCTCGCCGGTTTCCTTGTCCTTGACCGCCATCTTCGCCGTCACCGGGACGATCTCGTCGTCGAACCGGCCTTCGACCTGGGCAGTGGCGGTGCGCTGCTGCGATCGAAGCGCATATTCGTCGCAGCGCTCGCGGCTAATCTCGTAGCGCTTGCCGACGATCTCGGCCGTGTCGATCATCGGCATGTACACGCCATTGTGCATCGCCAGCAGCTCGGGGTCCGGCCCCAGGCGCATCTCCGGAGTCTGGACGAGGCTGATGCTCTCGACGCCGCCCGCGACGACGACATCCATGCGATCGACGATGACCTGCTTTGCGGCGGTCGCGATGGTCATCAGGCCCGACGAGCATTGGCGGTCGATCGACATGCCCGCGACCGTCACAGGCAACCCTGCTCGAAGGGCGGCGGTGCGGCCGATGGTTGTCTGGACGCCCTGCTGAAGCGCGGCCCCCATGATCACGTCGTCGACTTCGGCCGGATCGACCTTGGCGCGCTCGATCGCTGCCCGGATGGGATGCGCGGCAAGCGTCGGCGACGGAGTGGCGTTGAACGCTCCGCGATAGGCTCTGCCGATGCCCGTGCGGGCGGTCGAAACGATCACGGCATCGCGGGGCATTCTCTTCTCCTCAAACGAACATAAGACCGAGCCACACGGCGGTGAGGGCGGGCTTTTCCTCGCCCTCAATCTCGACCGTCACCGTGTGACGCATGAGCAGTTGCCCCGGCGCTTTCTCCTCGACCGAGTCAAGGACGAAACGGCCGCGGATGCGCTTGCCGGACTTGACCGGCGCAAGGAAGCGCACCCGGTCGAGCCCATAATTGACCGCCATCCTCAGATGTTCGGGAAGCAAGGTCGCCTCCGCTGCCATCCGCGACAGCAGGGACAGGGACAGGAATCCGTGTGCGATGGTCCCGCCGAACGGCGTCTGCCGCGCCAGCTCCGGGTCCACATGGATGAACTGATGATCTTCCGTCGCTTGCGCGAACTGCTCGATCCGTCCCTGGTCGACCGTGATCCAGTCGGAAACCCCGACCTCGCGACCGATAGAATCGCGGATATCTTCAAGGCTCGCGATCGGCATCAGAAGGGCGCGAGCGGCGGCGAGATGTCGGAGGCGCGTACCATTTGGATCTTCGCGCCGCGCAGCCGCTCGATAAGGCCGAGGAGGACCGACGACCGGTTCTGCGCGGTCTTGTTATTGTCGATCGCCTTGTCGTCATAGACCAGCTCGAATGCGATGGCGCCTGAACCGACGCCGTTCGCAGCGAAGCGGACGAGCTTGCAGCCCTGTTGGTCTTCAACGGCGGAAGCGGCAAGCTCAGGCAGTTCGCCAAGCTTGTCGGCGGGCGTGTCGAGCGCAACTGCGATGTAGAGCGTCATTCGCCGCGACTTCGCCTGCGCGAGATTGTGGATCTCGCGCTCGAGCAGCTTGGTGTTGGCCATGATCAACTGCTCGCCGGTTAGCGAACGCAAACGCGTGGTTTTAAGTCCGATCCGTTCAACTGTCCCCGTGCTCTGGTCGTAACGGATCGTATCGCCGCGCTTGAACGGCTTGTCGAAGAGGATTGAGAGAGCCGCGAACAGGTCCGAGAATATGCCTTGCGCAGCGAGGCCGATGGCGATGCCGCCGATGCCCAGGCCCGCGACCAGCGCGGTGACATTGATCCCGAGATTGTCGAGGATGAGGATGATCGCCAGTGCAAACAGGGCAACGCTCACGAGCACGCGGATGATTGCCATCGCATTGGCGAGGCCGCTCGAGCCATTTTCCTCGGCAACGCGCCGGCCGATCAGCCCGAGGATGAGCTCCCTCGCCCAGACCGCGCCCTGCAGGGCGAAGGCGACGATGAAGCCGATGTCGATGAGCCGCGCGATTTTGTGCGGTAGCTCGGCATAGGTCGAAACCGCGTCGGCCGCGGCGAGGATCATGAAGGCCACGCTGGTCTTCGCAAGCACTCGCCCGATGACGTTCTTCCAGCCGAGGTCGTGCGGATCGCGCCGAACGACTTCTCGCCCGATCCCGCGAAGGACGAGCATCAGCACGACGATTCCCAGGCTGACCGCAAGGCCGATCATCAGCCCGTCGCGATTGGCCTCGAACCAGGCCGTCAGGTTTTGAACCCCCATGACGAACGTCTTGGCGGCGACCTTTGTCGCGATCAACCCTTAGACGAGCGCCGGCGTTTTTGGAGGAACTGAAGCAATCCGACTTCGCTCGACGACAGGCGCGTGCGCGCGGACGGCCGCTCGATGTCGCCGAGCGGATCGCGCGGGTTCGCTTTCACAGCATCGAGCAGCTTCGGGTGAACATAGGATTTGCGGCTGATCGCCGGCGTGTTTCCGAGCGCTTCGGCGACCGGCTCGATTACGGTTTTTACGCTGATCCTCGCGTTTTCGGTTTTCTTCAGCATCTGTTCGAAGGCGATCACGCTCGCGCTCCAGGTGCGGAAGTCCTTGGCGGTGAAATCTCCGCCGGTCGCGTCCTTGATATAATCGTTGACGTCGCCGGACGTGATCGGCTTCGGCTCGCCGTCGCCGTTCAAATACTGGAAGAGCATCTGGCCCGGCAGGTCCTGGCACCGCTTGCATATCCGCTTGAGATTGGTGTCGGTGATTTTCACTTCGTGGACGATCCCATGCTTCCCGGTGAAGCGCATCAGTAGCGAATGCCCGGTCTTGCGCAGGTGGCGCGCGCGCAAGGTCGTTGCGCCGAAACTCTTGTTCTCCTTGGCATATTCCTCATTCCCAACGCGGATATGGTCGGAGTCGAGCAGGCGAATCACGGCGGCGAGCACCGTCTCGCGCGTCAGCTTGCGGCGCTTCAGGTCCTGTTCGACCCTGCGTCGAAGACGCGGCAGCTTTTTGCCGAAGGCGACCAGGCCTTCGAATTTCGCCTTGTCCCGCTTTTTGCGGAAAGCGGCGTGATAGCGATACTGCTTCCGGCCTCGAGCATCGACGCCGGTGGCCTGAAGATGCCCGTCGGGATCGGTGCAGAACCAGGCGTCCTCGTAGGCCGGCGGAAGACCAATGGCATTCAGCCGGTCGATCTCGCCGCGATCGGTGACGCGTTTCCCGTCCGGATCAAAATAGGCCCAGGAACGGCCGATGCGCTTGCGCGTGATGCCGGGTTCGCTGTCGCTGCTATGCCTCAACACGGCGCGGTACGCTTCACTCGGCTCATCGCCAGGTCTAAGCGCTCCGTGAGCGGGCGAGTTCCTGAAGGAGGTCCCAGTGCCGCTGATTAAAGATTCGCGAATCCTGATCGTTGCAACCAACGGTTTCGAAGAATGGGAGCTGTTCGGTCCCAAACAGATTCTCGAGCAGCGTGGCGCGGAGGTGCAGCTCGCCTCACTGACGCTCGATCCGATACAGGCGACGGTGCACGACGATCCGGGCAAGACGATTCGCCCCAATCTGACGATCGACCAGGTCAATCCTGACGATTTCGACGCTCTGATCCTGCCGGGCGGCGTGCGCAATCCCGACGCCCTGCGCATTCATGGCAATGTGATCGGGCTGATCCGCGACTTCAATCGACAGGGCAAACCCATCGCCGCAATCTGTCACGGGCCCTGGCTTCTGGTCGAAGCCGATTTGCTCCGGGGCCGTACGGCTACCAGCTGGCCTTCGATCCGGACGGATCTTCGCAATGCAGGCGCGAATGTGGTCGATGAGCCTGCCGTGACGGACGGCAATTTGGTCACCAGCCGTAATCCCGACGACGTCGAAGCCTTCACTGCAGCTGTGATCGATCTCGTCGAAAATGCACCCGAAGTGATCGAAATAGACCATCCGCGTGAGGTGCCGGCCTAACGGCCTGTCAACTTCTGGCTGCTATTGCTCCTCGAATGAACGGGAGCAAGGCAGGGAAAATCGAGCTTGGACTCGACGTTGGAGCGGCGGTGCTGTTCGCATCGGCTGCCGCATTTGCCGTCACCAAAGCCGGAATGCCACTCGAGCTCACCGGCGCGGCGGTGATCGTGAGCTTCGTGGGCTCCTTTCTCGGATTGCGCAGCGTCGTGGCCGGCGAATCTCAATATCCGCTGGCCGAATTTGCCTTGGAGGCACCTGCGTTCAAGGAATCGGACGAATTGCTTTTGACCGATGCCGACCGCCTCACCGAGAACGTTGCGGACAGCCGCCGCGACGATGAGTTACTCCTTGACGACGTCCTCGCCGAGCTCGGTTCGGATTCCCGGGTCGTTCGGCTCTTCGATGCTTCCGCGATGCCGACGCCCGGCCAGCTGAAGTCGCGAATCGACGAACATTTGTCCCGAGGATCGATGCCGGATGCCTCGCAAGCGCTGCACGATGCGCTTGCGGATCTGCGCCGCTCGCTGCGCTAGATCATTCGGCGATCGTCAGCGCTTCGATTTGAAGCTTGAGAGAGCCGTCTTCAAACGCTTCCGGCTCTCCTGTCACAGCCACATCGACGACAACGTTCCCACGAATGTCGAACTCCGCTTCGCTCAGGCCGGTCGTCAGTCGGCGGCAGATTTCGCGCGCCCCGGGCGGTGGAATGCGGAACTCGATTTCATGCCGCTCGCCGACGAAGGTCAACGATTGCCAATCTACCGATCGGATTTCGGTAAGCAAAATCCTATCACGGGGGACTGCGGCGCGATTGAGAATCGCGCGCAGCATCCCGGAGGCTGCGCCGGACATGGCTACCCGCATCATTGGACCGCCTCGATGTAAGCCAGAACCCTTTTTACGGTTCGAGGACGCGGATCGCGCCCGTTCCTCAGATCGAAGACGAAACGCGGATCGCCGACAACATCGCGTCCAAAACGGGTCGGAGCTGTGTCGCTTTGGCGAAGGAATTTTTCTACCTCTCTCAACAAATGCACCATCGTTCCTTCTAAGTCTGCGCGACTCGGCTGGAACGGTCATTCCCAACGGATTTCCTACTTGTCTAGGCAGTTTCCTATAACTAAAGGTTCATTAGTGATGGCAGACCCGCGTCATGTCCTTGAACAGCTGTGCGTGGAGCGCGGTGAAGACTTTGCCGGATTGTCCAAAATGCTCGGCCGCAACGCCGCTTACGTCCAGCAATATGTCCGTCGCGGCGTCCCCAAAAGGTTGAAGGAGGAGGAACGCCGGAAGCTTGCGCGCTATTTCGCGGTCTCCGAGGCGCTTCTCGGCGGCCCGGCCGAGCCGCCCTATGAGCCGGGCGGCCTCCTCAGCGTCAGTCGCCACCCGGTCAGGGTTTCCGCCGGTCCGGGAGCGCTGGTCAGCGAGGAATCGGGAAAGCCCTATTTCGGCTTTGACGAGCGGTGGCTGAAGCAGTTGACGAGCAGCCCCCCGGAAAAGCTTTCCGTCGTCCGAGTCGAAGGGGATTCCATGTCTCCGACCCTTAATGCGGGCGACGACATCCTGGTCGACCTCGGCGATTCCACCGAACGGCTGCGCGACGGCATTTACGTCCTGCGCGCGGACGAAGCATTGGTCGTGAAGCGCCTGGCGTTGAATCCGATGGGCCGTCGCGTCACCGTCCAGTCGGACAATCCGGCCTATCCGGACTGGCCCGATTGCGGACTCGACAACATCCAATGCATCGGCCGGGTGATCTGGGCGGGACGCAAGCTCGTTTGAAGCTCACCGCCGCCAGCGATCGATCATCCAGACCAGGATCGCGATTGAGGCTCCGATCGCAGTTCCGGTGAGGACGCCCTTCATCGGGTTTTGGATCGACAGGCCGTAGAAAAAGCCAAGCAGGATGAAGAGGGTGAGGAAACATCCTCCCGCCTTGGTCGAGCGTGTGTTCATGCCGCGGCGGATGCCAGACACCGCTGACGAACGCAAAGCGGAGAATATGGTCAACAGCTCGTTGACGAGACTTGTGCGCAGTCGCGAAACGGCGGCCGTGTTAATTCGCGGCGATGGACATTCCTTTCATCCATGGCCGAGTGGCGCTGACGGACGCGTCGGACCTGATCGATCGTTATGGTGACGATGCCGGGTTCGAGGCAGCGGCGCGTGCCGAGCGCAGCCGCGACGACGGCAATGTCGTCCGCTTCTGCCACTGGCGACAGATCGAGCGGGTGATTGCGACCCTGGCCAGCGACGAGGTCCGCGGCAGCGTCCACTAAACCATCGCGATTCCAAAGCGATATTCGGTAGGTTCAATGCGCCCGCCGGTGCGCATTCATACTGGCGCCGTTCAGGGGGGCTGTCTAAGGCTAAGCCTGAATGAGCGGGCGGGGATCAGCGCGATCGGCTGCGCGGCTGCTGTGCGCGGCCGCGGCCTGCGCCATTTCAATCCCGGCTGTCGCTCAAACAGGCCCTCCCGCGCCCCCACCGATTGATCCGGCCCAGCTCGATCCCTCGGCGCCTCTCGCGCCAATGCCCGATCTTGGCGTTGATTGGCCCGATCTCAATGCGAAGGACGAGGCGCCGCCGGTTGCCGCTCCAAATCCACAGCCCCAGGCGGCAACGGAAGAGGAATCCACGGGCGACCGCAAATATTCGGTATCGGTCGAAGGCCTGAACTCGGTTGGCAACGTCGAGGATGTCCTCACGGCCTTTCGCCAGCAATCGGCGCTTGAAGGGGACCGAAATAAAGCGGCGAACTCCGCGCAGATCGACCGGCGGTCGCGCGCTGACGCTGATCTGCTCGAAGAATTGCTGCGCAGCCAGGGCTATTACGATGCCGACGTCGAGCCTCGGACCGAACGCGCAGGCAATGCGCTCCGCGTCGTGCTCGTTGCCCAGCCTGGCGAGCAATATCGCTTTGCCTCGGTTGAGCTGCCCGGCCTGGAAAGCGCCGGCCCCGAGACGGAAAAGCTCCGCAATGCTTTCGGAGTGAAGGCAGGTGATCCGGTCATCGCGGCTGACGTCATCGGTGCCGGGTTGGTCTTGCGCACCACACTCGGCGAGCAGGGTTATGCCAGCGCCAGGATCGGCGAGCAGGAGATCGAGGTCGACCACCAGACCCACCTCGCCAGCCTGACCTTGCCGGTCGATCCCGGACCGATCGCGCGCTTCGGCAGGATCAACGTCAGCGGCCGGCCGCCATTTAGCGCGCGCCACATCTGGACGATCGCCCGCTTCAAGCCCGGCGACAAGTTCGAGCGTTCCAGGATCGACGACCTTCGCCGCGCGCTCATCGCGACCAGCCTCGTCGCCAGCGCAGATATCCAGGTCGTCCCGACCAACGGCGGCCGAACCGTCGATCTGGCGGTAAAGCTGGAACCTGCTCCCTCACACACGATCGCGGGCGAGCTTGGCTACAACACCGGGCAGGGCGCGCGACTGGAAGCGAGCTGGACGGACCGCAATTTCCTCAATCCCGAGGGCGCTCTGACGCTGCGCGGTGTGGCCGGCACAAACGAGCAGGTCGCGGCGGTCCAGTTCCGCCGGAGCAATTTCCTGCGGCGCGACCAGGTTCTGAATCTGCAGGCGCTGGGCAGTCACCAGAAGTTCGACGCCTATGAGGCGAGGACCATCCAGCTCGCCGGCGACATCGAGCGACAGAGCAACTTCATCTGGCAAAAGACGTGGACCTGGACCGCGGGCGGCGAAGTGCTTGGGACGATCGAGCGCGGCGTATTCAGCCTGGCGGGCCTCAAGGATACGCGCAAGTTCCTCATCGCAGCGCTTCCGGCGAGCCTCGGCTACGACGGCAGCGACAGCCTGCTCGATCCGACCACCGGCTTTAGGCTGAGCGGCCGGCTCAGCCCGGAAATTTCCGCGCGCGGCCGCCGGTTTACTTATGCACGCGCACAGATCGATGCGAGCGCCTATCGCCCGGTATCCGATCGGGTTGTTGTCGCGGGACGCGTTCGGCTCGGGACGATCGTCGGCGCCAGCGCTTTCAATATCGCACCGTCACGGCGCTTCTATTCTGGCGGTGGTGGCTCGGTGCGGGGCTATGGCTACCAGCAACTCGGACCAAAGGATGCCGACGGTGATCCTGTGGGAGGCCGAGGCCTTGCCGAGTTTGCGCTCGAAGCCCGCGTTCGACTGAAGCAGTTCGGTGGAAATTTCGGCGTCGTCCCGTTCTTCGATGGCGGATCACTCACAACCGAAGCGATCCCGGACTTCAAAAACTGGCGTTTCGCCGTTGGCGTCGGAGCTCGATATTATTCGAGCTTCGGCCCGATCCGCATCGACGTGGGGGTTCCGCTGAACCGCCAGAAGGGTGACGGCCCGATCGCGGTTACCGTCTCGCTCGGCCAGGCATTCTGATGAACGAGACCGCGGTTCCAATCGAAGCCGGGCCGCCGTCCCGGCGCATCCGTTCCGATTGGCCGCGCCGGTTGCTCAACGAGCTGTTCGCTTTGTTTGTCGCCTTGCTCGTTCTTTTTGCCGGGACCCTGATCCTCCTCGACACTGCGCCCGGACATCGCTTCATCGTCGACCGGATAGGCGAACTGGAGACCGCTTCGGGCCTCCGCATCCACATCGGCCGCATTGACGGGTCGATCTTCGGCAAGTCGCAGCTCAAGGCCGTGGCAATCGCGGACAGCGACGGCACTTTCCTGACCTCCCCCCAGATCGACCTCGATTGGTCGCCAGGGGCGTGGCTGACCAACAAGCTTCACATCGACAGTGTGACCGCCGATCGGGTCACCCTGAATCGACTCCCCAGACTGAAACCGACCGGCAAGAAGGGCCCGATATTGCCCGGCTTCGACATCCATATCGGCGAGCTGTCGGTGAAACGGCTCGACATTGGTCCCGAAGTCAGCGGAAAGCCCCGAAGCGGAAGCGTCTGGGGCAAAGCCGACGTACATTCGGGCCGCGCCTTGGTGGAGCTGAAAACCCTCCTCAACAATGGCGGCGACCAGATCACGCTCCATCTCGACGCGGAACCGGATCGCAATCGCTTCGATGTCGGCGCCCGAGTGATCGCACCCGACAACGGCCTCGTTCCGGCAATCTTCGGGACGAAGCGCGCGATCAATCTGCAGTTAGGCGGCAAGGGCAGCTGGACCCACTGGCGCGGGGCCGCAGCGCTCGACCTGTCAGGGCGACCCACGGCGCGCCTGGCCCTGGGCGTCGATCAGGGCCGCTATCGACTGGAAGGAAAATGGGCGCCTGCGCCCTTCCTTAAGGGCAAGCTCCAGCGTCTGACGGCGCCGATCGTCACCGTGCGCGGCGATGCGGTGCTGGAAAAGCGCATTCTCGACGGGCAACTGCAGCTTGCATCGCCAGCATTGCATGCCGTCGCCAAAGGATCGCTCGATCTTGCGAACAACCGCTATCGCGCGATGCGGCTCGGCATCGATCTCCTGAAGCCGCCGGCGTTGTTCCCCAACATGACCGGCAAGGGTGTCCGCATGGTTTGGACGCTCGATGGTCCGTTCGCGACTGCCGATTACTCTTACCGGCTGACGTCTCAAGGCGTGAAGTTCGACAACACCGGTTTCGTCGAGCTGCATGCCGAGGGCAGGGGCCGCCTGACGCCCTGGCCGATGCGCGTGCCGATCCGGCTTCAGGCGCGCGCGATTACCGGGATCGGCGACGTCGCCGGCGCAATGCTTGCACATCCGCAGATCGAAGGCTGGCTCGCGATTACGCCGAAGCTGGTCCGCGGGGACGGCCTTCGCCTCAGCAGCGCGAAGTGGAACGGAAAGATCTCGCTTCTGATCGACCTCGTGAGCGGCAGGTTTGTCGTCCAGCTCTCCGGCGCGATGCAACGCTACCTCATTCCGGGCGTCGGCATCGTCGATGTTGTTACCGATCTGAAGGTCGTGCCCGGTCCCGGCGGCCACGGAAGCCACGTCGTGGGTACGGCCAAGGCCTGGGTACGACGCCTCGACAACAGTTTCTTCCGCGAGCTCACGGGAGGATTGCCGTCGCTCACAACCAATCTCGAACGCGGCAATGACGGCATCGTACATTTCACCAACCTGCAGCTCTATTCGCCCAAGCTGAGGCTGTCCGGCGGAGGGCAACGCTTCCGCGATGGCACCTTCCATATCGTCGCGGCCGGGCATCAGGCGAAATACGGACCCGTGAAGTTGGTGCTCGACGGTCATATCGAGCGTCCGCGGCTCGATATTCTGCTCGATCATCCTAACGACGCGCTGGGCATTCGCGCGATGCACCTCCTGCTCAATCCGACTCCGGCCGGGTTCGATTATCGTGCAACGGGCGGATCCAAGCTCGGACCGTTCACGAGCAACGGGCGCATCCTTCTTCCCAAGAATGGCGCCACGGTGATTTCGATTGCTGCGCTCGATGCCGGGGGCGCACACGCGAGCGGCGACCTGCGTTCCGATCCAGGCGGATTTACGGGGCGCCTGGTGCTCGCCAATGGCACTCTTGCCGGATCGTTGGACTTTTCTCCGTCGGGACAGGCGCAGCGGATCGACGCGCACCTGGTCGGTAACGGGGTGAACTTCCCCGGGGCATTCGCCGTCCGGAGCGGGCGCGCCGATGGAATCATCATACTCGCTGACGATCGGACGACGATCGATGGAGTCGTGGACGCACGCGGGATCGACGCGGGCGGCATCACCCTCGCGCGCCTGACAGCCAATGCCAAGCTGATCAACGGGGTCGGCCAGGTGCGTGCGGCCTTTTCGGGCCGGCGGGGTGCCGCATTCGAATTCTCCACCCTGGCGGATGTCTCCCCGGATACAATCCGCCTGACGGGGCGTGGCCGCGTCGAGCGTGAGCCCTTGGTGCTCAATCAGGCCGCAGTACTGACCCGGGCGGGCGATGGCTGGGAGCTTGCGCCGACCAGTCTGGGTTTTGCGGGGGGAACGGCCGTCGTCTCGGGCCGCAGTGGCTCGCATCCCGAAGTGCATGCGCAAGTCGCCGGAATGCCGCTCGGTGTGCTCGACATTTTCTGGCCTGGTTTGGACCTGTCAGGCTCGGCAACGGGTCATCTGGACTATGCCTGGAAGGACAATCGTACAGGGCGTCTCGACCTGAAGGTCCGTGGCCTCAGTCGCGCCGGACTTGTTCTCGCCTCAAAACCGATCGACCTCGGCGTCGCCGCGATCGTGTCCGGAAACAAGGCGGCGATGCGCGCCATCGTCGCGAGCAATGGCACCGTCATCGGCCGGGCGCAGGCGCAATTCGCCCCGATGGGCCAGGGTGCGCTCGTCGCCGAGCTTCTGAATGCGCCGCTGTTCGCCCAGCTGCGTTACAATGGCCCGGCGGACACGTTGTGGCGCCTGTCGGGAACGGAGGTGCTCGATCTTTCCGGTCCGCTCGCAGTCGGCGCCGACATCAGCGGCCGATGGGCGGACCCGGTCATCCGCGGCTCGCTCCGGGCGCAGAATGCGCGCCTCGAAAGCGCAGTCACCGGCATGGTCATCGATCAGCTATCGGCGCAAGCGCGTTTCTCCGGGCCGCAACTGATCTTCTCGCAGATTTCCGGTCGGACCGCTGGCGGCGGCTCGGTAAGCGGCTCCGGCACGGCCACCTTCTCAGGAGGTCGAACTGCCCTCAACCTCTCGTTCAACGCGACCCAGGCGCTCCTTCTCAATCGCGACGACATCGCCGCGCGGGTGACCGGACCGCTCCAGATCAGGTCCGATGGCCAGGGCGGCACGATTTCGGGTGACCTCAAGCTCGACAAAGGCCGTTTCCAGCTCGGTCGGGCAAGCGCCGCGGCTGCAGTCCCCCAACTCGTTGTCCGTGATCGTGGCCTCGACCTGGAGGACGTCATAGAGCCCAGGGACATCCACCCGTGGAAACTTAGCTTCAAGGTCGCGGGCAGGGATCTCAATGTCGTCGGTCTCGGCATCAACAGCCACTGGACGACCAATCTCACCGTTGGCGGCTTTGCGGATGCGCCGACCTTCACCGGTCGCGCCGACCTCGTTCGAGGCGACTATGATTTTGCCGGGCGCAACTTCAAGCTCGACCGCGGAGTGATCCGTTTCCGCGGCGAAAGCCCGCCAGACCCATTACTCGATATCCGTGCGTCCGCGCAGGTGCAGGGCCTCGACGCGAACGTGCTGGTCCAGGGGACCGGCCTCAAGCCCGAAATCACCTTCGCCAGCACTCCGCCGCTGCCCCAGGATGAACTGCTCTCACGCATCCTGTTCGGGACTTCGATCACCAACCTCTCCGCTCCGGAGGCGCTCCAGCTGGCCTCGGCGGTCGCGGCGCTCCAATCCGGATCGGGCAGCCTCGACCCGATCAACGCGCTGAGGAAGGCGGTCGGACTCGACCGGCTGAGAATTGTCCCCGCCGACGTGGCGACAGGCCAGAAGACCGCGGTGGCCGCGGGCAAGTACGTCACCCGCAAGCTTTTCGTCGAGGTCGTGACCGACGGCCAAGGCTATTCGGCGACGCGCGTCGAATATCAGCTCACTCGCTGGCTCTCGCTTTTGTCGACGGTATCGACCGTCGGTCGATCGGGTGCCAGCGTCCGAATCTCCAAGGATTATTGACGCGAGACGCTGGGCTTGCGAGCGTGGCGGAGAAGAGAGGGCAAGCATGAAAAACTGGAATGTCCGCAAGGTCGTCGCCGCGCCGGAACTGATACCTGAGGAAAACCGGCTTCATCGCTCTCTTTCCTGGCCTCATCTCATCTTCCTCGGCGTCGGCGCGATCGTCGGCACCGGCATTCTCGTCCTGATCGGCACTGCCGCGGGCAAGGCCGGGCCGGCGATGATGCTGAGCTTCGTCATCGCGGGAGTCATCTGCGCGGCAGCCGCACTCGCTTATGCCGAGGTCGCGACAATGATCCCGGCTTCGGGATCCGCTTACACCTACAGCTACGTGGTCTTCGGAGAGTTGATCGCCTGGTTCGTCGGCTGGTCCTTGATCCTCGAATACAGCCTGGTCGTCAGCGCGGTCTCCGTGGGCTGGTCGGGTTATTTCTCGCCGCTGGTTGGAATTCCTCAGGAACTTGCGACCGCGCCTTTGCTCGGCGGAATATTCAACTTCCCGGCGGTCTTCATCATCGCCGTGATCGCGGGCCTGCTGATCTATGGAACGCGCGAGAGCGCGACGCTCAATTCGGTCCTCGTCGCCATCAAGATGCTCGCGCTCGCGATGTTCGTCATCGTCGCTCTGCGCGTGTTCAACTCCCACCATTTCGAGCCGTTCATGCCCTACGGCTTCGTCAAGAACGGGCCTCCGGGTCAGGAGGTCGGAGTCATGGCCGCGGCGGCGATCATCTTCTTCGCTTTCTACGGCTTCGACGCCATCGCCACCGCCGCCGAGGAGGCGAAGAATCCGGGGCGCGATCTCGCCATCGGCATCGTCGGATCGATGATCCTGTGCGTGATCATCTACATGGCTGTCGCCGCCGCGGCGATCGGCGCGGAGCCCTACCAGCGTTTCGCCTCGAGCACGGAGCCGCTGGCGTTGATCCTGCGCGACATCGGCCAGCCCTTCGCCGCGAAAGTCCTCGCTTTATCGGCTTCCATCGGAATGCCGACGGTGATCCTCGCCTTCTTCTACGGACAGAGCCGGATCTTCCTTTCGATGTCGCGTGACGGCCTGCTTCCTCCCGCGCTTGCCAAGCTTTCGCCACGCAGGACGCCGGTCCGGATCACGATCTTCACGGCGATCGTGGTCGGGGTGCTCGCGGGACTGGTCCCGCTCAACGATCTCGTCGCGCTCGCGAATGCCGGAACTCTGACCGCCTTCATCGCGGTTTGCGCTGCCATGCTGACGATGCGCCGCCGCAATCCCGAAGCGAAACGACTCTTCCGCACACCCTTCCCCTGGGTCACGGGCCTGATCGGGATCCTCGGCTGCGCTTACCTGTTCTACAGCTTGCCGCGCACGACGCAGATCTGGTTCGTCGCCTGGAATTCAGCGGGCCTCATCATCTATTTTCTATTCGCCTCACACAGCGCGGATCGGACGCGCTCGGGAGCGTCTGCTTGATCGCTGCCTTCCTGATTGCAGCCGCGGGTGCCCACCTCTTGCGCTGGGAAGGGACGGGCGAAGTCTATCCGCCCGATCGGGTCATCAAACTTGGCATTCGCACCCGCATCGAAGACGGCAATGTCTTGAGCGAAACCTGGCCGGTCGAACAGGGCGAAGCCAAGGGCATGCATCGCATGACGCTCGATCAGACCGGCGGGACGGTCGAAATTGGCGGCAAAAAGGGTCCAATGCCGCAATCGATGTGGGACGAAGAGCATGCGCAGTACGGATTTTACGCGCAACTTCAGGAAGCGGCCCGACGAGCACCGTCACTCGCGCGCCAGGGCGTTAATGCGTTCAGCGTTGACGGCGCAGTGAGGACCTGGTTTCGCCTCGATTCAAGCGGGCAGATTATCGGCGCGGTGAACGAAGTTCCAGCGGGTGAGAATGGCGCTCGTGCGTATCAGACATTCCGTCTCGACGGTTTTTGGCAGTCGAACGGGCTGGTCTTCCCGCGGCACATGGAAATGAGGCGCGAGGGCAAGCCCTATTTCACGCTCGATGTAACCGAGTTCGAAGGCCACTGATCCGAGAGTATATGCCTAGCGCTTGAGGAAGCCCTCGAGCTCCTGACGCAACTCGCCGAGCGACATGCGGCCCCATTGCTCGTCCCACGGCGAGTCCGCTGCCGAGCCGGGCCGCAGATATTCGGGCCGCTCCCAACGCGACGGCGCGACATCTGGCCGCGTATTTGCCAGCAGTGCAAGATCGAAGGGCTTGGAGAACCGGAGGCCCACGGAATCGCCGACGACCCAAGCGACGGTAGCAAACGCTTGCACGCCTTCGCCAAGCTCGAGCAAGGGCTCCGCGCCGACGGGTGGCGGTGAAGCACATTCGATCATCGCGCCGGTCTCGGAGATATTCCGGAGGCGCACCTCGGTGCTTTGGAAATCGTGATGGAGGGCGCCCGACCAGATTAGCGGATGACGGCGGTCGAGGCGTTGGTCCGCGCCTTTGGGCTGTGCCTCGGATTGGACTTCGGCTTCAATTGGCTCGAGCGCGACGTCGGGAAAGCTCTTCGCGATCACTTCGCGCAACAACGTCGCACGCTGAGTGGCGGAGCAGTCCAGCCGGGTTTCATGCGCGAACTCAAGTCCGACGCGATCGCCCTTGATCCAGCGAACGGCGCATTCGATCGTGCCATTCTCGCCAAGGTGAAGATCGACTCGATCCCACAACATCGGCGCGAACGAAGCTTCGACCATCGCCCCGCCGCCTGACAGGTTGATAAGCCGAACCTCATGGCCTTTGTCCTTGTGCGTCAGCCGGACCAGTTCATCCGGCAGCCGATGCCGATCTCCGTCACGGGTGTTCGCCCGGCGGAATTCCTCGCGGACCACTGAAATGCTGTTCAACGTGTCGGCCCGCGCGCCCTTCGGCGCCTTCGCCGGAACGAGCGGCACGTCTTCTGCCGTCGTCTTCGTGCCGAAAATCTTCGAACGAATGTTCATCGCGCCACTCCGATGCCCCACGTGCGCGCGCTTATGCGCGCAACAGGGTTACGGAATGGTCTACGACGAATAATACATGTCGAACTCGACGGGGGAGGGCGTGGTCTCCCAACGCATCACTTCCTCCCATTTGAGTTCCATGTAGGCCTCGATCTGGTCGTCGCTGAACACGTCACCGCGAGTCAGGAAGGCGCGATCCTCATGGAGATTGACCAAGGCCTCGCGGAGCGAGCCGCAGACCGTCGGCACATCGACCAGTTCTTGCGGCGGCAGGTCGTAGAGGTTCTTGTCCATCGGATCGCCCGGATGAATCCGATTCTGGATGCCATCGAGTCCCGCCATCAGCAGCGCCGAATAAGCGAGATAAGGGTTGGCCATCGCGTCGGGGAAGCGGAACTCGACCCGCTTCGCCTTTTCGCCAGCGCCGTACGGGATTCGGCAGGAGGCCGAACGGTTGCGGCTGGAATAAGCGAGCAGCACAGGCGCTTCGAAGCCCGGCACCAGCCGCTTGTAGCTGTTGGTGGTCGGATTGGTGAAGGCGTTGAGCGCCCGGGCGTGCTTGATCACGCCGCCGATGAAATAGAGCGCGGTTTCGCTGAGGCCGGCATAGCCATTGCCGGCGAATAGCGGCTTGCCGCCTTTCCAGATCGACATGTGGGTGTGCATGCCGCTGCCGTTATCCTTGGCAATCGGCTTGGGCATGAAAGTCGCGGTCTTGCCATAGGCATGGGCGACCATGTGCACGACATATTTGTAGATCTGCATGCGGTCGGCGGTTTCGACCAGGCTGCCGTAAGTGAGGCCGAGCTCATGCTGCGAAGCCGCGACTTCGTGATGGTGCTTGTCCATCGGCAGGCCCATCTCGAGCATTGTCGAGACCATTTCGCCGCGGATATCCATGGCGCTGTCGACAGGGGCCACCGGGAAATACCCGCCCTTGGCACGCGGGCGGTGAGCAAGGTTGCCGGCCTCATATTCGCGGCCTGTATTGGTCGGCAGCTCGATGTCATCGATGCGGAAGGAACTCGCCGCGTAGCCGTCCTCGAACCGGACGTCGTCGAACATGAAGAATTCGGCTTCAGGCCCCACGAAAAGCGTGTCTCCGATCCCGCTCGCCTTGAGATAGGCTTCGGCACGGGTCGCGGTGGAACGAGGGTCGCGGCCGTAAAGCTCTCCGGTCGAAGGTTCGACGACATTGCAGAACAACACGAGCATCGGAGTTGCCGAGAAGGGATCGACATAGGCCGCGTAGAGATCCGGCTTGAGGATCATGTCCGACTCATTGATCGCCTTCCAGCCGGCGATCGAGCTTCCGTCGAACATGAAGCCGTCGGTGAGATTGTCTTCGTCGACGACTCCGGACGCCATGGTCAGGTGCTGCCACTTGCCCTTTGGGTCGGTGAACCGAAGGTCCACCCAGTCGATCTCGTCGTCCTTGATGCGCGAAAGAATCTTGCCCGCGTCGGATGCCATCTCGTTTTGTCCCCGCTCTTTCCCGCGGATGCGGGACTGATTGACCTGAGCCCGCCGCAAACGCCCTCCGGGACTCCCGGTTCGCGGGAGTGACGGGCAGGTTGATTCGAGCTTGGGAGTCCAGATTCCCTATGCGAGGCAAAGAGTCAGGAGGGTCGTGAGTTTTTCACCACCGGAAGTTTGACGGCGGACAAACGAAGAGCGGCGGCGCCTTCCGGCACCGCCGCCCCTTTTTCTCAAGCGACGAGCGCTTAGAGCTTGTTCGAAACGTTGTTGAAGGTCGTTCCGAGCTTCGTTCCGATGTTCTGCATCGCAGCGATAGCCGCAACGGCGATCAGAGCGGCAATCAGGCCGTACTCGATCGCGGTCGCACCCTTGCTATTTTTAATCAGCTTCAGAAACTTGCTCATGGTCTTAGCTCCTGGTTCCAAGTGCAGGAGGGATTGCCCTCCCAACCTGCGGGTCCAATCGCAG
>DATLOY010000051.1:0-10545 GCA_035536015.1 Sphingomicrobium sp.
ATGATGTTCGAGTTCCAGACGCAGGTCGCGCGCCTGTTCGGCTGCGAAGTCGCCAACGCGTCGATGTACGACGGCTCGACCGCCATGTGGGAGGCGATCGTGATGGCGCACCGCATCACGCGCCGGAAGAAAAGCCTGATCTCGTCGGGTGTTCACCCGCATTATGTCAGCGTCGCCAGGACGATGGCGAAATTCACCGAGGATCAACTCGAAACGTCCGTTCCCGACCTGACCGCGAGGACCGACATTGATCGCCTGACCGCCGCGATCGACGAAGAGACCAATGCGGTGGTCGTCCAATATCCCGACATCCTCGGCCGGATCGCCGACCTCACGCCGATTGCCGAGGCAGCTCATGCGAAGGGTGCCTTGCTTATTGCGGTGGTAACCGAGCCTGTCGCGCTTGGCCTGATCAAGTCGCCGGGCGAAATGGGCGCCGACATCGTTGTCGGTGAAGGCCAGTCGATCGGCGTCGGCCTCCAGTTCGGCGGACCTTATGTGGGGCTGTTCGCCTGTCGCGAGAAGCATGTCCGGCAAATGCCGGGCCGCCTTGCCGGAGAGACGGTCGATGCCGAAGGCAAGCGGGGGTTCGTGCTGACGCTTTCCACTCGCGAGCAGCATATTCGCCGCGAGAAGGCGACGTCCAACATCTGCACCAGTTCGGTACTCTGCGCGCTGGCATTCACCGCTCACCTGACACTGCTGGGAGAGAAGGGCCTGAGGCAGCTCGCGTCCCTGAATCACGCGCGCGCGTGTGAAGTGGCCGACCGGCTGGCTAGGCTCCCCGGAGTGGCTCTCGTCAACGAGAGCTTCTTCAACGAGTTCACGGTGAAATTGCCCGTCGAGGCCCGGCCTGCGGTTCACGCGATGGTTGAAAAAGGCGTGCTTGGGGGAGTTTCCCTCGGGCGGCTCTATCCTGGCGCTGAAGAGCTGGAGAATGGCTTGGTCATCGCGGTGACCGAAACCGTCACCGACCAGGACATCGACGCGCTGGAAGTGGCGCTGAGGGAGTTGGTCCAGTGACCGTCAATCCTTCCGGCTGGCGGCCGACGACTCCCGCCAATACACAGGGCGAGGCCGAGACGGTCACCGGCAACCGTGCCCTGATGCTCGAAGAGCCGTTGATCTTCGAGATCGACGCCAGCGAAACCACCGGCGTCGATTTCGACGAGGTGCCGCAGCATCCAAGGCGGCTGGAAGGGCTCGAGCGATCCCGCCCCATCGGCCTCCCGGGTCTCTCCGAGCCCGAAGCGGTCCGCCATTACACGCGGCTTTCGCGGCAGAATTACGCGATCGACCTCGGGCTGTTTCCGCTCGGCTCGTGCACGATGAAACATAATCCGCGCCTCAACGAAAAAGTCGCTCGAATGCCGGGCTTCGCTGACGTTCACCCGCTGCAGCCGCAGGAAACGGTCCAGGGTGCGCTCGAAGTCGTGAGCGAGCTGGCCCAATGGCTGCTCGACCTCACCGGAATGCCGAGCGTGGCGATGAGCCCAAAAGCGGGCGCCCACGGCGAGCTTTGCGGGCTTCTCTGCATCCGGGCGGCGCTCGAAGCGCGCGGCGACAAGCGAGAGGTCGTTCTCGTTCCCGAAAGCGCCCACGGGACAAACCCGGCCACCGCCGCCTTCGCCGGCTATCGCGTCGAAAGCATTCCGGCCAATTCCGCCGGCCGTGTCGACGTCGAGGCCCTCAAGTCCCGGCTGGCTCCAGATGTCGCGGCCGTGATGATCACCAATCCCAACACCTGCGGCCTGTTCGAGCCGGAAATGAAGGCGATCAGCGACGCGGTTCATGCTGCGGGCGCGTTCGTCTATTGCGACGGCGCGAATTTCAACGCGATCGTCGGAAAGGTCCGCCCCGGCGACCTCGGCATCGATGCGATGCATATCAACCTTCACAAGACCTTCTCGACTCCGCACGGTGGAGGAGGTCCCGGCTCCGGCCCTGTCGTGCTGTCGAAGGCGTTGGCGCCTTATGCTCCGCTTCCCTTCGTCGAGCGCGACGGCGACCAATTCCGTCTGGTGGAGGAGGAAACCGCCGGCGAGCATCATGGAGGCACCTTCGGCCGGATGGTCGCCTTCCACGGCCAGATGGGCATGTTCACGCGTGCGCTGACCTACATCCTCAGCCATGGGGCGGACGGCCTCAAGCAGGTCGCGGAAGATTCGGTGCTCAACGCCAACTACATCCTGCGCAGCCTCGAAGACATTCTGGATGCGCCCTTTGCGAAGAGCGGCCCCTGCATGCACGAGGCCATCTTTTCGGACAAAGGCTTCGCAGGCGGATTGTCGACGATCGATCTCGCCAAGGCCCTGATCGACGAGGGCTTTCACCCGATGACCATGTATTTTCCGTTGGTCGTCCACGGCGCGATGCTGATCGAGCCGACCGAAACGGAATCGAAGGCCAGCCTCGACCAGTTCATCGCCGCCATCCGATCCATCGGCGAACGGGCAAAGGCCGGCGACGAAAGCCTGAAGGCGGCGCCGGTCCACGCCCCACGTCGGCGGCTTGACGAGACGCTTGCCGCACGCAAGCCTGTCCTCACCTATCGTGATCCGGAGGTGGCGGAGGCCGCCGAGTAGGGGAGGGACAAAGTGCATCAACAGCCGGGTAATTGGCTCACCACCTTAATTCCGTTCGTCATCCTTGCGGTCGTGCTGGCGTTGCGATTCAAATCGATGAGCAAGGAACGGCCGCTCAATCTGGGGACATTGTGGATTGTGCCCGCCGTCTATCTCTTGCTCGTGGGATCGATGCTGTTCGCCCTTCCGCCGCAGCCGCTCGGCTGGGGGCTGGTGCTCGCGGGCCTCGGCATTGGAGTCGCGGTTGGCTGGCATCGCGGAAAGCTCATTCGCATCGATCGCGACGTCGAGACCGGCAAATTGCGGCAGAAGGCGTCGCCTCTCGCGATGCTGCTACTCGTTGCACTCGTCGTCCTGAAGCTCGGCGCGCGCAGCATCTTCGGCGATTCGGCCGCCGCGCATCCATCGAGCGGCGCGATGCTGCTGACCGACGCCTTCATTGGTTTTGCGCTTGGATTGCTGTCGGCCACTCGGCTCGAACTCTACCTTCGGGGACGACGCCTGCTCGAAACCGCCTGAGGGACCGGCCTAGCTGGCCGGCATGGGGATCAGGGGCGAGAGCTTCTGGATCACATCGTTCGCATTGATGAACATCTCCGCGGGGAAGCCGCGGTCGCCCCTGTTTCCCGTGCGGAACAGCCCGACAAGGCTCCTGGAACTGAAGCTGGGGGTGAAGACGAAGCCCTGCTGCCCGCGTGAGCGCGCGATAAGCGCGGCGTGAAGCACATATGCGTCCAACGCGACGACTGGATCCGTCAAAGGCAAGTACATGATCTCAAAGCGACTTTTGCTAGGATCGGCCTTCGGGTTCTTGAGCACGATCTTGGAATTGTCCGTTCGCCAGACGTTCTTCGCCACCGCCTGGTAAAGCTTGCCGGACCGCTCGGCAGGAACGAGCGCAAAGAGCGATTTGTTGTCGCTGTCCTTCGCCAGCATTTCGGCGCGCTTCGAGTCCGCGTGATCCTTCCACAATTCTTCCGGCGATTTTGCGAGGCCGCCGATAAGCTCGTCCGGGGACGCATCCTGGCGGAGCCGTCGGCTCAATTCCATGACGCTCCCCAACGAAGCGCTGAGCCATTGCGACCGCGCTGAGAATAGCCTCCGGGCAGCTTTGATATCGCCCGAATGCGCCTGTTCGATGATCCCGTAGAAATCGAGGAGTTCGACCAACTCTGCCGGACCGCTTTCCGGTTTTCCTTCCAACCGGCGCTTTTCCGAATTGTCGTGCGCCGCTTTTGCTCGTTGAGCAGCGAGTGCGAAGTTGCCCGCCAGCGCATGGGCGATTGCAGCTCGTGCAATTGTCATCGAGCTATTCGTTTCGGGAGTATGCTCAGCGTCCATCTCCGCCAGCGCGTCCCACAAGCGGGCGGATTCCGCGAACCTGCGGTCCAGGTCCAGGCGAGCGGCGCGGACACCCGCCAGGGGCGGCATCAACCGTGCAGTCCAAATGGAAACCTGCTCTTCGTCGGGTGATATTGTCGGCAGGAAGTCGCCGTACGTGGCCGCGCTCAAGAGCTGGACGACCGAAAACTCATCGTTGCGCGTATCTCTAAGGCTTGCGGTCCGCGCATCCTCTACGCGTCCCATTCGGAACAGCGCGGCGCTCTCAATCTCGTCAAATGCCCGGCCGCGGGATCTCACGAAATAGGCATCGTTCGTGAATCCCGCTGCCTGAGCTTCGCGCCGAGCCATTTCGACGTCGGCAAGCGCGGCTGCATAGTTCTTCGCCTCGATCTGGTGAATTGCGCGACCGAAGATAAGGCCCAATCGCCGACGCGGATTGCTTTCCTGCCGGTCGCCGGAGAGCAAGCTGTTGCAGGCGCTCACGCCAGCCGCCCCCGATTGCCGCTTTGATGAATCTGCCGCCTCGTGCGGCGGTGCAAATAATCCAAGCAGTGTAACCGCCCCGAGCAGCCTCGCCGCGGTTTCGCCGTCCGTTACATTGTCGGGCTGCCCGTCGCATTGGACGTAGGCGGAAGCCGGCTTTTCCTCAGCTTCGGCGCTGGTGAGAGGTACAGTAATCAGGCTCAGCGCGGTGGCGCCGAGAAACAAGTGGCGAGCAATCACGAATATCCCCCAAATATTCCCGTCGCTTGGGTAAAGTCGGGGTTTCGGTCATGTCAACGACACTTCCGCTCATCGCTGATTTTGGGCAGGGGAATGATGTGAATACGCAACGCTTCTATGAGGCACCCTCACTGGGTGCTCGGAAGTCGGCGCCGGCGGCCCTCCGCAATCGCGAACCGATCGCGGAGGTGCTGCGCGAATGGCTGCCGGAGCATGGCCTGGTGCTCGAGATCGCCAGCGGGACCGGTGAGCATGCCATCTATTTCGGAGAGCATTTCCCGAATCTTGAATGGCAGCCCAGCGACCTTCACCCGGAGGCGTTGGAGTCGATAGCGGCCTGGCGCGAGAAATCCGGGCTCACCAATGTTCGTGAACCCATCTTCGCCGACGCGTCCGCCGCAGACTGGCCGATCGCGCGTGCCGACGCGTTGCTTAGCATCAACATGGTTCATATCAGCCCGTGGAAATCCGCGCTGGGGCTGATCGCCGGCGCCTCGCGACTGCTTCCGCCGGGCGGTCCGCTGATTCTCTACGGGCCGTGGCTCAAGGACGACATCGACACCGTACCCAGCAACCTGGCTTTCGACCGGGACCTCAAGTCGCGGGATTCCGAGTGGGGCCTTCGCCGGGTCGAGGATTTCGCTGCTGCGGCAGGCAAGAACGGCCTGCACCTCATTGAAACCCGCGCAATGCCGGCCAATAATTTGATGATTCTTTTACGACGGGACCAGTCCGGCGTTAAATGAAGCTTTACCGGCATCGCAGTATGCGTTCGGCATGGACCAGAGCAGCACCTCGCAGAATCGACGGTCGCGCCGAGCGCCGGTCTTCCTTGCCGCAAGCGTCGAGGTCGGTGGCGTGCCGGAGACGGTCAAGCTGCGCAATCTCTCCGAGGAGGGAGCGCTCATCGAGGGCGAGCGCCTGCCGCTGGAAGGCACGACGACCTTCTTCCAGCGCAATGACTTGCGCCTGAAAAGCCGGGTCGTCTGGGTTCAGGGCAGGTTCGCCGGAGTCGCTTTCGCGCGCCCTCTGAAGGCGGAGGAAGTTCTTCGCAACGTCCCCAGGCCGCGCCAGCAGATCCAGGCGGATTTTCGCCGACCTGGCCTGGCCTGCCGTCCTCTCACGCCCGAGGAGCGCCGGATGGTCGAGAAATGGATGGTCGCCTCACCTCTCGGAGCGCTCGGCGAATAATCACCCTGTTTTGCGCAACCGCTCGCGCTGATCCTGAAGCCATGAGACCAGCACCGGCAAGGCAATCACGCGGTTGAAAGTGATCCCGTAAGCTTGCGAATCCTGCCAGCGGACCGTTCCCGCCTGTGGAGCGAGACCGTGGACGCTGACTGTCACTTCGGAACCGGCGGAAATTCTCGCCTGACCCTCGACCTTGAGGCCGCCCTGCGAGACGTTGACCATGCGCATCCGATGCACGGTGGCGCCCTCGCGCACCCATGCGAGGCAGTCGACCTCGACCCGCGGCATTCGCGGCCGCGGTCCCTCTGCGGAGGCCGAAAGGAGCTCGATGACGTCGATCGGTTGATCGAAGGTGACTCCGACCTGCTCGCCTTTTACCCAGCGGGCGCGACCGCTGATCGGTTCGCCTTGCTTCAGCTCCACGGTGATTTCAGCGCCCGCGGGGATCGCGCAATAAGCGCGGATCAGCATGCCGCCCGCCGAAACGTTCTTGATGAGGCAAAGCTCACGCCTGCCGTCGATCATCAGTGCGCCGACGCGAAGCAGGCTCAAATGGCGCTCGCCGCCACGGCGTTCGCAGATCTCCGGCGGTGAATCGTTAAGCGAGTAGACCGTGGTTTCGACTGGCTGTTCGTCCAACATCAGCTCCAGGGCATGTGTTTACGCATCGTCCCCACACGCGCGGGGATTAACTTCAATGCCTTACCACTTCGTTTCAAACGATCCGGAATGACGCTTCCGGCGGCATATTTGCTGCATTTCCAGCGACGTAATTGTGACGTTTATCGATACGTTAATTGCGCGCCACTCCGGCCAGGCGTAGGTTGGCCGGGAGGGAGCTTATTATGAGACCATTGTGTCTTTTGCTCGGAGGGGTTCTTCTTGCCGCGGGTCCGCCCGCTTTTTCCCAGTCGCAAACGACGGAACTCGAGAGTGTTCATGGCCTGCCGAATGTCGACAAGACGACGCAGACCGAGGACATAAAATTCAGGAACGATCAGAACGACCGGATGACGGTGCCGGTTCGGCTTTCGGGTGAGGGACCCTTCCGTTTCCTCGTCGACACGGGGGCCGACAGGACCGCCGTATCGCGCCAATTGGCGACCCGTCTCAACATGCAAGCCGGCCAGAATGCTGAGCTGCATAGTATCGCTGGAGCGTCGACGATCTCGACGGCAACCATTCCGAGGCTTCAGCTCACGAGCAAGGAAATTCGAAACATCAATGCTCCCCTGCTGGAGGGCGAGAACATGGGTGCGGACGGGATTCTCGGAGCCGACGCGCTCCGCTCCCAACGGATCCTGTTCGACTTCAAGTCCAATACACTGTCGATAGTCCCCTCCGCCGTGCCGGAGGTGAAGGACGATCCAAATTCGATCGTTATCGTCGGCTCGCGGCGCAATGGCCGCCTCGTCATTACTCGAGCGATGGCGAACGACACGCCCGTTGTCGTCGTGATCGACACCGGCTCCCAGGTCACCATCGGCAACCGTGCCTTGCGTCGTGCGCTTTCGCATGGCGGCAATCTTTCAGGCTCGCACTCCGTCGAGATCGAATCCGTCACCGGTGAAAAAATCTCCGGGGACTACACGTTCGTCAGCGAACTTGCGGTCGGCGGCGTGACGCTGAAGGACCTCGCGATCGTTTTCACGGATGCGCACACCTTCAAGCAGCTGAACCTCGACAAGACGCCTGCGCTTCTTCTCGGGATGAATGCGATGCGTGCCTTCAAAAAGGTCTCGATCGACTTCGCGAACAAGAAATTGCGCGTCGTTCTTCCCGAAGAGAGCATGCTGGACGTGAAGCTGGCCGCGGCAACGGGCAGACGCGATTGACGGACTAAGGCGCTGGTACGGCGAGGTGCTGGGCGATATGCTCAGCATCGATGGACGCGCGTACGAAAAAGCAACCTTTGACGGAGCATGAGGGCGAAGCCCGGCTGATCGCCGAGACGATCACCGCCAAGCGCGATCGCTTGCTTGCTTCCCTTACCCTGGTCGCAGCCGTCGGACTGATCGTCGCGCTGCCGTTCGCGCTGCGGGCAGGCGCCGAATTCTTCATGCCGGTGACGGCCGCGCTTGTCGTCGCGATCGCGCTCGTTCCGATGCTGGAATGGTTCGAAAGGCGCGGAGTGCCCTCGCGGCCGGCTGCTGCCCTCTGCCTCATTATCTTCCTGGTCATGGCGGTCTTTGCCATCGGATCGATCGTCATTCCGGCGACGGACTGGGTGGCGCAGGTCCCGACCAAGATCACGAAGGTCCGTTCCGCGCTCGAGCCGGTGCTCGACCTCTACAAGAATCTCGACCGGTTCATGGAGAAGATCACCGCACAGATCGCCGTTACCCAGGAAAGAACGCGCGCCGTCAGGATCGAAAGCCCCAACTCAGTGATGGGCCTGCTGACGACTTCGGCGCCGCATCTCCTCATCCAGCTTTTCTTTGCATTGCTCGTGATCTTCTTCTTCCTCGCCGGCTGGACGACGATGCGCAAGCGGACGATCGTCAGCCGCGGAAGCTTCGAAGGCGCGCTGACGACGGCGCGAGTGATCCAGCAGGTCGTCGACGCGACCTCGACCTATCTCGGAACGATCACGCTCATCAACCTCGGCCTGGGAACGCTGACGGCGCTGATCCTGTGGAGGCTTGGAATGCCTTCGCCGATCATGTGGGGCGGCATTGTCGCGGTTGCGAACTACATTCCGTACCTGGGTCCCATCGCCTCGGCCCTTCTGCTGTTCCTCGGCGGCCTGATGATCTTCCCGGACGTCTGGGGAGCTCTCCTTCCGCCCGCGGCGTTCATTTCGCTCCACCTTGTGGAGGCGAATTTCTTCACCCCGATGGTCGTCGGCCACCGGCTGACGATCAGTCCGCTGTCCATCCTCATTTCATTGAGTTTCTGGTCGTGGATCTGGGGTACGACCGGCGCCTTGCTCGCGGTCCCGCTACTGATCATCATAAAGACGGTCTTCGCGGCCGCTGGGACCCCGGATATCGCCGGATTCCTCTTCGAACATGGCACCCTCACTCACGCCGGCGAACCGGACGAAGAAGAGGTCGAAGAACGGCAGGAAATGGAGCCTGCCATGGTTGACACTGGAAAGCCCGCCTCCTAGGTGCGCGCCACGCCAAAAACGCGGGTGTAGCTCAGTCGGTTAGAGCGCCGGCCTGTCACGCCGGAGGTCGCGGGTTCGAGCCCCGTCACTCGCGCCACTTTTCACCTGTCGACAGAGTGAATAGACGGCCGGAACATGGCCGGTGATGCGTCTCCTTATGCCACACTCGGGCTCGAACCGGGCGCCGACTGGAAGGCGATCGAGAAGGCCTATCACAAGCTCATTAAACGCCATCACCCAGACCGTGCGGGCGGAGATGCGGCGCGTGCTGCCGAGATCACCCGGGCCTATCGCGAGCTGAAGCGGGAAAGGTCGGAGGGAAGAGCGCTCGTTCTTCTCGACGAGCTTGAACCCGTCGATCCAAATAGGACTTGGCCTCGCTATGCGTTCCTCGCTGCTGGAGCCGCTCTACTTCTTGTTGCGATCCGCGGAGCGAGCCTGATCGAGACTTTATCGGCGTCGGAAGCCAGCGGCGCTCGCGTAGCGCACTCAACGATCACAAAAGACGAGCCAGACCCAATGGATCGGCCATTGGCGCTTTCGGCGATCGATGGAGCAATCGCGGATGCGATGCGCACGGCCCGCATGAAGGATGAAGTCGCGCTCGCCTCCGCCAGCGGTGATTGCCATCGCCGCCTTCGCATTCAACCCTCGATGGAACAGCTCGATCGCTGCGCCGCGTTCGACGACGCGGTGGTCGAGCTTCAAAATCGCGATCCGCTCCGCGACCAGGGTCCTTTCAGCGAACTTGCTGTGACCGGAAGGCAGATGAACGCCGCCGCGATGCTGTCGAACGATTATGTGGCGATCGACGGACGGCTGGATCGCATAAGATTGCGCGTGGAACTGGTGATAGCACCCGCATTGCCGACGACGCCGGGAAATCCCGGGACGGAGGATTAGTGGTCAGCCGCTCCATCGGTGGCAGAAGACGCAGCTACAGGCTTTCCTAGCGGCTTCTCGTCGGCGGCGGCGACGTCGCTGGACAGTGACCAGCGCAAATTGTCTGACGCAGAGAACTTTTCGACATATTCCTTGTGCGGAGCCTCGGCCGCGGCCTCGCGGCCCGCGAGGTTGAAGCGGATCGACACCCTCTTGTCGCCGCGCATCGACGGTGTCAGCGGAAGCGCCTGCGCTCCTGGAATGTCGGCGACCGCCTGGGCCACCTCGCTCGACCTTGATCCATCGCCAAGGACATGCTCGACCGCGAGTGCCGCGTTGCGCAGGGCGACTGCATTGGGCTCATGGCCCGGATAGCTCTTGCTGAACGCCGCCGGCTGGCCCCAGCTCCCTGCCCAGCGATAGAAGATATGCGCACCGACGATGGCATTCTTGGCGAGCGTCGAGGCCCAATAAGGAACGACATAATCGGCGTGGTAATGGGTCGCATAGCCAACCGGCGTGAAGACGTAGCCGTTCAGCGCCTGCTCCGCGATCCGATAGGCGCGCCGCCAGCCGTCCAGATCGGGCGCACGGTAAAGCGAACCGTCACAGGTAAAGGTGAACTGACATCCGGTCGCGCGTGTCGAGCCCTGATAGACGACCGAGCAGACGCTCGCCGGAAAGGCGGGATGACGAACTCGATTGAGC
>DATLOY010000052.1:0-11370 GCA_035536015.1 Sphingomicrobium sp.
AAGGTTCAAGGCCAGGCCGCGGAGCTGGCGATGCTTTTGTGCCTTCCGGCTGCTCTCGCGCTAGCGGTCAGCGCTTTGCCCCTCGTCTCGGCGATCTTCGAAGCGGGCAAGTTCACGGCGAGCGACGCCCATAACACCGCGTTGACTCTGTCGCTGATCGCGCTGGGCCTTCCGGCCTATGTGCTGGTCAAAGTGCTGACGCCTGGCTTCTACGCGCGTCGCGACACCGCGACCCCGGTCAAGGTCGCGCTCGTCGTCCTCGTAGTGAACGTCATCCTGAACTTCGTCCTGATCTGGGGTCTCGGTTTTGGAATCGGCGGCCTGGCTGCCGCGGTCGCTCTGAGTTCGTGGCTAAACTGCTCGATCCTTTACGTCCTGCTGCATCGCCGCGGGCATTTCCGGATCGAGAAATGGCTCGCGTCGCGGCTTGTCCGACAGTTGATCGCGGCCGCGGCGATGGTCGTGGTCCTGATCGGCGTTCGAAGCGCGCTCACCGGATGGTTCGTCGGGTCGCTTGGGCACCGCCTCGCCGGAGTCATTGCAATCGTCGGTGCGGGCCTGATCGTATATTTCCCGCTCGTCTGGGTCCTCGGCGGGACCGACAAGGAGGAGCTACGTTCGTTGCTGAGGCGCAGGAGGCCCTACACCGATGCCGGCTGAGGCTCCGACAATGCGGGTCGTCTCGGGGATTCAACCGACGGGTGGCCTGCACCTTGGGAATCTGCTCGGTGCGATCCTTCGCTGGGTGAGGATGCAGGACGAGGCGCAATGCCTGTTCTTCCTCGCCGACCTTCACGCGCTCACGGTCGATGTCGCGCCTGATCAGCTTTATTCGAACGTCCGGGAGATGGCTGCAGCGCTGATCGCCAGCGGAATCGACCCCAAGAAATCGATCCTCTTCCGGCAGAGCGCAATCCCGGCGCATCCCGAGCTCGCCTGGATCCTGCAGGGTACGGCTCGAATGGGCTGGCTCAACCGGATGACGCAGTGGAAGGACAAGGCCGGCAAAAACCGCGAAGGCTCGTCCGTGGGGCTGTTCACTTATCCCGTGCTTCAGGCGGCCGACATCCTTCTCTACAAGGCGACGCACGTTCCGGTGGGTGAAGACCAGAAACAGCATGTCGAGCTCACGCGAGACATCGCGCTCAAGTTCAACGCCGATTTTGACGTAGACCTGTTCGTCCCGCCTGAACCGTTCATCGGCGGAGGCGCGGCAGCGCGCATCATGAGCCTGCGCGACGGACGTTCGAAAATGTCGAAGACCGATCCTTCCGACATGAGCCGGATCCATCTGACAGACAGCGACGACGAGATCGCACAGAAGATCCGCAAGGCGAAAACCGACCCGGAGCCGCTGCCCGCCGATGAAGACGGCCTCGAAAATCGTCCCGAGGCGAAAAACCTGATCGGAATCTATTCGGAAGTGACCGGCGAAACGATTGAACAGGTGTTGGCTCGTTTTGCCGGCCAAGGCTTTGGAACATTCAAGCCGGTACTGGCCGATGCGCTGATCGGCTTGCTCGCGCCGCTGCGCGTGCGCCTGGAGGAATTTCGCCGCGATCCGGCTGAGTTGGACAGGATTCTCTCCGAAGGCGCTGAACGCGCGAGTGACCTCGCGGCACCTACACTTGCGGCCGCGTACAAGGCCGTCGGTCTGACGCGCTGATCGCACGCTTCATCGACGGTTCACCGCCGTGTGTGCTATCGTTCGGGTTTGCAACGAGATTTCTCCCGATTCGAAGGGGTGTAACCATGCGTATTCCCAAACTCGCCGCAGCGGCCCTCATCGGCATTGCCGCATTCGGCCTTTCCGCCTGCGCGGAATCCCTCCGCACCACCGTCTCACGCTATCAAGCGATGCCGGCGCCTCAGGGCCAGACCTTCTTCGTCGTGCCCGGTGAAGGCATGGCGGCAACTGGTGGGCTGGAATTCCAGCGCTACGCTTCCCTTGTTGCGCAGCAGCTCCAGGCACGCGGCTACGCCCCTGCAACCAGCCCGACGAGCGCAAGCATGCTGGTTCAGCTAGGCTATGGGGTCGACCACGGCCAGGTTCGGATTACCGAGGATCCCTTCTACCGCAGCCATTATTTCGGCCGGTTCGATCCCTTCTACAGTCCGTTTTATTACCCGCGCTTCGGATACCGTTCGGGCTTCTATTACGGCTGGGACGATCCCTTCTGGTATGGCGGGGGTGTCGATAGCTACGTGGAATATCATAGCGAGGTCGACCTCCACATCCGCACGGCCGGAACCGGCCAGCCGCTGTTCGACGGCCGCGCCCAGGCTCGGTCGCAGACCAACCGGCTCGACGTCGTCGTGCCCAGCCTCGTCGAAGCCATGTTCGCGGGCTTTCCGGGGCGCAGCGGCGAAACGGTCAAGATCACGATCCCGACAAAACCCGCGGCATCGTAACCGAGCCTTACTTTTTGGGGGCAGGGAAGGCCCGCCGGGTAACGCCGGCGGGTCTTTTTTTTCAGCTCGCCCAGATCCCGAACAGGGATGCAATCGCAACAAGCAAGAGGACGGCGTTCATCGGCACGAGCGCGCCGCGCGCATCAGCTTCAAGTCCTTGGAAGATCAGCCTTCGAGCTGGCGGGTCAGGAGGCGGATATCGGCGTCCAGCTCGGCGTCGCTGGCGCGCAGCTTCTCGATCTGCCGTACCGCGTGGATCACCGTCGTATGATCGCGGCCACCGAAGCGCCGGCCGATATCGGGCAGCGACTTCGGCGTCAGCTGCTTCGATAAATACATTGCGACCTGCCGCGGGCGAGCGACTTCGCGCGCTCGGCGGGCAGAGGTCATCTCCGCCTTGCGGATGCGATAATGCTCGGCGACCTGAGTTTGGATTTCGTCGATCGAAATCCGCCGCTGGTTGGCGCGGAGGACGTTGGCGAGGACCTCTTCAACGAAGGCGACGTCGATCTGCCGCCCGGTCATCAAGGCATAGGCGCCGATACGGTTGAGCGCGCCCTCGAGCTCGCGCACTGACGACGTTACTCGCCGGGCGAGGAAATCGATCACGGGGCGCGGCATCTCGACGCCCGGCAAAGCCTCGAGCTTCGACACGATGATGTTGAAACGGAGTTCGTAATCCGCCTGGTTGATGTCGGCGACAAGCCCCCAGGACAGGCGCGAAAGGATCCGCGGAGCAATCCCGTCGAGGTCTTGCGGCGCGCGATCGGAGGTGATCACCAGCCGCCGCCCGGCGGTGATGATCTCGTTCATCGTGTGGAAGAATTCTTCCTGGGTCGAATCCTTGCCGGCGATGAACTGGACGTCGTCGATCAGCAGAAGGTCGGCGCTGCGCAGCCGGCTCTTGAAGCCGATCGTGTCATTCTCTTTCAGCGCGCGAATGAACTCGACCATGAACTTCTCGGCCGACATCGAGACCACCCGGGCGCCCCGATTGTGCGCCGTGAAAGTGTGGCCGATCGCGTGCAGCAGGTGCGTCTTGCCGCGCCCCGTACCGCCATGGATGAAGAGCGGGTTGAAGCCGACCGTCTGCGACGTCGCGAGCGTCCGGGCGGCGGTGGCCGCGACCTCGTTGGCCTTCCCGACGACGAAAGTCTCAAAACGGTAGCGCGGGTCAAAGTTCGGCGCGTTGGGATCCCGCTCGGCCGGCGTGGGCACATCTTCAAGGATCAGAAGCGGAGCAGGACGAGGCGCATCGGCCGCAGCCATGATGCGCACGTCCCGAACGACCGGCAGCATCGTCTTCCAGGCGAGGGTCAGGCGCTCGCCGAAATGCGATCGGACCCAGTCGGCCATGAACTGGCTCGGCATGACGATGTCGAGTGCGCCGCTGTCCGGTTCGAAAGAGCCGAGCTCGGCGGGCTTCAGCCAGCCGTCGAAGGTTCGAGCTCCAAGATCGCGGCGAAGTCCCGTGCGGATCGAGTCCCAAGCGGCCTCCAGCGGCGCGGCCACTGGTCCTCCGACCAGGTCAACAGACGAATTCGCGCCGCCCTGCACGGTTTACGCCTCCCTAAAACAGCCCCCCAAGAGACAAAGCTTCTCCGCGCGCCCGACTCCGAGTCGCGGCGTTCACGGCTTCCCTTCTCTCTTGCCCCCGGTGCGGATTCGCACCCGGAAGAACGTTTCTGGGAGTGTCTGCGTCAGCTTGCAAGTGCCGTTTTTTCACGAAAGTGAAATAAAGCCACTTGACAAAGGAAATAGGCCGAAAGTGAAAGAAATTGGCAGAAAACTGCCATTTTGGCGGTTATCTTAGCGTTAACTATCACGCGAATCGCGGGAATTGCTGCATTTTTTTGACGGTCCAAAAATGGGACGAGCCGCCGGTTTCCCGACGGCCCGAATGAACCTCAATTCGCGGCCCGTTTTAGCCGAGCGACGCAACCCGTTTGGACAGGCGGGAAATTTTCCGCGCGGCCGTATTTTTGTGGATGACTCCGCGCGCGACTCCGCGCGACATCTCCGGTTGTGCCTTTTTGAGAGCTTCGGCCGCATCGGACTTCTTGCCCTCGGCGATCGCCGACTCGACAGCCTTGATGAAGGTCCGAATCCGACTGATTCGCGAATGGTTGATGTCCTCGCGCCGGCTGTTCCGGCGGATTCGCTTCTTGGCCTGCGGCGTGTTCGCCATTCTCTCTTACGTCCTCATCGTGCTCAATGAAAAAGCGGCGCAGGACCAAACGGCCGCGCCGACGCGGTCGTTCCCCTACTCAGAGAGACCTTTGAGGTCAACCTTCGGCTAATGCTGGCACCTTGGACAATAGAAGGTGGAACGACCGCCCTGAACGATGCGCTTGACCGTCCCGCCGCAGTCGCATGGCTTTCCTTCCCGGTCATAGACAGCAAAGGTCTTGGAGAAATAGCCCAGTTCCCCGTCCGGGCTGATGAAATCGCGGAGCGTCGAGCCGCCCGCTTCGATCGCCTCGTTGAGCACCCCTTCAATCGCCTTCACAAGCCGACCGAGTCGTTCGAGGGACACGGATCCTGCGGCTCGCCTGGGATTGATGCCGGCCCGGTAGAGCGCTTCGCACACATATATATTGCCAAGGCCGGCGATGATGCGCTGGTCGCCGAGCATCAGCTTGATCGCGGCGGTCCGTCCGCTGAGGCGTTTGCGAAGCTCGCGAGGATCGAGGTTGAAAGGCTCCGGGCCCAACGCCTCGAACGGCGGCCAGCGGTCGATTTCTTCGGTGGGCACGAGATCGACCGAACCGAAGCGCCTTGGATCGTTGAGGGCGAGACGCCGGCCCTCTTCGGTTTCAAGAAGCAGGTGATCGTGCTTTTCGAGCTTCGAATGATCGATCCGCCAGCTGCCCGACATGCCGAGATGGAAAATCATCGTGTCGTCGCGGTCGGTGTGGATGAGCCCATATTTGGCGCGCCGGCCGAGGCTCGTCACACGGGCGCCCGTCAACCGTTGCCCCAGGTCCGGCGGAAACGCGCGTCTCAGGTCCGCGCGACGCGCCTCCACCCGCTCGATGCGGCGACCCTTCAGAACGCGCTCAAGACCGCGGACGGTCGTTTCGACTTCGGGAAGCTCCGGCATCGCTCGCGATATGGCGAAGGCGCCGCAAGCCCGCTAGAGGCCGGGCCGCATGACAGACAAGGTGAATTTCGGCGACGAGCTCGTTAGTCCCGAGGAAAAGACGCAGCGCGTCGGCGCGGTCTTCAGCTCGGTCGCGCGCCGCTACGATGTGATGAATGACCTCATGTCCGGGGGGCTTCACCGCCGCTGGAAGGATCGGTTCGTCGCCCGGGTGAAGCCGCGCGCGGGCGAGCGCATTCTCGACATGGCAGGCGGTACGGGAGACGTCGCTTTCCGTCTGGCCCGGCATGGAGCCAGGGTGACGGTCGCCGACATCAACGCGGACATGCTCGACGTCGGAAAGCAGCGCTCCAAGCAGCGCGGGATCGATGGGCTGGAGTGGCAGGTCGAAAACGCCGAGGCGCTGAGCTTCGCGAACTCCAGCTTCGATGCTTATTCGATCGCGTTTGGCATCCGCAACGTCACGGACATTCCGGCGGCACTTCGCGAGGCCCACCGCGTGCTGAAGCGAGGTGGGCGATTCTACTGTCTCGAATTTTCAACGAGCGAATGGCCGGGCTTCGCCCAGATCTACGAAGCATGGGCGTCGAACGTCATTCCGCGCATCGGAAAGGTCGTCGCCGACGACGAAGCCAGCTATCGCTATCTGGTTGAGAGCATCCGGCGCTTTCCCAAACCGGAGGCGTTTCGCCGGATGATCGAAGAGGCTGGTTTCGTACGCACGGCGGCGGAGCCACTACTGGGCGGACTCGTCGCAATCCATTCGGGCTGGAAAATTTGACGTCCTCAATCACGCATTTGTGGCGTTTGTTGAAGTGGGGCCGCACGCTGGCACGCTACGGTGCGCTGCGCGGAATCGAGGAGGATCCGTTGACTCCGCCGCCGGTGCGCCGATTGGCGAAGCTTGCGCGGTTCGGAGCGAGAATCCCTTCGACTCCCGATTATGCGGCCGCGCTCGTGGCAATCGGCCCAGCCGCAATCAAGCTTGGGCAGGCACTTTCGACGCGACCCGACCTTGTTGGAGAGAAAGCCGCTGAGAACCTGTCCCAATTGCAGGACGACCTGCCCCCCGCACCATTCGCGCTGATCAAGCACACGATCGAGACATCCTTCAACGCGCCGCTCGAGAGCCTCTATTCCGAGTTCGACGAGGTGCCCGTCGGCGCCGCTTCGATCGCGCAGGTCCATCGCGCCGTGACGACCGAAGGACGAGAGGTCGCAGTCAAAGTGCTCCGCCCCGGGATCGAAGACGAGTTCGCGCAAGCCATCGAGACCTATGAGTGGGCAGCGGCGCATGCCGAGCGGATGGGTGGTGAGCTCGAGCGCCTGCGTCCGCGCCTCGTGGTCGCCCAGTTCCGCCAGTGGACCGCGCGCGAGCTGGACCTTCAGCGGGAGGCAGCATCGGCTTCCGAACTTCGCGAGAACATGGTGGCCGAGCCGGACTATTATGTCCCGGAGATCGATTGGCGCCGGACCGCGCGGCGTGTGCTCACGCTTGAATGGCTCGATGGGATCAAGCTCAACGATCGCGAGGCGCTGATCGCGGCCGGCCAGGATTGCGGAGCCCTTGGCGCGATCCTGGTGCGGGCCTTCCTTCGCCAAGCCGTCGTGGACGGTTTCTTCCACGCGGACCTGCACCACGGGAACCTTTTCGCCCTGAAAGACGGGCGCATCGCCGCCGTTGACTTCGGCATCATGGGTCGGATCGACAGGCGAGCGCGGACGTGGCTCGCCGAAATTCTCTACGGGCTGATCACCGGCAATTATCGTCGCGTCGCTGAAATCCACTTCGAAGCGCAATATGTTCCGCCGCATCACAGCGTCCTCGAATTCGCGACCGCTCTGCGTGCTGCGGGCGAGCCGATCCGCGGCCTCCCGGTCAAGGACATTTCCGTCGGGCGAATGCTCGAGAGCCTGTTCTCTATCACCCGGGATTTCGACATGCCGACCCAGCCGCATTTGCTGCTGCTGCAGAAATCGATGGTCATGAATGAGGGCGTTGCGACGGCGCTCGATCCCGACATCAACATGTGGGAGGCGGCCGAGCCCTTCCTGCGCGAATGGCTCCGTTCAGAGCTGGGTCCAGAAGCCTATTACGCCGATCGGATCATCGAGCTGGTTCGCGCCGTAAAGAAGATTCCCAGGCTCATCGACCGGCTCGACGAATATTATCCGCCGCGCGGAGCCGCGCCGCCACCTCCGCCGCTCCCGGACATCGCGGTGATCGAGCAGAAGAACTGGTGGGGATATGCGGTATTCGGTGTCGTTGGCGTCGCAATCGGCGCACTGCTGATGTTTATGCTAGGCTAGGCCGATGAAAATCCTCCTCATCGTTGGCGGCGGGATTGCAGCCTACAAGTCGCTGGAGCTCGTGCGACTGCTCAAGAAGGCGGGCCACGAGATCAGTCCGGTCCTCACAAAAGGGGGCGAGCATTTCGTCACGGCGATGAGCCTCGGCACATTGGCGGAAGCCGAAGTTCACTCATCGCTCTGGGAATTGAAGGACGAGGTCGAGATCGGCCATATCCAGCTAAGCCGCGCGGCAGACTTCATCCTGGTTTGTCCCGCGACCGCCGACCTGCTCGCAAAAATGGCTGCGGGAATTGCCGACGATCTTGCGACTACGCTGCTGCTCGCCACCGACAAGCCGGTCGTCGTCGCTCCGGCGATGAACGTGCGCATGTGGCAACATCCCGCAACGCAGCGAAACGTCGCCCAGCTGAAGGCCGACGGCGTCCGCGTGCTCGATCCCGACGAAGGCGAAATGGCCTGCGGCGAGTTCGGCCCCGGGCGGCTGCCGGAGCCCGCCGACATCATCGACCGGCTTGGCGACCTGCTGAAGTGAGTCTTCAAGGCAAGCATGTCCTCGTCACGGCCGGGCCGACCCATGAGGCAATCGATCCGGTCCGGGTGATCGCCAACCGATCCTCAGGGCGCCAGGGCTTCGCCATTGCTGCTGCTGCGGCCGGCGCCGGTGCTCGCGTCACGCTCATCGCTGGACCGGTCGCCTTGGCTACGCCGGATGGAGTCGACCGAATCGACGTGGAAAGCGCCGAGCAAATGGCGGATGCCGTTTTCACGGCTCTGCCGGCAAATGTTGCGATCCTTGTTGCGGCTGTCGCCGATTGGCGGGTCGAGCCTTCGACGACAAAGATCAAGAAGAGCGAAGGGCCGCCGAAACTCGAATTCGTGCCCACGCGCGACATTCTTGCGGAGCTGGGATCAAGTCCTGAACGGCCGCGCCTTCTGGTCGGTTTTGCTGCCGAGACCGATAATGTCGTCGAACGGGCGATCGCCAAGCGGCAGGCCAAAGGCGCCGACTGGATCGTCGCCAACGACGTGTCCGGGGATGTGATGGGCGGTCATCGCAATCGCGTGCACCTCATCACGGCGGACGGCGTCGAAGATTGGCCCGAGGGAAGCAAGGAGGAGGTCGCGCGCCACCTGATCAAGCGGATCGGCGAAGCCGTAACATAATTGGCACAGGCACTCGATTTATCGACTCGGACGCGCAGCAAGTATATTTGACCAGGCAGATCATGTCGGAGGTTGTCATGAAGCGCTTGCTTGCTTTGCCTCTTCTCCTTGCGACGATCGCAGCGACCGCGCCCGCCCCCAAAGTTGAAGCCGTGACCGGCGATTGGAGCGGCCTGCCTGCCCTGCAATCCCGCGGGTATGACCATCTGAATTCGAATGTAATGCAGCGGCTGTGGGAGCTTGCGACGGCCAAGCAGTGCAAAATCCCTGGCTATTCCTTGCGCAAGCTCGACCTGCGCCTGTCCTTCGCCGTCCAGTATAATCCGGACGGAAGCGTCGCTCGCCTTCTCGTCCCGACGATGGCCTGTCCCGAGGCGGAAGGCGTGATCGCCGGCGCGATCCTCGAGATGGTCCAGGGTGGGGACTATCGCCGAACCGTGACAAGCCCCGACGGTTGGTACCAGGGTGCTCTGACGTTCGGCTACGAAGCCTAGTTACCGCACGCCCTGCAGGCGGGATCCGGTGGAATCCGGATTTCACGCCAGCTCAATGATGACCCGTCGAGCAGGTGGAGCTTGCCCGCCTGATCGCCTCCGATTTCCGCGATCATATTGATCGCCAGCAACGAGGCGAAACTCCCGATTGTTGCGGTGAGCGCCCCGAGCACTCCGAGCTCAGCGCAATTGTCGCAATCATCCGTATCGAAGGCGTCACCGACGAAGCAGCGGTAGCATGGCCTGGAGCGAAACATGCCGACTTGTCCCTGGAACTGAACAGCAGCGGCCGAGAGCAGCGGGACCGCAAGTGCCACGCAGGCATCGCTGACCGCCAGGCGCGTCGCGAAATTGTCGCTGCCGTCAATAATCAGATCGTGGCCGACGAGTAGCCGCTGCGCGTTGGCGGCGGTGATCCGCTCGCCAACCGGCTTCGCGACGACGAATTGATTGAATTTGCGGACAAATACCGACGCCAGCTCGGCCTTGGACTGGCCGGTGTCGCTCTCGCGGAATAGCGGCTGCCGATGAAGGTTGGCGAGCTCGACGGCATCGTCGTCGACGATCGTCAGCCGTCCGATCCCGGCGCCCGCAAGCGCCGGAATGACCGCGCTGCCTATTCCGCCCGCACCGATGATGGCCACTGACGCCGCCTTCAGCCTGCGTTGTCCGACCCCGCCGACCTGCGGCAGCACGAGCTGCCGAGCGTAGCGCTCGAGTTCGGCGTCGGAGAGGCTCATCGGCCCGTAGAGCCGAAACCCCCCGCGCCGCGGCTGGTCTCGCCGAGCATCTCGACCTCGCGGAAGTTCGCCTTGAGCACTGGCGCAGGGACGAGCTGTGCGATCCGCTCGCCACGACGAACCTCGAACGGCTCGGAACCGAGATTGGCAAGGATCACCTTCACCTCGCCGCGATAATCATGATCGATGGTGCCGGGTGTGTTCAGGCAGGTGATGCCGTGCTTGAGCGCGAGGCCGGAGCGCGGCCGAACCTGCACTTCATAACCTTCGGGAATGGCGATGGAAAAACCGGTCGCGACAGCATGGCGTTTGCCCGGCGCGAGCGTCAGGTCTTCAGCCGAGACGACGTCGAGGCCCGCTGCGCCCTCCGTTGCATAAGCGGGCGCCGGCAGCCCTTCGCCGTGCGGCAGGCGCTGAAGCTCGATCTCGATCACTTCGCTTTCTTCCTTGCAGTTCGGCGGCCCTTTTTCGCCGGCCCTTTCGCCGCCCGCTCATCGATCAGCCTGACGGCTTCGTCCAGCGTTACCGCGTTCGGCTCCATTCCCTTGGGCAGCGTCGCGTTCGTCGAGCCGTCGGTCACATAAGGCCCGTAACGGCCCGCCATGACCTTGATTTCGCCGCCGTTCGCCGGATGCTTGCCAAGCACGGCGACCGGCTCACGCGACGCGGAGCCCTTCCGGCCGGCGCCCGATGCGGCATCCGCAAGCTTGGAAACGGCAGCGTTCATACCGGTTTCGAACACTTCGGCCGTTGAACCGAGCCTCGCATATTTGCCGTCATGCGCGAGATAGGGGCCATAGCGCCCGATCGACGCCGTGATCGGCTTGCCGGACTCCGGATGCGGGCCGATCTCACGCGGCAGCGACAGCAGGCGCTCTGCCACTTCCGTGGTCACGTCCTCGAGCGGCACATCCTTGGGGATCGATGCGCGCTTGTCGCCGCGCTCCACGTACGGGCCGAACCGCCCGCTCTTGAGCAGGATGCCGTCGCCAAGCTCGGTAGGCCCGTCGCTTTGCGCCTGGTCGCCGCCCTGGCCGAACTTCTGCGTATATTTGCAGTCCGGATAGTTGGAGCAGGCAACGAAAGCCCCGAACCGTCCGCCGCGCAGCGAAAGCCGCCCATTGCCGCATTGCGGGCAAATGCG
>DATLOY010000053.1:0-8118 GCA_035536015.1 Sphingomicrobium sp.
CGAGGCGGATTCGCCGATCAGCCGCTCGATGCGACCCATTTCCGAGTGAGCTTTTATGGGAACAGCCTCACATCGCGTCAGCAGGTGGAGAATTACCTCCTCTACCGCGCTGCGGAACTGACGGCCCAGCATGGCTTCACCTGCTTTACGCTGGTCAATCACGGCACTGATAAGAGCACGACCGTGCAGGTGAACCCGTACGGCTCTTACGGCGGCTATTATGGCGGCTGGTCGCCTTACTGGCGCCTGCACGGCCCCTATGGTTGGTACGCCTATGATCCGTTCTTCGGCGGCCCCTTCTACCCCGGCAGCTACGATATCAACACGATCGACGAATATCAGGCGATGGCGGACATCGCGGTCGGCAACAATTGCGCGACTGCTCCTGGGACGTTCAACGCCCAGCAGGTTATGGCGAACCTTCACCCATATATCGTCTACCCGAAGGCCAAGTAGCGCCGGGCCCGGATCAGTAATCGCGCTTCATCGCCGAGATGAATCGTCCCAGCAGGCCCTTGGCCGGGGCCTGCCGCATGATTGTGCCCAGCGCGATATCGCGGATATCTCCGCTTCTGGACGCTCCAAGGCAAGCTAGTCCCACAAGCGTCGCGAAGGCGGGGCCGCTGTGCGCGTCGGGTAGACCCGGAAGTACGCGTGGACGGCCCACCCTGACCGTGCGGCCGAGCACGCCCTGCATGTAATCGGCGATGTTCTTCAGTTCGGCCCCGCCGCCAGTTAGCACGACGGGACGCCCGACCGGGCCGCCGAAGCCGAGGCTCTTCAGCGCGGCATCGATCTGTGCGGTCAGCTCTTCGACGCGATGTCGGATGACGGTCATCAGTTGCGCGCGGGTGATGCGAACGGACTCGGCGCCGTCTTCCGCGCTGCTTTGGTTCGCGTCGATCAGCTCGTGATTGTCGCGAGGGCTCGTCATCGCCGAGCCGTAGAAGCATTTCAGGCGCTCGGCGTCGCGGCGCTGGACCGCGAAGGCACAGGCGATGTCGTTGGTGATATCGCGCGCACCCAGCGGGATCGAGCGCAGCCCGACCAGCATCCCGCCATAATGCACCGAGACGTTGGTGACGTCCGCGCCCAGCTCGACAAGCGCGACTCCAAGCTCGCGCTCCTCATCGCTGAGGCAGGCGAGCGCCGCGGCAATCGGCGAAGCGACGATGGCCTTCACGCCAAGGTGTGCCGAACGGATCACCGTATCGATGTTGCGAAGTGGAGCCGGGTCTGCCGCGATGACATGAATGTCGACGCCGAGCCGATTGGCGAAAAGGCCGATGGGCTGCTGAACGCCCTGCGCCCGATCGATCGTGAACAGCGCCGGATGGGCGTGAAGGACGACCTGGCCGTTGCGGTCGATGGCGCCCTTGCCCGCGCTCAACAGCTCCTCGATGTCGGATTGCTCGACGGGGTGGCCGCCAAGCTCGACCTCGACATTGGCGACATCGCTGACGAGGCCGCCCGCGCCATAGCTCGCCCAGACATCGTCGACCGTCACGTTGGACATGCGCTCGGCAAGCTCAACCGCTTCGCGCACCGAAAATTCGCTCGCTGCCATGTCGGTGACGTAGCCGCGCTTGACGCCCCGGCTTTCGCGCTGGCCCGTGCCGAGCACCGTCAGCCGGCCGTCTTCCCCCGGAGTCACGACCAGCGCGCTCACTTTCGACGACCCGATGTCGAGTGCGGTGATGAGCTGCTGTTCCTGGGGCGCGGCCACCGGAGTCTCAGCCCTGCTGCGGCTGTTGCTGGCCGGCGATGGTTTCGCCCGGAGCGCGCGGCAGGCGAACGATCATCTTGCCAGGGATGCGCAGGTCGAAGCGAACGATTCCGCGGCCGAGCAGCCCGGACGATTTGTCGACCTTCGCGAAGCGCTGGAGGGCGACGCGAGCCGGATCATCGCCTTCCGGGAGTGCCACGGTCTCGCCGGACTGGAAGTTCAGGTCCCATCGGCGCCCGCCGACCCAGGTCGCGGACGCGAGCTGCGGCTTCAAGGTCGGGACCTCACCCATGAGCGTTTCGAGCTGGCGCGCGTGGCCGTTCGCCCCGGGGCCGATGAGCAACGGCAGGTCGGGCATCTTCGTGACCGGCACCCGGTCGAGCACGACGCCATCGGAGTCGATCAGCGCAAGCTGGCCCTGGCTTTGCCACAACGCCGCCGGAGTCCGCTCGACGATGTCGATGACCAGAGTGTCGGGAAGCCGGCGCGAAACGCGCGCATCCTTGATCCAGCCGAACTGGATCAGCCGGCGGCGAATCGCGGCAACGTCCACCAGCGGCTGCGGCGCCTTCGATGTCCCCGCTTCCGCTGCCGCACGATGAAGTTCGTTGGTGACGACGTCGTCGATCACCTTCCGGTCCATGTGGTTGAGGCCGACGATCTGGTAGCCGCTGACCATGAAGCCGGCCTGGCCGAGCGCGGCCCCCGCCGAGCGCTCCGCCTTTGCCGGAATGTCGAGCGCGACGAGCACGACGAAGCCGATGGCGAGAAGGAAGCCCGCGAACGTGATTCGCGCCAGCCGGTTCGCTCGCGCCTGGTCGACCGGCAGCTTCTTGACGATCTTCTTGGGGACCGAAACTTTCGTCGGCTTGCGCGTCCTGGCGCGCGCTCCGCCGCCCCGCCGGACGTGCGCGGCGCTCATTGGAGAGCCTCTTCGATCAGCCGCTCGACCAGCTCGCCATAGCTAATGCCTTTGACCTTCGCCTGTTCGGGCACCAGGCTTAGCGGAGTCATGCCCGGCTGCGTGTTTACCTCGAGCAGGTAGAGTCCCGCCTCGCCCAATTCGTCGTCCCAGCGGAAATCGGAACGCGAAGCGCCCTTGCAGCCGAGCAGCTGGTGCGCCCGAGCCGCCATATCCATCATCGCAGAAGCGATCTCGTAGGGGACCTCCGCCGGACAGATGTGCTGCGTCAGGCCGTCGGTATATTTGGCGTCATAATCGTAGAAGCCGGCCTTGGGCTTGAGCTCCGTCACCGCCAGCGGTTCGCCGCCCATGACCGCGACCGTCAGCTCGCGGCCCTTGATGAAAGGCTCGGCCAAAAGCTCGTCGAAGTGCCGCCAGGGTCCCTCGACGTCGCGGCCGATCGGGTTGCCGTAATTGCCGTCGTCGGTGACGATAGCGACGCCGACGGACGAGCCTTCGTTGACCGGCTTCACCACATAGGGCCGAAGCATCGGATCTTCCTGGTGCAGGCTCTCGCTCGAGACAACCTTGCCCTCGGGCATCCGGATGCCGTGGGGGACCAGGACCATCTTGGTCAGTTCCTTGTCGATCGCGATGACCGAGGTTTCGAGGCCACTGTGCGTATATTTGAGGCCCATCAAGTCCATCAGGCCCTGGACCGTGCCGTCTTCGCCCGGCGTTCCATGGAGCGCGTTAAAGACGACGTCGGGCTTGAGCTCGGCAAGCCGCAGCGCAACGTTGCGATCCATGTCGAGCTCCGTGACGTTCGACCAGCCGCGCTCGCGAAGCGCATCGGCGACTCCGTTGCCGCTGGTGAGCGAGACTTCCCGCTCGGAAGACCAGCCGCCCATCAGCACAACGACATGGATATTCCTGTTCATTCGGCGCCGACCCGCTGGATTTCCCATTCGAGGAGAATGTTCGTCTTCGCCTCCACCCGGCGGCGGACTTCCTCGCCCAGCGCCTCGATGTCGGCACTTGAAGCGCTACCGAGATTGAGCAGGAAGTTGCAATGCTTTTCCGAGACTTGCGCGTCGCCGACCGTCAGTCCGCGGCAACCCGCCGCATCGATCAGCACCCAGGCCTTGTGACCGTGCGGGTTCTTGAAGGTCGAGCCTCCGGTGCGGCTTCGGAGCGGTTGCGATTCTTCGCGGGCGCGAGCGATCGCGTCCATCTCCGCCGCGATCGCAGCAGGGTCGCCCGGCTCGCCGCGGAAGGTCGCTTCCACGACGACCGCGCCTTCGGGGATCTCGCTGTGGCGATAGGTGTAACCGAGCTTTTCGAGCGGCAATTCGACAAGATCGCCCGAGCGAAGGACCAGCTTCGCGGAGACGAGGATGTCGCTCACTTCGCGGCCATAAGCTCCGCCGTTCATCCGTACGAATCCGCCCACCGTGCCGGGGATGCCACGGAGAAATTCGAGGCCGGCGATTCCGGAATCCCGCGCGGTTGAGGAAACGAGGATTCCGCTGGCTCCGCCGCCGCAACGCAAGGTGGTCTCATCGACCTGCTCGATCTTCGAGAAGGCCTTGCCGAGCCGAACGACGACGCCCGGAACGCCGCCGTCGCGAACGATGAGGTTCGAGCCGAGGCCAAGCGCCATCACGGGCAGCTCGGTGTCGAGCTCCACGAGGAAGTCGACGAGGTCCTCGACGTCCGCTGGCTCGAACAGCCACTGCGCATTGCCGCCACTCTTGAACCAGACGAGCGGCGCGAGGCGCGCGTTGGGCGTGAGCTTCCCGCGCACCTTCGGCATGGAAAGGAACGGTCCCCCGCCGAGGGACTGTCCCTGGCTGGCGCTTCTACTCACTTGCTCGCCCTCGAATTGCGGATTCCGTCGGCCAGGCCCGCCGCCCATTTGGTGATGTCGCCCGCCCCCAGGCAGATGATCATGTCGCCGTCGGCGGCGATGTCGCGCAGCGACTGGGCAAGGTCCTTTGGATCGTTCACGGCCTTGACCATGCGATGGCCGCGCGAGCGCAGGCCTTCGGCCAGCGCCATCGAATCCACACCCTCGATCGGTTCTTCACCGGCGGGATAGACAGGCGCAACCATCACGATGTCCGCGTCATTGAAGGCGTTCTGGAAATCTTCCATCAAAGCCTCGAGCCGCGTGTAGCGGTGCGGCTGGACGACTGCGATCACCCGGCCTTCCGCCCCTTCGCGCGCGGCGGCGAGGACTGCGCGGATCTCGACGGGATGGTGACCGTAATCGTCGATGACGATCGCACCGTCGACCTCGCCGACCTTGCTGAAGCGGCGCTTGACCCCCTCGAACCGCTCGAAGGCGTCGACGATCGCCTCGTCGCTGATGCCGAGCTCCATCGCGACGGCGATGGCCGCAAGCGCATTCTGGACGTTGTGCTTGCCCGGAATCGGAACGTGCACGCTCTCGATCGTGCGGCGCGAGCCGTCCTTCTCGAGAACGAGGGCATCGAACCTGCTTCCGCCCGGCACCGGCGTGACATTGTCGGCGCGGAGATCGGCCAGTGCCGAAAAACCATAGGTCACGACGCGGCGGTCGCGGATGCGCGAAAGGATGTGCTGAACGTCAGGGTCGTCCACACACATCACGGCAAGGCCGTAGAACGGCACATTCTCGATGAACTCGACGAAGGCGTCCTTCACCGCGTCGAACTCGCCATAATGTTCGAGATGCTCGGGATCGATGTTGGTGACGACCGCGATGGTGCCGTCGAGCCTGAGGAAGCTTCCGTCGCTCTCGTCGGCCTCGATCACCCACCAGTCACCCTTGCCGAGCCGTGCGTTCGAGCCGTAGCGATTGATGATCCCACCGTTGATTACCGTCGGGTCGAGACCTCCGCCGTCCAGCAGAGCCGCGATCATCGACGTGGTCGTGGTCTTGCCGTGCGTTCCTGCGACCGCGACGGTTTTCTGCATCCGCATCAGCTCTGCGAGCATTTCCGCCCTGCGGACCCGCGGAAGGCGCCGTTCCGCCGCGGCTTCGATCTCGGGATTGTTGTCCTTGATCGCCGACGAACAGACCACGACGGCAGCGTCGCCGAGATTGTCGGCGGAATGGCCGATCGCGACCGGAATCCCCGCCTTGCGCAGTTTCTCGACCACATAGCTTTCGGAGACGTCGGAGCCCTGCACCTTGTAGCCCAGGCGATGCATCACCTCGGCGATGCCGGACATGCCGATTCCGCCGATCCCGACGAAGTGGATCGTCCCAAGGTCGGTGCCCAGGGCCTTCATCATGCGGGCACCCCGCCATTTGGAACGGCGGACTTGGTGCGCGGCGAAAGGACTGGCCCGACGGCGACCGGAGCGACGCCTTCGCCGACGCGCTCGACCAGGTCGGCGAGGTCGCGCGCCGCATGGGGACGGCCGACGGAGAGAGCCCGGGCAGCCGCATTGTTGAGCGCGACAGGGTCGGCGGCCATCGCCTCGATCTGACGAGCAAGCACGTCGGGCGTGAAACTGGTCTGCTGTATCGTTCGAGCGCCACCGGCCTTGGTCATTTCGCGGGCGTTCGCGGTCTGGTGATCGTCGGTCGCCGCCGGGAACGGGATCAGGATCGCCGGGCGCCCGGCAGCCGTCAGTTCGGCAATGGTCGAAGCTCCCGCGCGTCCCACGAAAAGGTGCGCGTCGGCGAGCTTCTCCGGCATGTCCTCGATATAGGTCAGCAGCTCGGCCGGTATGCCAAGCTCCGCATAGGTCTTGCGAACGCTTTCGATGTCGTCGGGCCGGCACTGTTGTACGACCTGCAAACGGCGGCGCAGCGATGGCGTCAGCAACCCCAGGCCGGCCGGAACGACCTCACTTAGTACCGTCGCGCCCTGGCTTCCGCCGGTGATCAGGATCTTCAGTGGCGCGAAATCGTCGAAGGCGGGGAACGGCAGCTCGCCGAGCCGGGCAACGCTTTCGCGTACCGGATTGCCGACCAGCACGCTCTTGTCGGCATATTTGTCCTTCAGCCCGTCGACCCTTTCATAGGCCGTCCCGATCGCGTTCGCTTCGCCGGCAAGCAGGCGATTGACGCGGCCGAGCACGGCATTCTGTTCATGCAGCACGGTCGGGATGCGCATGCTGCTTGCCGCGATCAGCGATGGAAAAGCCGGATAGCCGCCGAAGCCGACAACCGCGTCAGGGCGATGTTCGCGATAGATTTTCTTTGCCTCGCCGCGTCCGCGCACGACGGAGCCCAGAGCCTTCAGCCAGCCGATCGGTCCGCCGCCAAGCCGCCCCGCGGGAAGGATGTGCACCGGCACGGCGTCGAACAGGCCGGGGAAGCGCGCTCCGCGGTCGTCGGTGATCAGCAGGACGCCATGCCCACGGCTCTTCAGCTCGACGGCCAGGGCATGCGCTGGGACCATATGGCCGCCGGTCCCACCGGCAGCGAGAACGAAATTCATGCCGTCAGGCTCTCCCCGCTCCATTTCACCACATAAGGCGAGCGGGTGAGATACGGATTTCGCCGGGTGAATGCGAGCAGCAAACCCATGCCGATCGATAGCGCCAGCATCGATGAGCCGCCGTAACTGATGAATGGCAGCGTCATGCCCTTGGATGGGGCGAGCTGCACATTGACCATCATGTTGATCAGGGCCTGCAAACCGAACTCGATGACGAGGCCCGCGGCGGCGAGGATTGCGAAGCTGTTGTCCTCGTCGAGCAGCTTGACCAGCACGCGGGCGACGATGCCGAGATAGAGGCAGGCAATGGCGAGGCAGGCGATGAGGCCGAACTCCTCGCCGATGACGGAAAAGATGTAATCGGTGTGAGGCTCGGGAAGGCCGAACTTCCGCGTTCCTCCGCCCGGTCCCATTCCGAACAGGCCGCCGGCCGTCAGAGTGCGCATCGCATTGTCGGTCTGGAACGTGTCACCGGTCTTGAACAGGAACTCGTCGATGCGCTGGGTCGCGACGTCATAGAAGAAATACGCAAGGACGACGCCGACGAGGCCCGCGGCGGCGAGAATGCCGAGCATTCTGAGGCTCACTCCGGCGAGCGCGAGCATGGCGACCCAGACCGCGCAGAAGATGATCGTCGATCCGAAATCGGGCTGTTTCATCAGAAGGAAGGCAATCCCGCCCGTCACCAATGCCGAGATCCAGTAGACCGGGAGCGACTTGTCGCCGTCCCTGAGGCTCAAGAGCCAGGCCATGGCAACCACGAAGAACGGCTTCAGGAACTCCGATGGCTGGACCTGGCCGAAACCGAAATTGATCCAGCGCTTGGCGCCGTTCACTTCCGGTCCGAGTACCGGAACGAAAATCAGCAGGACGAAGAAGAAAGCCGCGCCGAACAGCGAGAGCCGCCGGGCACGTTCACGCGGCATCATCGAGATTCCGATCATCACCGGGATTCCGAGAGCGATCCAGGCGAGCTGCCGCCAGAAATAATAAAGCTCGGAGAAGCGGACGTTGCCGCCCGAATAACGATGCGCCGCAGCAGGCGACGC
>DATLOY010000054.1:0-20169 GCA_035536015.1 Sphingomicrobium sp.
TGGGTTCGCCGTCCGGCAAGGTCCCAAGCCGAGGTGGCCGTTCCCTGAGGCCCAACCTGGGTCAGGTTGCGGCTCAGCGCATCGTAGGTGAAGGACAGATTATTGCCGGTCTGGCTCGCCGAGGTCAGGCGGTTGAGGTTATCGTAGGCGTAGGTGACGTCGGGCTCGGTTCCCGGAAGGTCTTTCAGCGTGACGCGGTTCAGATTGTCATAGGTGAACGCGATCGAAGTGGCATCGCGCAGGCGCCGCGACGTGACGTTCGAGCGGGTGTCATAGCCGAGCTGCTCATAATCGGTCGTGCTGCTGGTGCCCGAACCCTTGGTCGGACTGGGGAACCGAGTCTTCTTCAGCCGGTCATATTCGTCATATTCATAGGTGGTGAGGTTGTTTTCGGCGTCCTTCAGAGTCGCGAGGTCGCCGTCGCTGGAGTAAGTGAGCGTTCGCTCGTTGGCTGCGTCGGTGGTTCCGACCGCGACCTGGACCTGCGTGACCTGGCCGGCATCGTCATAGATGCTCTTGCTGATCCGGTCCGGACCATCGCTGCCAGCCGTGCCGAGCGTGCAGGCGTCGGACGGAAGCGAGCCGTAGATGGCCGGGTTCATGCGCACCGCCGAACATTGCAGTCGGCCGTCGCCATCATAGCTGAGCTGCGTACGCTCGCCGCGTCGGGCCTCATGGCGGGCCGCGCCCTTGCGCTCGGCGAAAAGCCTGTCATGTCACTGTCACATTCCGGCTAGGGGATGACAGGGGCCGACATGTTCAACTGGTTTCAGCGCGTGCTTCCGAGGACGGGCGACTTCTTCGGAATGTTCGAGGCGCATGCGAGATCGATCGTCGGGGCCGCCGGCGCGATGTCCAAGCTCATCGACGGCGGCAAGCCCAACAAGGCGCAGATCGCCGAAGTCGAATCGCGCGAGCATGAAGCCGACGCGATCATCCGCCAGGTGCTGATCAGCGTTCGCCGGACCTTCCTGACGCCCTTCGACCGCGGGGCGATCACCTCGTTGATCGCGGCGATGGACGATGCGGTCGACGAAATGCAGGATACGGCGAGAGCGGTCGATACCTATGAGCTTCAGGGCTTCGAGCCTGGAATGAAGCAGATGGTCGAAATGATCGTGGAAGCCGCCGACCTCACCGCCGAATGCATGCCGCTGCTGCGCAACATCAGCCGCAACGGCCCGCGCATCCACCAGCTGACCGAGAAACTGGTGCAGCTCGAGAGCAAGGCCGACGAAGTGCACGCCGCCGGGCTCAAGGAAGCCTTCGAGCGCTATTCCCCCGACCAGCCCATGAAGTTCATCGTGGCCCGCGAAATCTTCAAGCATCTCGAGCGGATCGCCGATGCGTTCGAGGATGTCGCGAACGAGATCGACGGCATCGTCATCGATCATGCGTAGGGCCAGGAGCACTCGGCCGGGGGCCAACCGGCCCGCCCTTCGCCCCTCTCCTACCCCGGCATCCGGCAGGAGCCATGTCACGGCTCTCGTCGTTCACCGGTTTGAGCCCTGAATGCACGAGCTCGCATTCCCGCTGCTCGTCGGGCTCATCGTTGTCGCGCTTGCCTTCGATTTCCTGAACGGCCTTCACGACGCGGCCAATTCGATCGCAACCGTCGTCGCCACGCGCTTGCTGAGCCCGGTCATGGCGGTGGGCTTCGCCGCCTTCTTCAACTTCGCGGCCTACTTCCTGGCCCTGCAATGGCCCGCGCTTCACAAGGTGGCCGACACGATCGGCAAAGGCCTGATCGACAAGGACCTGATCACGCCCGCGGTCGTGTTCGGCGCGCTTGTGGGCGCGATGTTCTGGAACGTGGTCACCTGGCTGAAGGGGATACCGTCATCCTCGAGCCACGCGCTCGTCGGCGGGATCATCGGGGCGGGCGTGACGCACGCCGGGATCGGCGGAATCCAGTGGGCCGGGCTCAACAAGACCCTGATCGCCATTGTTCTTTCCCCGACGCTCGGCCTCATGCTCACCATGCTGATCATGCTCGTCACCAGCTGGCTGGGGGTGCGGGCGAGCGCGCGCGGTGCCGAGCGCGGCTTTCGCGGACTCCATCTCGTTTCCGCCGGCGCTTATTCGCTCGGTCACGGGCTCAACGACGCGCAGAAGACGATGGGCGTCATTACCGTGCTGCTTTATTCGACGGGCTACCTTCACGGGAAATTCGCGGTCCCGCATTGGGTCGCCTTGAGCTGCTATGTCGCGATCGGCCTCGGCACGTTGACGGGCGGCTGGCGGATCATCGAAACGATGGGCACCCGGATTACGAAACTGAACCAGCACCAGGGCTTTTCCGCGTCGGCGGGAGGCTCGGTCATGCTCTTCGCTGCCTCCTATTTGGGGATCCCAGTTTCGACCACGCATACGATCACCGGCTGCGTCATTGGAGCGGGCGCGGCCAGGCGCGCCTCCGCGGTTCGCTGGGGCGTCGCCGGGAATGTGATGATCGCCTGGATCATCACGATTCCGGCTTCGGCGATCGTCGCGGCATTCTTCTATTGGGTCGCCAGCGGGTCCTTGTTGCGCGCGCTGATCGCTATGGCTGTCCTGGTCGTGGTCGGCATTTCCGCGGCGAACTGGCGGGTTCAGTCGTAATCGCGGGGGCCGCGACTGGCTTTGCAACATCCGCTGGTTGCCGACCCGCTTCCGGCGCTAAAGGCCGCGTGAAGGAGTCGCACCATGCAAGAGACGACCGCGCTTCATTTCGATCTCACGCCGCCGACGGAAGGCCAGTTCCGTGCACTTGCCGATGAGCTTACCGACGAAGAGCGGCACGTCCTGCTGGAACATGGCACCGAAGCGCCGTTCTGCGGCGTCTTCCTCGACGAGAAGCGCGAGGGCGTGTTCACCTGCCGCCTCTGCGGGCTGCCCCTGTTCAAGGGCGGATCGAAATTCGAAAGCGGGACGGGCTGGCCGAGCTTCACCGAGCCGTTCGGCGAAGATCATCTGAAATATGTCCATGACGACAGCTATGGGATGATCCGGACGGAGATCGTGTGCGCGCGCTGCGGGGCGCACCAGGGCCATGTCTTCCCCGACGGACCGCCGCCGACCGGACAACGCTACTGCATCAACTCGGTGTCGCTCGATTTCACACCGAAAGGCGAGGCGCTACCCGACAAGCTCGGTCGCGGAGCGCCCGAAGGTGAACCGCTGGTTTGAGGTTTTCGCTGCAATTCATCGAAAAATCAGGCACTTCCGTCGACCGCGGTTGCATGAGGAGCAACAGTCGTTAAGGTCGCCCCGAAGCGATTCCCATTCAGCCGGAGATTGAAAGCCGATGCGCCATCTGAGCAGCGCCGCGCTCCTTTTTGCAGCGACCGTCCTGACCCCGCCGTCCCTCGCCGCCGCGCCGATCGGAAAGTCGGTGCCGATGCCGGTGCTGGTGCAGAAGGTGTCGATCCCGCACACGGTCTACAGGCTGAAGAACGGCCTGACCGTCATTATCCATGAGGATCACAAGGCCCCGGTTGCCGCGGTCAGTGTCTGGTACAATGTCGGATCGAAGGACGAACCGGCGAAGAAGACCGGCTTCGCGCATTTGTTCGAACATTTGATGTTCAACGGCAGCGAAGACCTGCCCGGAGACTATTTCACCTACCTGCAGCAGATCGGCGCCACCGACTATAACGGCACCACCTCCTTCGATCGAACCAACTATTTCGAGACGGTTCCGACCGGAGCGCTCGAGCGGGCGCTCTTCATGGAAAGCGACCGCATGGGGCATTTGCTCGGCGCGGTGACCCAAGCGGTGCTCGATAACCAGCGTGGAGTCGTCCAGAACGAGAAGAGGCAGGGCGACAGCCGTCCGGGCGGGCTCGTGCAATATGCCCTGTTCGGCAATCTCTTTCCTGCCGGCCATCCTTATCATCACACCACGATCGGCTCGATGCAGGACCTCGACGAGGCCAGCCTGGCCGACGTGAAGCAGTGGTTCCGCAACCGCTATGGTCCGAACAATGCGGTGCTGGTCGTCGCCGGTGACGTGACACCGGAGCGTGTGAAGCCTCTGGTCGAGAAATACTTCGGCGACATTGGCCGTGGGCCGGTCAACAACCCGGCGATGGCGACCGTCCCGACGCTCGCCAAAGCCAAGACAATCGTGATGAAGGATAATGTCGCGGCGACCATCATCCAGCGTTACTGGGCGGTGCCCGGCCTGCTGGACAGGCGATTGGCGGCGCTCGACATCGGCGGCTCTGTGCTCGGCGGACTCGCCAGCTCGAGGCTCGACAACGCGCTCGTGCGCAATGAGAAGATCGCGGTCGGAGTGACGGCGGGCCTGACCCCGCTGCAGCGGGCAGGGATCTTCTCGGTTACCGCCACGGTGAAGCCGGGCATCGATCCCAAATTGGTGTCGAAACGCCTCGACGAGATCATGGCCGACTATATCGCGAAAGGGCCGACGAAGGACGAAGTCCAGCGCGCGGTAATGAGCGAAGTGTCGGGACGAATCCGCGGGCTCGAGCAGGTTGGCGGCTTCGGCGGCAAGGCGGCGACCCTCGCTGAAGGGGAGACCTATGCGCACGACAGCAATTTCTACAAAAGGACGCTCGCTCAATATGCGGCGATCACGCCGGCGGCGGTACGCACGACGATGCAGCAGTGGCTCCGTCGTCCTGCTCTGACGATCATCATGACGCCCGGCGCGCGGGACGCCTATGCCGAAGCGAAGGCCGCGCCGCCGGCGCGCAAGGCGAGCCCGGAAGGTGACGTTGCGGTCAAGCCGACCCGCCAGCTGCCGCCGGTTGGCGAACTTGCCGCGCTCGATTTCCCGACGATCGAGCACACGCAATTGTCGAACGGAATCCCGATTGAATATGTTCAGCGCGCCGCCGTGCCGCTGACCCAGATGGCGCTTGTGTTCGACGCCGGCGAGGCGGCGGACACGCCGGATTCGCGGGGTCTCGCCGCCTTGACGATGAACCTGATGGACGAGGGCACGACCTCGCTGTCGTCGCAGCAGATCGCGGAGACGGAAGAGACGCTCGGCGCCGATGTCAGCACGAGCAATTCGGCCGACCGGTCGTTCGCCGTCCTGTCGGCGCTGTCGCCCAACCTGGCGCCGTCGCTCGACCTGCTGACCGACGTGGTGCGCAATCCGGCCTTCGCTCCGGCGGACGTCGATCGCGTGAAGTCGCAGACGCTGACCGGTATCGCGCAATTCCAGCGCGATCCGACGCGTGTGGGATCGCGGCTGCTTCCGACGGTGCTCTACGGTGCGGCGCACCCGTACGGCGGCCCGGCGGGCGGCGATCCGAAGGCGATTGCGCGGTTCACGCGCGACGATCTCGCGGCCTTCCAGAAGCGCTGGATCCGGCCGGACGACGTGAAGATCTTCATCGTTTCGAGCCTGCCGCTAGGCGAAGTGAAGCCCTTGCTCGAGGCGCGTTTCGGCAACTGGACAGCTCCGGCGACGCCGAAGGGCACCAAGACCTTCACCGCACCCCCGCCGCGTCCTGCTTCCCAGAAGATCCTGCTCGTCAATCGTCCGGGGGCACCGCAGTCGAGCATCCTCGGCGGGCAGCTCATCCCGGTGGATCCGCGCGGCGACGTGATACCCTTGTCGACGGCCAATGACGTGCTCGGCGGGACTTTCCTGTCGCGGCTCAACATGGACCTGCGCGAAAGCAAGGGCTGGTCCTATGGCGTCAGTGGTCGCCCGAGCTATCTGGAGAATGGGGTATCCTACGTCATTTCCGCTCCGGTGCAGGCGGACAAGACGGGTGAAGCGCTCGCCGAGCTCAATAGCCAGATCGGCCAGTTCCTGACGACGCAGGGAGTCACGGAAGAAGAGCTTCAGCGCACGATCGCCAACAATATCAACCAGCTGCCCGGACGGTTCGAGACTTCCGACACCGTGCTGAACGCGCTGATGGCGATGGACCTCTTCGATCGGCCCGACAATTATTACGAGACGCTGGCGCCGGAATATCGGGCCCAGACCCAGGCGACGCTCGACAAGGCCGCGCGCAGCGTGATCGATCCGAAGGCGTTCACCTGGATCGTGGTGGGCGATGCGGCGAAGGTCCGGCCTCAGCTCGAGAAACTCGGACTGCCGATCGAAGTCGTGGAAGCGCCCTAAGCGTCCTGGCGCAGGCGCTGGCGTAGCTCGGAGACTTCCCACTCGTCGTTGCGGCTGAATGGCAGGAGCGCGTTCATCGCGGTGAACGTGCTCTTGCCCAGCGCCCGGCGAAGGCCTTCCAGCTCAAGCAAGGCCGAGCGGATCTCCTTCGCATCATATTCGGCATCGCCCGCGGCTTCCTCCATCAGCGTTTCCTCGGCTTCGCCGACGAGAAACGCCTTGAGCTGCCAATAGCGGCGGATGCGCTCGGCGGACTCAGGGCCGAGCCGTTCGGCCAGCGCCGCAATCTTGTTGCCGGCGGGACTGTCGGGCCACTTGCCTGCCTTCAGCACATCGAGCTGGGCCTTGTGCTCTGCGCGCTCGACGCTCAGCCATCGCTCGGCCTCCGCAGTGCCGAAATGAAAGATGCCCAGGATCGCCAGCGGCGCGAACATGATCGCGCCCATCATGGCGGTCAGCGGATGCTCCGGGAATTGGTTGAAGGTCGTGTGGATGGCGACGGCGATCAAATAGCCGGGGACGAACCAGAAGATGTTGAACTCGAAGTCGCTCGAGGCTTCGCGAGTCTCGCGCTCGGCGAATTCATGCGCGGTCGCCGCGAGGATCGCGAGAGTTGTCCCGTGCATCACCGCGGTTCCAAGGCCGCGCACCAGCCAGGTGCCGGTGCCGTAATCGGGCAGGCGAACGAGGTAGAAGATGTTCTCGACGACGGAGAAGCCGGCGCCGATTGCGAAGCCGGAAATGACGGCGTCGAGCTTGTAGCCGATCCTGTTGAAGCGGAAGAGCAGGATGACGATCAGGCCCTTCACAGCCTCCTCGATCCAAGGCGCGACGAAGCGGCTGTAATTGGAAAAGCCGATCGGCAAGGCGTCGAGCATTCGGCCGCTGATCGGCCAGCAGGCGAGCGCTCCGATTCCTCCGCAAACCAACAGGAAAAGGATCTCGCGCATGTTCATCAGCTTGAACGCGTCGAGCCAGACGAAAATCGCGAGCAGGATGAGGACCGGGATAAGGGCGACGCCCCAATGTGCTGCCTGGTCGATCATCGTGCCTGATTACATGATTTTGAGGGACGCAAGAAACTCGGTCTTCCGATAATGGCCGTCGGCCCAGCCGCCTGCGGCACCCACGGAGAAGACCATCGGCAGCCTGAGGGCCACCGTGAAGTTGAAGTCGAGCTGACCCCCGAGATCGAAATAATGGTGGCCGTGCCCCGCCGGGTCGCCGGTCGCCATGGCTCCCGCGAAAACTGCCGGACGGACATAGCTCAGGTAGAAAGCGGGAGCGCCGAGCTCGGCAAAGCGGATCGGCGGCATGTTGAGCTCGCCGGTGACCTTGCCGAAGCGGCGCGCTGCGATCTCGTCGATCTCGAAGCCGGGAAAGCTCTCCATCTCGCGGTAGCGCTTCACGGCGCGGTCATCGACGTAATTGTTGCGGAACGAGCCGAAGTAGAAGGCGGCGAGCGGACTCTCGCGCTTTCCGCCGACGATCCCGGCCTGGGCGTAGAGCCAGACCGAGCTGTTGTGCCAGGGCAGGGCGGTGCCGACATCCACGCCGCCGTAGAGCTTGGGATACCATTCGCCCTCGGCCTGGTCGGTCGCGGCGGCGATCCTTCCGGCTATGCCCTTTTCATGGTCGACGCCGCCCAATGACGAAGTCGTGTTCGTATAGCGAAGCCCGATCTCTGCCGAGCGGAGGTCCTTGGGGCTCGCGATGTTCTGCGCGCTCGGCAATTGCGAGAGTCCGAAGAAGGCCGAGGCGGAACCGAAGACGTCGAGCTGGCGCGGCGGATCGTAGATCAGGGGCTTCGAGTAACTGGCAATGAAGGCGTCGCCCTTGCGGCTGCGAAGCACCGGCCCGGCAAGGTCATAGATGTCCGAGAGGTTGTGCCAATAGGTGAGCTTCCAGTTCGGCGTCTGATATTCCAGGTTGACGTGGAATTTCTCGCCGCCCTTCACCTTCTTGAACGGAGAATAAGCGAGGCTCGCGCTGAACTGCCGGAACTGCAGCGGATCGGCGATGTGGAAATAATAGCCGAACGCGGGCGACTGATCATAACCCGACGTGATCGGATAATGCGCGTCGAAGCGCATGCGCTTCATCGGATCGTAGGTGCCGCGTGCGGTGATGAGGTCGTCGAGCGGAATCTTGGCCGGTGACCCGACCCCCCATTGCTTGAGCTCGGGGCGCTTGTTGATGACCTCCGTGCCGAGGAAGCGCACGTTCGAAAGATCCTCGCGAACCTGCGGCTGGATGATCGACGGGTTGAAGCCCTCACCGGTGTAATCATAGACGAGCAGCGAGCCGTCCGGGCGGAGCTGCGGCCGGAAGAAGCCGGTCGAGGCGTTGGTCAGAACGTCATATTTGCCGGTCGCGATGTCGAGCCGGAAGACGTTGGACACGCCGGTGTAATAGGAATTGCCGAGCAGGTATTTCCCGTCCGGAGTGAAGGTGAACATCTCCGGAGTCGCCGGCGGGAGCGACAGGGTCGTGACGGGATCGTCGGTGTCGCCCTGATCGAGGTCGGAGCGTTTCCACACCAGGAGCGATTGCTTGCCGTCGACGGTGCTGTGGGAGGCGGAGACGAGCTCGCCGTCCGGCGAAACGTCGAGGTCCCAGACAATCTCGCCATAGCGGAACGTCTTGACCTGATTGAAGCTGGTGTAGGGCGCGGGGATCCTGACGAGGGTCACGTAGCCGTTCTGGTGACGTATGCCCCAAAGGCTCTTGTCGGCACGGTTGAACGCGAGATCGCCGATCCGGGCATCGGTCAGCAATCGGCGCTTCTTCCCGGTGTCGATGTCGATCGCATTGATGTCCCGATAGGCGTAATTCTGGTTGGTGTAGAAAGCGGTGCGGCTGTCGGGATCGAAGGCGAGCGTCGTCACCTTGTAAAGCATCATCCCGTCGAGGTCGGTAAGGTGCGTGACCTTGCCGGTGGAAAGGTCCATCCGCCCGAGGAATCCGATGCGGCCCGGATAGCGGAAAGCGGCGACGAGGCTGTTCGTCTTCTCATCGACGAAGCCGCGCGACATCGAACCCAATCCGCGCGGACTGAGATGCTTGACCTCGGTCAGCGGATATTTGGCGAGGTCCGCCAGATTCTGTTGCTGGAATCGATGTTCGAAGCCGATCCAGTCATTCCAGACGGTATTGAGCGGCTTGCCGAACACATGCTGGAACTGGCTGGAATAGAATGCCTTGGAATCCTCCGAACGGCGAAGCCATTCGACCGTTCGGTCCACGCCATAGGTATAGGCCAGATAAGAGAAGAATCGCGTGCCATAGAGGTAGGAATTGGCCCCGACCTGGAAATCGACCTGCGTGCCTTCGCTCTCGAGGCCGAGCGGCGAAAAGATCCTGAGATTGTCGCGGATCTTGGCGCGCCACACCATCTCGTCATAGCCGCCCTGGGCCCGTCCGAGGCCGCCGGCCATCCAGGTTTCGAAGAAGACGGCACTGCCTTCCATGTACCAGCGCGGCGTGAGGTTCCTGGGGCTTGTGAGGAAATTGTAGAGGATCGATTCCGGATGCTTCTGAAGCGGCACCGGTTTGCCGCCGAGGAAATGTCGCCAGAAGGCGTCGTGCTTGTTCCAGACGTCGATCGCAGCGACGTGCGCGAGCTCATGATTGTTAAGCGTGAAGAAGCGCTCGCCGGGCGAGAAAGTCTCCATCGCGAGCGACAGCGGAGCGACGTCGAGCAGGACCATGTTGCTTGGGCTCGCCAGCGCCGCGGCGTTTCCATAGTCGGAGAAGTCCTTGAGCAGGACGGTCGTCGGCTCCCAGGGGGTCCAGTGGAATTCCTTCTTGTGGAAAGCGAGCGCATTCTCGAACGCCCGGCCGAGGTAGGGCGTCAGGTAGGTCTGGACCGGATCGATATAGAGAAGATCGAGATTTTTAGTCTCAAGCGTCGACAGGTGAAAGCCGGACGCATCCTGAGGAACATGCTCGGTCTTCTGTTCCGGTGCAGTGGGCTTGTCCGGCGATGGAGTGACCGGCTCGGCCGGTGGTGATTCTGTCGGCTGGGGCGGAACGGCCTCGGGCTTTTCCACGATCGTCGTCGTGTCCGCCGGAGGGGGAGGTGGCGGCGGCTGTGCCGGGGTCTGGGCGAGAGCTGTCGTCGAACAGCTGGCAAGAATGAGCGCCAGCGTGCCATGAGCACGCTGACGCCCTTTAAGCTTGTACGTCACAACGGCCCCCCGACCGCTGCGTCAGTCGGAGTGCGATTGCGACTGCGCCTGCGACACTCCGGCCTGGTTCAGCGCGGCCGAGAAGCTCGGATTCGCCATCAGCGCCGCGAGATTCGGCTGTGCCGCCAAAGCCGCCAACGCCTTCTGGTTCGACGAGAGCGTCGCAAGAGCCGCCGACTGGTTGCTCACGGCAGCGAAAGCCGACGGATTGGCCGCCATCGCCGAGAAGGCCTGCGGATTGGCGAGTATCGCCTGGGACGCCGCCGCGTTGAGCTTGCCCGCCGCCGAAGCTGTCGCGACCAGCGATTGGGCATTCAGGGCCTGCAGGGCCTGAGATGCCGCATTCAGCTGAGAAGCGTTACTCGCCATCTTCGAGAAGGATGACGCGTTGTTGCCGATCGTCGACATCAAAGCCGAATTGAACATGCTCGCGTTGCTCGCCAGGCTGGCGAAGGCGAGCGCATTGTTGCCGATCGAAGAGAAGACCTTCGGATCGGCGGCAAGCGCCGACATCGCCGAATTGTCGCCGGCAAGCTTCTGGAACGCCGCCGCGCTGCTCGCCATGCGCGCGTCGGCCGCAGCCTTTGACGCCGCATTATGAAACGCACTCGCATTGTTCGCGAAGCTGCTGAACGATGAGCCGTTCGCCAGGATCGCCTGCAGCGCCTGCGGATGCCCGGCGAGCGCCGCAAAGGCCGCCGAGTGCGCCGCGATTGCCGACAGGGCCTTGGGCTGTCCGGCGAGGAGGGCGAAAGCCGATCCATTCTGGGCAATCGCCGCCAGGGCCGAGTTCGACACGCCGGCAGACTGCAATTGGTGAGCTGCACTCGCGGCACTGTTCACTGCCGCGGACAGAGCTTGCTGGTGGCCGGCAAGGCCCCTGAATCCCGCGGAATTGGCTGCAAGAGCGCTGAACACCTTTGGATCCGCGAGGATCGCCGACATCGCGGCATTGTCGCTGGCCAGCTTTCCGAAGGCCGAAGCGTTGGTCGCCAGATGCGCGTCCGAGGAAGCCTTCGACACCGCATCGCGGAACGCGTTGGCGTTCTGGGCGAAATGCGCGAAGTTCGACGGATTCTGCAGGATCGCCGACAGCGCTTCAGGATGCGAAGCGAGCGCCTGAAGAGCCGCGGGATGGCCCGCGACCGCGTTCATCAACGAAGCGCTGGCGGCCTGAGCCTGAGGCCCGAGAGCAGAGGCGCTTTGTGCGGCCCTGGCGAGATTGGCGAATGCCGACGGATTGGCGGCAAGAGCGCTGAAGTTCTTCGGGTTGGACATCAACGCGGCCATCACTTGCGGCTGTCCGGCCAAGGCCGAGAAGCCGGGGCTGGCGGCAAGCGCGCGGAAGTTCGCGTCATGCACCATCAGCTCGAACGCGTCGGTCTGCATCAGTTCAGGAACGGACGTATCACCAAGGGTGACATCGCCTTCGCCAACCTGGCTCTGAACATAACGCTGCGCCGGACCAACCGTGCCGGCACTCGGCCCGAGGGGCGGATAAACCCGCCCAAGTCCGTAGGCCGCAACACCGAACGCAAGCACGCCCACGGTGGTGAGAATCATCTTACGATTGTTGGAGACAGCGGTAGCCATCTTAACCCCCTGCTTGTTAAGAGCGGCGGTTTGAACTTCGGTTAACAAAGAGTCAATAAGCCGACGTTTAGGTTATCGATAGTTAAGTTGCTGACATCGTGCTGATTTTGTTTGGATTAGCTGCCATTAGGTGGGCGCTATGATCCGGCTGACATGCCCCATTTTTCGGCCAGGACGAGAGTCGCCCTTGCCATAAATATGCACGTGAGCACCCGACTCAGCGACCAGTTCCGGCCAGCGATCGACCTCGTCGCCGATCAGATTTTCCATCGACGCCGAAAGGCCCGTTAGCGCCGTTGAACCGGCAGGCAGATCGCAGATTGCCCGGATGTGCTGCTCGAACTGAGACGTCACCGCGCCTTCGATCGTCCAGTGCCCGCTATTGTGCACGCGCGGAGCGATTTCGTTGACGAGCGGGCCGTCGGCGCTGGCGAAGAATTCGACCGTGAGGACGCCCACGTGACCAAGCGCTTCTGCCATGCGAATTGCCCCCGCCTGCGCTTCCGCAAGCTGCGAGTGAACATCTGCGCTGCAAGGCACGGTCGAGACGCGCAAGATGCCGTCGCGATGCCTGTTCTCGGGCGAGTCCCAAAACACGTGGCTTCCATCGGGCCAGCGGGCGAGAATCACCGAGAATTCGGCGAAGAAATCGATACCCGCCTCGGCGATCGCGGGCTCCTGTCCAATGGCGGACCAGGCGGACTCGATCTCATCGGCCGAACGGACCCAGGCCTGCCCTTTGCCGTCATATCCATAGCGGCGGGTTTTGAGCACCAATGGCGTTCCGATCTCGGCCACCGCGGAGCGGACGTCGTCGAGCGACTCGATGCTGCGCCATGGCGCAACGCGCGCGCCTGCGGTCTCGATGAATTGTTTCTCCCGCGCCCGGTCCTGCGCGATCGCGAGCGACTTGAGGCCCGGCTTCAGCTTGTCGCCCAGCACCTTCAGCGGCTCGACCGGAAGATTTTCGAATTCATAGGTCGCAACGTCGACCGAGTCGCCGAAGGCGGCGAGCGCGGCGTCATCGTCATAGGAAGCCTGAGTGAACCGAGCTGCCACGTCGGCTGCGCAAGGATGATCGTGCGGGTCGAAGATGTGGCATTTGTAGCCGAGGCCGGCGGCAGCGATCGAAAGCATGCGGCCGAGCTGGCCGCCGCCGATGATTCCGATCGTGGAGCCGGGAGGAACGATCATTCCGGAGCTTCGGCCACCGCTCCCGTTTGCTCTTCCCGCCAGCGTTCCAGGCGGGCCCCGAGATCCGGATCGCCGGTCGCGAGGATCGCAGCCGCGAGCAATGCGGCATTGATGGCTCCAGCCTTGCCGATCGCCAATGTTCCGACGGGTACGCCCGCGGGCATCTGGACGATGGACAGGAGGCTATCGATGCCCTTCAACGACTGGCTTTCAACGGGGACGCCGAGGACGGGCAAGCTGGTCATCGATGCGGTCATCCCAGGGAGGTGAGCGGCGCCGCCAGCTCCGGCGACAATGACTTTCAACCCTCGGTCTTTCGCCGAGTGGGCATAATCATAGAGCCGAGCGGGAGTTCGGTGAGCGGAGACGATCTTCTTCTCATACGGCACGCCGAGAGCATCGAGCGTGTCGGCGGCGTGGCGCATCGTCTCCCAGTCGGAGCTGCTGCCCATGATGATTCCGATCAGCGGCTCGGCCATTGTCCCGTCTTGATGCAGTGATGGAAGCGCGATCGTTTAAGGAGCAGAATCGTGGCAAGCAAATGGCGATGCGATATGCCGCATTTTCAGGGACTTGGATTCGCGCTATGCCTTCGGGCCAACAGGGGGCTGATTAGGACATGACGGACGAGGTGACCGACATTTCGGACACCGATCGCCTGATGGCGGAGATCGGCCGCCTGCGCGGGCAAGTCGCGCAGCTCGAGGAGCGTGTCGAGCAGCTCGACCTCCTCGCGCACCAGGACACGCTTATCAACCTGCCCAACCGGCGCGGGTTCATGCGCGAGCTCGAGCGGCTGGTCGACCGGGCGAAGCGCTATGGCGAGAGTTCGGCGATGCTGTTCGTCGACCTCGACGGCCTGAAGATGATCAACGACAGCTTCGGTCATAAAGCCGGCGACGAGGCACTGATCCAGGTTGCCGGAATGCTGGTCGGCGGAGTTCGTCGAAGCGATGTCGTCGCACGGATCGGAGGCGACGAGTTCGGGATCCTGCTGGGTCATGCGAGCGAGCCGAGCGCACACGAAACTGCAACCCGATTGATCGACATGATCGCGGGATGCGATTTTACGCACGATGGCGACGTTCTTCCGCTTAGCGTCGCGATCGGTGTCGGAATGATCGGGCCGGAAGACGAGCCGGAGACGATCATGGCCCGCGCCGATGAGGAAATGTACCGCCGTAAGGCCGCCGCTTAGCCTTCCGACAAATAATAGCGCCGCTCGACGGTCAAGTCGTCGCGAAGTTCGTACACGATTGGCTGGCCGGTCGGGATTTCGAGCCCGACGATGTCGGCATCACCGATGTTCGAAAGATGCTTCTCGATACCGCGAATCGAATTGCCGTGCGCCGCCACCAGCACGCGCTTGCCCGACTTCAGCGCCGGTACGATCTCGGCATCATAATAAGGAAGCACGCGCGCGATCGTGTCCTTGAGGCTTTCGGTGCGCGGCACGTCCACGCCAGCGTATCGGCGGTCGGCGCTCACCTCATATGGACTGTCACCGGGAAGCGGCGGCGGCGGGATATCGTAGGACCGGCGCCAGATCTTGACCTGCTCGGCGCCGACTTGCTCGATCATCTCCTGCTTGTTGTGGCCGGTCAGGCCTCCGTAGTGCCGCTCGTTGAGATGCCAGTCCTTGGCCACCGGGAGCCACAGCCGATCCATTTCGTGCAGGACGAGATGGAGGGTACGGATCGCGCGCGTCAGAACGCTGGTGAAGCAGCAGTCGAAATCCAGTCCTTTTTCACGAAGCAACGAACCGGCGGCGCGAGCCTCGCCGATTCCCTTTTCGCTGAGGTCGACATCCCACCAGCCGGTAAAGCGGTTCTCGAGGTTCCACTGCGACTGGCCGTGCCGCAGGAGAACGAGCGTCGGCATCAGGCGGGCTCGGTCTGCTTGGCGGATTTGCTGCGCTCGGCCTGTGCAGCCTTCAGTTCGGGCAGGATCGCGTGAAGCGCGTCAAGGCAGGCAAAAGCGAGAAATTTCGACCGTTGCGGAGACCAGCCGTAAACCTCGTCCGGCAGGTTGAAATTGTCCTTGAAGGGCATTTCCAGCGTCATCGACACGCAGCCGTAGCGCTCCGCGAGCTGGGTCGTGGACATGCTCATATTGGCTTCCCCCGGAGCGGGGACTTCATAGCCCTGCTCGCGCTGGAAGTCGGGCGACAGGCGTTCGAGCGTCTCGCCGAAAAGGTTGAAAAGCTTCAGTTGCCGTTCGCCCAATGACGGAATCCCCTCGAAGCCCGCGAGGAAGTTCGCCGGGATTGCTTCGTCGCCGTGCACGTCCATTGCGAAATCGACGCCGGTCCCATCCATCGCGTTGCGGACGCAGAGCACTTCGGGACTCTTTTCGGCCGAAGGTGCGTGCCACTCGCGATTGAGGTTCACTCCGGCGGCATTGGTGCGGAGATGGCCGCGGCGCGAACCGTCCGGGTTCATGTTGGGAACGACGCGGAACTTGCACTCCCTGCGAAGCACTCGCGCAACCGGATCGTCTTCGTCGGTCAGCTTCTCCAGCGCGCCTTCCATCCACCATTCCGCCATGCTCTCGCCCGGGTGCTGCCGGGCGTAGAGCCAGACGTTGAGCTTGCCCTGGCCGATTTCGAGGCAGTCGATGTCCTGGCCGTCCAGGCTCTTGCCGAGCGACTTGTAACCGACCCCGTCGATCGCCGCCGTCTGCGTCACGAGGTCGTGATGCCGCTCCATCGAATAAGGCGCGAAATAAGCGATCCAGACCAGGTCCTGCGGAGGCGTCAGCTTCATGGTGAGGACGCCGTCGGAATAGCTCGTATCGGAAATCCGGACCCATTCGTCGCGGTCCAGGGACATGACGCCTTTATAATCCGGCCAACCGTTGGGATAGGCGGAGCCGGCGCAATTGGTGATACGCAGCGTAACCTCGCGACCTGCGGCTCCAGAAAGGCGGAAATAGAACCATTGGTAGAAGTCGGACAAATGGTCCTTGACGATCTCAAGATCGAAACCATCGCCGTCCTGGCTGACGACGCGGATGTTCCCCGCGTCGAACGAACTCGAAATCGTAATTGCCATGCGCTTCACTCTGTACTGTCGGAGTTTCGCGGGCCTGATAGCCGAAATTGGCTTGCCCGCAACCTTGGCAGGGGCGTCCGGGACCGGTAGCGAACCAGGGGCATGAGCAAGGTTCCAGTCCTGGTCACGGGGGGTGCCGGCTATATTGGGAGCCATGCGGTGCTGGCTCTCAGGGACGCCGGCTGGCCCGTCGCGGTGATCGACGACCTGTCGAACGGGTCGCGGGAGGTCGTGCCGGACGACGTCCCGTTCTTCCACGGCTCGATTGCCGAGCGAGTCCTGCTCGACAGCATCCTCGACGAACAGGGGATCGGCGCAATCATGCATTTTGCCGGCTCGATCGTGGTGCCGGAATCGGTTGAGAAGCCGCTCAAATATTATGCCAACAACACCGTGGCGACGCATGCCTTGATCTCGGCGGCGGTCGACGCCGGAGTGAAGCACATCCTCTTTTCCTCGACTGCCGCGGTCTATGGCGCGCCCGAGCGGGTCCCGATCGACGAGGAGGATTCGAAGGCGCCGATCAATCCTTACGGCGCTTCCAAGCTGATGACCGAGCGAATGCTCGAAGACGCGGCAGCCGCGCATGCCTTCAATTATGGCGGGCTGCGTTATTTCAACGTGGCGGGAGCGGATCCGGCGGGCCGATCGGGCCAGCTTGGCAAGGGGTCGACCCATTTGATCAAGGTCGCCGTCGAGGCCGCGGCCGGGAAGCGCGACCATGTCGATGTGTTCGGTACCGATTATCCGACACCCGACGGAACCTGCATTCGCGATTACATCCACGTGAGCGACCTTGCCGCCGCGCATCTCGCGGCGCTGGAGCATTTGGTGGAGCGGCCGGAGGAGAATCTGGTCCTCAACTGCGGCTACGGGAAGGGCCTGTCGGTGCTCGAGGTGCTCGACGCCGTGGACAGGGTGAACGGCGCACCGGTCGAGCGCAGGATGGGAGAACGCCGAGCTGGTGACCCGCCGATGCTGGTGGCGGCGAACGCACGCCTTCTCGAAACGCTCGATTGGCGGCCCGACCATGCCGATATCGACACGATCGTGACGCATGCGCTCACCTGGGAACGCAGATTGCTTCAGCGATAGGTGGCGAGTTTCGATGCCGTGGCTGCCGGGTTTCCGTTCGCGTGCCCGCCACCGTAAAGAACCTTGCGCAATTCCTTCAGATAGACGCGACCGGCGGGCAGCCGGCGCCCGCCTCGAAGGACGACCTCCGCCGACCCGGACCGAGTGCACAATTCGGTGATCGAACTGCGTTTCACCAACCAGCGCCTATGCACCCGGACAAACAATTCCGGCTCGACGCGTTCGGAGAATTGCCGGATCGAGCCCCGCATCAGGTGGGACCCCGACGGAGTGTGGATTGCGACATATTCGTCTTCGCTGCTGACGCACTCGATCTCGTCGACCGAAACGCGGGCGATTCCACCGGAACCTCTCAACCAGAACTCATGCTCGTAGGATGACTGCTCAGCCTCATTGCGCGCGGCCCGAAGATTCCGAATGATCTGTTGCAGTTCCTCGACTCGCTGCTGGGCGTCGATCGAGCGGAGCTGCTCGTTCACCCGCTCGAGGGCTCGAACGAGCCGGCTGCGCTCGACGGGCTTCAGCAAATAATCGGCGACCATGCTGTCGAACGCTCTTACGGCGAACTCGTCGAACGCCGTGACGAATACGAACGTCGGCGGCTGCGGCCGATGCATCACGGCCTCGACAACTTCGAAACCGCTGCCGTCTCGCATCTTGATGTCGAGCAGGACGACGTCGGGACGCAACGCGTCAATCTTGGCGAGAGCTTCGCTGCAGCTGCTCGCCTCGCCTACATGATCGGCCTGGGGAATGGTCTGGAGCAACAGCTGCAGGCGGCGCAACGCCAGCATCTCGTCATCGACTGTGAGGATCCGAAGTGGTCGCATCACGGCCTCATCGGCATGGTTAGCTGGACCTGGAAGCTGTCATCCGGACGGCGGCCAGCGACAAGTTCGGTGCGATCCTCGCCATAGATCAGGTTCAGCCGCTCCCGAATGTTGGCGAGACCAATTCCCGCCCCGCCCGGGGATTTCTTACCCTTGCCGGAGTCGGTGACCCGCAGGAACAGACGAGAATCCTCGCTCCAGGCGCTGATAGCGATGGCCGCCGGAGGGGGAGCGCCGGCGACGCCATACTTCACGGCGTTTTCGACGATCGGCTGAAGGATGAGTGCCGGCACACGAACATCCTCGACCTCTTCGGGGACTGATATGTCGACTGTCAGGTCCGGATAGCGAAGTTGTTCGATTTCCAGATAGGAACGCTGCAATTCCACCTCGAGCGAGAGCGGGATCTTGCGAGTTGGGTCGGCCGCGAGGCCCAGCCGAAGGAAGCGCGCGAGCTTGACCACCATTTCGTCAGCCTTGTCCGTTTTCTTGTCGAGGATCAGCGCCGAGACGGAATTGAGGCTGTTGAACAAAAAATGCGGGTTGATCTGACTGTGCAGCGCACGAAGCTGCGCGACATGCGCTCGCTCTCGAAGCTCGGCTGACCGGCGCTGCTCTTCCTGGACGTCGAAACTATATGTGAGCGCAAGATAGAGGCCGGCCCACGCAAGAAAAAACCAGGTCCAGAAAGAGATCGTCTGGACGGCGGCTGCCCAGGTAAAATTCTTGAGGCTGAGGGTAGGATCAACCACCGCCAGGGCGAAAAAAGCGATCCACGCGTAGGTTTCCGCGAGAAACGGCGCGACGATCGCCAACGCGATCAGCCGCCGCTTGGTCGTCGACAACTTCGGGTGCGCCAGAAGCAGGTGGATCGCGTAACAAAAACAGAGCCCGATTGCCGTCGTCGCGATGCGCATCGCGGCAATCGAGGGCAAATGCGCATTGCCGCCGAGAGCGGTCGCGAGGACCTGCAGGAAATAGCCGGAGATCCAGAAGGCGAGGGTCAGGATTAACGCCGCGCGCGTGCGCGAGCGCTTCAGTTCATCGCTGTCGTGGACGGCGACTTCGGGCACGTGAATGTTGCCAAAAGGCAATACGGTGGCTGCCACGAAGGCAGAATGATCTCCGCCAGGACCTTTGTCGATTGCCGTTCGGCCGCAGTATTTTGACGTTTGTCCACAAACAAGCGCGCTCGCCTGCAGAAATCGCGCTTTTACGCGCAAGTGGCTTCAATCCCTCTCGGCCAATCGTGGATGACGAATTCCCGAAAGGGGAGGAATTCCATGATCGATTTTCGTCAGCGCCTGCTTGCAACAACGCTTTTGTTCAGTGCGAGCGCGCTCGCTTCACCGGCATTTGGGCAGAGCGCGCCGCCACCACCGGCAGACGCTCCGCCGACCGATGTAACTCAACCCTCGGGTCCATCGGAGGCCCAGCCGACGCCGTCCACTTCTGCGACAGGTGCACCCGTCCAGAAGAGCCAGGACATCGTGATTACGGGCACGCGCATTCCGCAGCCGAACCTGACCTCGGCCGCGCCGGTGACCGTGGTCACCAGCCAGGACGTGAAGCTCACGGGTACGACCCGCGTCGAGGACCTTCTCGGCCAGCTTCCGTCAGCCGGCGTGGCAGCGGCTTCGGGAATGTCGAACGGCGCGACCGGTACGGCGGAAGTCGACCTTCGCTATTTGGGTTCGAAGCGGACACTGTCGCTGGTCAACGGCCGTCGCCTGACGCCGGGTGACCCGAACAATACGACACAAGCTGCCGACTTGAACATCATCCCGTCGTCGCTGATCAAGCGGGTCGAAGTGCTGACCGGCGGCGCTTCGTCGGTTTACGGTGCGGATGCGGTCGCTGGCGTCGTCAACTTCATCATGGACACCAACTTCACCGGTGTCCGGTTCGACGGCCAGTACAGCTTCTACCAGCACAACAACACGGACTTCAGCCTCGGCGTGGACTGCGGCGGACCGCAGGGCAGCGCGGGATGTACCGCGGCCGGCCAGACGCAGACCATGAGCAGCCTCTTGAACGGCCGTCACTTCGGCTATCCGCGCGGCAGCGTTGCCGACGGCGGGACGTTCGACGGCACGGTGTCGGTCGGCGCGGCGTTCGACGAC
>DATLOY010000055.1:0-23119 GCA_035536015.1 Sphingomicrobium sp.
TCAACTCCGACTTTGTTGCTGAGGTTGATCGCTTTATCGCGGATAGCCCGCCGACAACCTATTTCGAGGACATAATGTCCTTCGATTCAAGGCGCGCGAAAGGCGGCGACAAGCCGGCGCGCTAATGTCCGCTTTCCACCCAAATCGGACACTCAAGGGCCAATTACGCTACAACATGTCCCAAGTAAGCACACGGTGATGGGCTTCGTCATTCATGACCAGCCTGATGATGTACGGCGCGCTTTTGGTAATCCAGAATCTCATCGTATATTCACCGGGGCGAGAGCTTTCGACAACCCACGCAGTCACGTTTCCTCGTGCCCCCGCGTGCACCGGCTCCTTGCCGACAACTTCGAACGGCTCGGCGGTCAGCGTCGCATCTCGGTCAGCTATTGCGGGCAGTGTACCCTTAAGCCCTTTCCTGAGCGGAAGAGAAGCCAGGAGGATGCCATACATTCCACCATTGAAGTCGTAGACTGCTTGCGGAAGGTCGGCGGCGGTGGGATCCTTCTTGTCGCCGTTGCCGGCCAGCGTGACTGAGGTCACGTGGGCGCCATCAAAGGTACGCCGAAAAATCGTCCCGTCGACTCCATGCGTTTCCGATTTGATTGGGGCGAGGGTGCGCGGGTCGAAAATGTTTAGGATCGTGTTGGCGCTGCCATTGAGGAAAGTCGTGCCCTGGACGCGCAACATCACGCGTCTTCCGTCCAGCGCGCTCCATTGCATGTGGTCGGTCCAGATGCCTTGCGGGTGGAGTGTGCCGTCGGCGGCTTTTGCGACATACATCCAGGCATTGTTGTAGGGCTTGAGGAATGAACCATCGAGCGTGCCGTCACCCACATGAACCGTCGTCGCTTGCGGACCTGTGCCAGGCTCGGCGAATGGCGACAGGCGGGGCGTAGCGATCGCAATGGGATGCAGTGAGCGCCCCAAAGCAGAGGTATCTTCCCACGCGAACGTCGACAAAAACAGTGACGCGGCGGTAACGCAGGGATGCAAGAGCCCCTCCTCTGACGATAAGGTCGGCGTTCGCTTATCCGTCTATGTACTGCGACCTCTCGACAATCATTTCACGATAGGCAGCATCGGGGCTTCGATCAGTGGATGCCCATGGCCGCTTTCCACCCAAAGCAGACACTAGGGGCATCCGCTGCGTCCAGGACGAGGAGGAGACCGCGGCATTCCCGGACACACGCGCCTGCTCGAATATCTCTCGCGCCACGGCGTATCATTGCCTGGAACGGCAGCGTCGAAGGAGCGAATGCTGTCCGCTCCGCCATCGGCCTGCTCCGGATGGCATCCGCGGTGCGTATTAGTGCATCCCCGGAGACAAGAGCGAAAGCTTCGATGCGTTCAGCACGGCGATGCCGAGGTCGCGGTGTTGGTCCGATCGGATCTGACAAAACACGGTATCGGGGAAATGCTGCGACAGGCGTCCGATTATGCCGCGGCGCGCGGCTACGGCCGTATGGAATGCATCGAGTCCAGCTCGAACGAACCCGCGGTCCGCCTCGAGCGCGAGCAAGGCTTCAGGGCGAAAACTCATCCTGGCAGCGCTGAGCTCACGATCCTGACGAAGAACTTGGGCCCCTGGCTTGAACGATGCCGGTCGGGCGTTCGCGACAACGCAAGTTATGCAAAACGGCGGCTACGAGATTCTAGCTCTTAGTGTCTGCATTGGGTCGAAAGCGGACGCTAACGGTCGCCCCAGCCAAAGCAAAAAGGGCGACCCGGAAGGGCCGCCCTTCCATTTGCTCGATCGAGCTGTGGCTTAGAAGCGCGTTCCGAGCGTCAGAACCGCATGGTACTTATCCGCACCAGCTTCGTAGTTCGAATAGCGGCCTTCCGCACCGACGTAAGCCTTGCCGCTCACGAGATACTGGAGGCCAACACCGACGCGGACTCCGTCGGCGTTCGCACCACCGAAGCCGCTCGCCGACGCTCGAGCGTTGGTATAACCGCCCTTTACATAGAGGTTGCTGTTCGGTGAGAGCGCGAGGCTGACGCGCGCGCCGGCATAGAGATCGCGGCCGACTTTCACGCCGGCCTTCTTGGCAGTGGAATCGCTGGCTTCAGCGTCGACACCAAGCGAGACGGAGTTCGAGACCGGCAAGTCGAAACCGGCGCCGACGCCGTACAGCACGCCGCTCTCGTGAAAGCCATCGACTCCGGAGCGGTCGTAGCCGAGCAGAGCCTCAAGGCGGAAGCCGGCCGGAGCGCCGGCTTGAGATGCTGATGCCGCACCGGCGTCCTGCGCGGACGCAGGCGAAGCGAAAGCGAGCGCGGCGGCGGAGGCCGCGAAAATGTTCAGACGAGTCACTTGATATCCCTCTTCTAGATAATGCCGAGTGGTTAGCTAGGGTATCGGCGCGGCGCTGCTAAACAGCGGCCGCGGCTCCCGTCCACCCCTTCGGACCATTATCGGGAATTGTTGCCGCTCTGCGGCGCGATTTCAGGTGAAACGCCGCCGATAGCGAGCGCCGCCGCCACTTTTCGACGGCAGGGGAGCCGAGGCCGGAATCTTGTCGTTCCGGATGCAATGATCGTAGCCGACCCAATCGACGCGCTGGCGTTTGCGCGACGCATTTCTGTTGCAGGCCTGAATCCGCCATGCAGGAGGGTTCTTGTTTCGAACATATTTCAGCGCGCGAGTCATCGCCTGGTTCTGTTGCTGCATGCATTGCCATTGCCACTGGCAAATGAGGCCGATGTTCAGTCCCACCGGATCATAGAGGGGGGCCGGGCGCGGGCGGGCGTCAGCTTCGCGCGGAGCCGCGGCCAGAACGACCACGACAGCCGAGAGCGCGGCACCCAAAGCGGCGAACGTCCACCTCATCGCGCGTGTGTGTGACAAACGAGGCGTTAAGCATCAATGACTTCTGTTGCCGTTGCGTCAGTTTGGGTCAGTGACTGATGCGTCAGCGCAACTCGTTGGGCTTGTCCGTCCTCGGGGCCAAATAGGTCACCAGGTCCCAAGCATTGTGGATGGCGATCAGCAACTCGACCATCACAATGGCGCTCAAAGCCGCAAGTGCCCAAGCGCATGGACGGGCCAGCTGCACTCCCGCTGCCACCAACTGGGCGGCATAAGTGATCGCCGGGACGACGCCGTACCAGGTCACGTCGAATGTGGTCGTGTGATCCGGCGCCACTTTTCTGAGACCCAGGGCGATCCTGCACTGGGCAATCACACCGATCAGCCCGATGAGGCCGCTTGCGCCGGCGAACAGGGCGGGAGGCATGGGCGCCATGGCGATGCCCGACAGCAATACGATCGCCGCCAGCGAGAAGACGATCGGAGTCATGTAAAGCTTTTGTCCGCGCTCGACCGTGCCCAGCTCTCTGCCGGCGGTCAGGGTAACGACGACGAACAGGAGTCCGATCAGCGCCGCGGCGGCCGATCCCACGAGCAGAAAATAATCTTTCCAGCCCTCGAGCATTGCCGAGCGCAATAGCGCCATTAGCGAAACGGGAAAATGGCCTGCTGGAATGTCCTATTTCCTGCGTCCAGCAAGGAATGTGCCTAGGCGTCAGGGGCGCCTGCGCACCGCCCAGACGAAGGCGGAAAGGCTGCTTATCAGGGCAGCCAATGCGACAAGCATGGTGGGATCGAGAACAAGCATGGCGACTCCAACGGCTCCTTTGTTCCCGATATGTTCCCTAGATGCAATAGGAAAATACCTACGCAAGACATCCGTCGCCCTTAAAGGGCAGGGTAGGATAATTTTCACACATCTTGGCTAAGTCCCTCAACAGTGGACCAACTTCAACAAGTGAGCCGGGTATTGCGTGGAGCAAGTCAGAAGGCCGTTCGCATTGCGAGCAGCCATCTCATCACCAGCTGCGCGACGATTGCCGCGCTGCTGCTTTTCGTCGGGCTTGGAAGCCAATTGCTTCCGCCGGCGATCCTCGGCACGCGGCTTCCGGATTCGGCGGCAACTCTCAAGGTCGCCTTCCTGCTCAATATCGCGATCATCCTGTTCGGCTGGCGGCGATCGAAGGACCTGAAGGAAGCGCTCGAAGCCTATGAGGAAGCCGAGCGGATCGCTCGGCGCAACGCCAATACCGACCCAGCCACGGGCCTCGCCAACCGCCGCGAGCTGATGCGCACGCTGGGGGACGCGCTCGATGCGAAGGCGTCGGGGGTGCTGCTGCTGCTCGATCTCGATCATTTCAAACGCGTCAATGACCTCCATGGCCATCTTGCCGGCGACCAATTGCTGAAGTCGGTCGCCGAAAGCCTGACCCGCGCCGCGCCGGATGCTGCCTGTTGCGCGCGCATCGGCGGCGATGAGTTTGCCGTCCTGCTCGCCGGCGCCAAAGCGGCAGAAGCGGAGGAGATCGGTCGAGCGATTCTTGCCCGCCTCTCGGCGCCTGTCTTTGTCGGCGGCGCCCAGCTGGCGATTTCGGCCTCGATCGGGCTCGCCATGCTCGTTCGTTCTCACCGCGAGGAGGACGTCCTTCGCCAGAGCGACGTCGCGCTTTACGCGGCGAAGCGCGCAGGCCGGAACGGACTTGCCTGGTTCGACCGTGAGCTCGAGCGCGAGCTCGCCGAGCGCTTGCAGCTCGAGGAGGACATTCGCCGCGGCATTCCCGCGAATGAATTCGTTCCCTTCTTCCAGCCCTTGATCGATCTTGCGAGCCGTGAGCTCGTCGGGTTCGAGGCGTTGGCTCGCTGGCGTTCGCCAACCCGCGGCTTCATCGAAGCGGAGGCCTTCATCGAGGTCGCCGAGACGACCGGTCTCATCGGTCCGCTGACGCTGTCGGTGATGGAGCAGGCGCTCAAGGAAGCGCGCTCCTGGCCTTCGCATCTCAAGATCGCGGTCAATGTCTCGCCCGTCCAATTCCGTGACCGCACGCTCGCCGAGCAGATCATGAAGATCCTGTCGCTGACCGGCTTTCCGGCACACCGGCTTGAGATCGAGATTACCGAAGGGTCGCTGCTCGAGGATCGCGAGACCGTTCTGACGATCATCAACAGCTTGAAGAATGTCGGAATCAGCATCAGCCTCGACGACTTCGGCACGGGCTATGCCAGCCTCGCGCAGATGAACTCACTGCCTGTCGACCGGATCAAGATCGACAAGAGCTTCATCTCGACCATCGTCAAGAGCGAGCAGACCGCTGCGATCGTCAACACGATCGCAAGTCTCGGCCATACCCTGAACGTTCCGATCACCGCCGAGGGCGTTGAAAGCGAGCATATTCGCAACGCGCTCAAGGAATTCGGCTGCACCGAGGCTCAAGGCTGGCTGTTTGGCCGCGCCGTTTCCGCCGAAACCGTCCGCACCTTTCTCGACATGAAGGGCAAGGGCGGGCCGGACGTGCCGCCGGTCGAAGACGACGGCACCCGCTACACTCCGCGCATTCGCCGCCGCTCCCTGTAATTCTTCAGTTCGCGGCGAGGCTCCAGGTCTCGACGCGATGCGGCGCGAGCCTTCGCGTGCACCTTGCTCTCCCACCCCCTCTGGTCTAAGGCGCGCCCCGTCCGGCGGACGCTCAAGTCGTTCGTGGAAGCCCGCTTCTTTGCGAGCGCGTTGGGTTCGGGAGACATGCCCGTACTCAAACGCGCCTTTTTTCGCGGGTGGCCGCGCGAACAGCCGTCCCACTGGATGCTCCTTCCGCATGGTGCGGCTGGGGCGGCAAGGGTTTGACCAGGACCGCTTGATGGAAGTCCGGCCAAGGTGGCCGGCGGCGGCAGGCGAATTCGAAGGTAAGAGAGACAACCAACTTTATGGCTACCACGGCATTTCCCACCCGCGACGATTTCGCGGAATTGCTCAACAAAAGCCTCGGCGGTGAAAATGAGGCGTTCGAGGGCAAGGTCGTCAAGGGCACAGTCACCGCGATCGAGAACGACATGGCGGTGATTGACGTGGGCCTGAAGTCCGAAGGCCGGGTGCCGCTGCGCGAGTTCGCAGCGCCGGGCCAAAAGGCCGAGCTTTCGGTCGGTGACGAGGTCGAAGTCTATGTCGACCGCGTCGAGAATTCCGCGGGCGAGGCGATGCTGTCGCGCGACCGCGCCCGCCGCGAAGCCGCATGGGACAAGCTCGAAGGCGAGTTTTCCGCCGGCAATCGCGTTGAAGGCATCATCTTCGGCCGAGTAAAGGGCGGTTTCACCGTCGACCTCGGCGGCGCCGTGGCCTTCCTTCCAGGTTCGCAGGTCGACATCCGCCCGGTGCGGGATGTCGGGCCGCTGATGGACCTTCCGCAGCCGTTCCAGATCCTCAAGATGGATCGCCGCCGCGGCAATATCGTCGTGTCGCGCCGCGCAATTCTCGAGGAAACCCGAGCCGAGCAGCGCAGCGGCCTTATCCAGTCGCTGGCGGAAGGCCAGGTGATCGAAGGCATGGTCAAGAACATCACCGATTACGGTGCGTTCGTGGACCTCGGCGGAATCGACGGCCTGCTCCACGTCACCGACATTTCGTACAAGCGCGTCAATCACCCGAACGAGGTGCTGAACATCGGCGACACGGTGAAGGTGCAGATCATCCGCATCAACCGTGAGACGCAGCGCATCTCGCTTGGAATGAAGCAGCTCGAAGCCGATCCGTGGGAGGGTGCGGCCGCGAAGTATCCGGTCGGCGGCGTGTTCCGCGGCCGGGTGACCAACATCACCGAATATGGCGCGTTCGTCGAGCTCGAGCCGGGGATCGAAGGTCTCGTCCACGTCTCCGAGATGAGTTGGACCAAGAAGAACGTTCACCCGGGCAAGATCGTCAGCACTTCGCAGGAAGTGGACGTGAAGGTCCTCGAGGTCGACGAGGAGAAGCGCCGGATTTCGCTGGGCCTCAAGCAGGCGCAGTCGAACCCGTGGGAAGCCTTTGCTTCCGCGCACCCCGTCGGGTCCGTCGTCGAGGGCGAGGTCAAGAACGCCACCGAGTTCGGCCTCTTCATCGGCCTCGATGGCGACGTGGACGGAATGGTCCACATGTCGGACATCGCCTGGGGCGTCTCGGGTGAGGAAGCGCTTCAGCTTCACCGCAAGGGCGAGATGGTGAAGGCGCAGGTGCTCGACGTCGACGTCGAGAAGGAGCGAATCTCGCTCGGAATGAAGCAGCTCGAGGGCGGCGGCGCCGGCGCCGGTGCTCGTTCGGGCGGCGGGACCTCCGCCGCGGGCGGCGTCAAGAAGGGCGAGACGGTTACCGTCACCGTCCGCGCCGTCCAGGACGCGGGTCTCGACGTCCAGGTCGGCGACGATGGGGCGACCGGCTTCGTCAAGCGCTCCGATCTCGGCCGCGACCGCGACGAACAGCGTCCGGAGCGCTTCCAGGTCGGCCAGAAGTTCGACGCGATGGTCTCGGGCTTCGACCGCTCGAAGAAGCCGAACTTCTCGGTGAAGGCGCTCCAGATCGCTGAGGAGAAGCAGGCCGTTGCCCAATATGGCTCGTCCGATTCGGGCGCCTCTCTGGGCGACATCCTTGGCGCGGCGCTGAAAGAAAAGGCCGAAGCTTCAAAGGAGGCTTCGAAGGCCGACAAGGCCGAAGCTTCGAAGGCCGCCAAGGCCGAAGCTTCGAAGGCTGAGAAGGCCGAGGCTTCGAAGGCCGAGAAGGCTGAAGCTCCAGCCAAGGAAGAGAAGAAAGCGACCAAGAAGAAGTCGAAGTAACTCGAAAGGCGGCGTTTCCCGGCTGTTTCGGTTGGGGACGCCGCCTTTGAATCCGCCTTGCGCGGATGACAATTTCCTGACAGCGTAGAGTCCAAGCGGCCGCCGTGTGGGGGCAGGCGGCCGAGTCCAATCCTTGAAGCCTTGAGGACGTCAATGATCCGTTCCGAACTGGTGCAGAAGCTCTGCGGCGATTTTCCCGACCTCACACAGCGAGAGGTCGAAAGTGTGGTGAGTGCGATCTTCGATTCCATCACCGACCAGCTTGCCAAGGGCGGCCGTGTCGAGCTGCGGGGGTTCGGAGCCTTCTCCACCCGGCAACGGGACGCTCGCGTCGGCCGCAATCCGCGAACCGGCGAATCCGTTGAAGTGAACGCCAAGCGGGTTCCCTATTTCAAGCCCGGCAAGGAAATGCGCGAACGGCTGAACCTTCAGGAAGCCGCCGCGGAATTATAATGCTACCCGGCCACATGCGGACGTGGCGGAACCGGTAGACGCTGGAGACTTAAAATCTTCTGCCCTCAGGGGCGTGCGGGTTCGAGTCCCGCCGTCCGCACCAAATGACCGGATCGAACGCCGTTTCGCTTCCGTCATTATTCCAAAATGGTAGGATAATTTATTAAGCGTTCCCGGACTATGTCCGATGAGTGTCCAAAGCTGCTGAAGAAGCCAGTAACACCAGTAACTTGCGCTCGGGACTTCTGAACGCGCGGCGGGACGCGCTTGTCCTTTTGATTTTGATCAGTGCGGTGCTCCTCCTGATTTGGAACGGAAGCACGTTCTTCGAGCACCTGCGCCTCGCTGGGCCTGAGTTCGGGCGCCAGGCCCAGATCGCCTGCACGGCCCTGATGCTGAACGTGGCTTTGATCCTGTTCGGGTGGCGCCGCTACGTCGATCTCCAGCACGAGGCCGAAATGCGCGCGGATGGCGAGCGGCGTGCCGCGGTTCTTGCGACGACCGATGCAGCGACCGGCCTTTTCAATCGCAAGGGCTTTGCCGATCGTGCGGAGGCACTGTGCCGGGCGTCGAGCGAAACGGGCATCGACGTGATTATCGTCTCCCTTCAGATCCACCGGTTCAAGGCCGTGAACGACCAGCACGGCTATGAAACAGGCGATCGATTACTGAAAGCGCTCGCCGCGTCGCTTGGAGAGACCCTCGGTTCGGAAGCCGTGATCGCGCGGCTCAGCGGCGACGAATTTGCGGTCGCCTTCACTCTTGCACCCACGGAACACGCGCGTGCAGAGGTCATGGCGGAGGCCGTGCTCCGCGCAGTCACCAAGCCGTACCTGATCGAAGAGCGAATGATCGAAGTGGGCGCCTTTGCCGGCCTGGCGGCCGCACCGGCTGCCGAGGCGCGGATCCCGGATCTACTTCGCCGTGCCGACATCGCGATGGACCACGCGAAATCCGGGCGGGTCGTCCGCCCCGTCTGGTTCGATGCCGGAATGGAGCGGGCGCTTATCGCGCAGGGTGAGATCGAACAGGGCATTCGCTACGGTCTCGAGCACGGTCAGTTCGTTCCTTATTTCGAGCCCCAGATCGACCTTTCAACCGGAGACATCGTCGGTTTCGAAGTCCTTGCCCGATGGAACCACCCGCTTTCGGGGATCATCGGACCTGATGTTTTCATTCCCGTCGCCGAAGAGATCGGCGCCATCGGACGCCTCTCGGAACAAGTCATCGCCGAGGCATTGCGGCAATCGGCGGAGTGGGATGCTGCGATCAAGATTTCCGTCAACATCTCGCCGACGCAATTTGCCGACGGCTGGCTGGCCCAGCGCGTCGTCCGGATGCTTTCCGAGACCGGCTTTCCGGCCGACCGACTGATTGTTGAAATCACCGAAAGTTCGTTGTTCGCCGACATTGATCTCGCGAGGTCGATCGTGACCAGCCTGAAGAACCAGGGTATCCGCCTGGCGCTCGACGATTTCGGGACCGGCTTCTCATCGCTGTCGAGCTTGCGATCCCTGCCGTTCGACATGATCAAGATCGATCGCAGCTTCGTGACGAACCTTCCGCAAAACAAGGAAAGCATGGCGATCATCCGGGCGGTTTCGACACTTGCCGCCGCGCTTTCCATTCCGGTGTGCGTCGAGGGAATCGAGAATGAAGCGGCTTATGATTCCGTTCTGATGCTCGGATGCGGCCTCGGACAGGGCTGGTACTTCGGCAAGGCGATGCCGGCTGAACAGGCTCGCGAGCTACTTTCCCTTCGCAGCATCCACGAAGAGCCAGCGGCGCCTCGCGCGGCTTCGGCCTGACTGGCTGACCGTCCCGGGAAGGGACGGATGGATCGCGCCCGACCACTCTGAGTTCTGGTGTATGGTAAAAACCGCGTTAAGGTTTGGTCATGCACGCGTTGCGCACCGCTCTCGATCTTCGTCCGCGCCTGTCGCAGGCCAAAGCGGAATCGCGTCCACCGCGACTTTGGAATGCTTCGGATTTCAGGCTGTTCGCGACGACCTTTCTCGCCGGCTTCATCTTCGTTTCGATCCTGATCGGGTAACGGTCTGCCTAGTCGCAGGCGAGGTGGAGCTTCCAACCGAGCCAGGCAGACATGAGGCACATGACAGCGACCATAAGCAGCTGCCCGACCGGCCCAATTCCGGCGCTGCTGAGGGCGAAGGCAAGCAGCGAGCCGATCACCATCGCACCCGAATTGACAATGTTGTTCGCCGCCACTGTGCGCGCCGTCTCGGTCTTCGGCACCGTCGTGGTCAGGAACGCGTAAAGCGGCACCACGAACATTCCTCCCGTGATCGCGACCCCGAGCAGCGCCAGGATCATCAGGCCCGCCAAGGGATGAAACACGAAATTGCCGAGCGTCGTCAGATCCGGCCCGGTCTTGCTCCAGGCCAGGGCAACGAAATGCAGAAGCAGCACGAATACGCCCATCGCGATGACTGAAGCGGGCGCGAAACGGGCCGACACCTCACTCTTGAGCAGGCGGTTGATCAGGATCGAGCCTATCGCAATGCCGACGGAGAAGATCCCGATGAACAGGCTCGCAACTTGCTCATTGGCGCCGAGGACATTCTTCACCAGCGGCGGAAAGATGATGATCAGGACAGCGCCGATGGTCCAGAAGAAGCTGATGGCGAGGATGGCGAGGAACAGGCGACGGATGTGAAGCGTCGCGCTGACCAGTTCGATCGAGGCGTGGATAATGTGCCAGTTGAACGGAATGCGCTCGGCGGCTGGAGGGGCAGGCGGGACCTGCCGGCCGGTGAGGAAGCCAAGGATGGCAATCCCGACTGTGGTTGCAGCGGCAATCGACGGCGCCAGGGCCAGCATTCCCGCGAGGATCGTCCCGCCAAGGATCGCAATATAGGTCCCGGCCTCGACCAACCCCGTTCCGCCCAGGACCTCGTCCCTCCGGAGGTGTTGCGGCAGGATGGCGTATTTGATCGGCCCGAAAAAAGTCGAATGGACGCCCATCGCGCAGACGGCCGCGAGCATCAGCGGAATGTCGGCGAGCATGATCCCCGCACCGCCGACGATCATGATCCCGATCTCGGCGAGCTTGATGATCCGGATCAGGCGGGCTTTGTCATGGTCATCGGCGAGCTGGCCCGAAAGCGCCGAGAACAGAAAGAAGGGCAGGATGAACAGGCCCTGCGCGATTGCGCTGAACTGGAACTCCTTCGCTGGGTTCGAGAACAATTGGTACGTCACGAACAGCACCACGGCCTGCTTGAACAGGCTATCGTTGAACGCTCCGAGGAATTGAGTGGCGAACAGCGGCAGGAACCGCCGCGCGCGCAGCAGATGGGTGACGTTCTGGATCAAGGCTGAAGCGCGCCGGCTCTCATGAAACTGGGTGCAGTCGATAGCCAGCTTTGCGCGGGACGCCAAACCCTATAACTGATTGTGTTCAGGAACGATGCTGACGTTGCCGAACCTCTTGACGCTGTCGCGCATCCTCGCGGTGCCGATCCTGGTCTTCCTCCTGTGGAAACCGGCGCCGTGGGATTATGCGATCACTTTCGTTCTCTACTGCATCGTCGGGATCACCGATTATTTCGACGGCTACCTTGCCCGCGCGCAGGGTCGCATCTCGCGCCTCGGCCAGTTCCTCGATCCGATCGCCGACAAGATCATGGTTGCCGCCGTCCTTGTGATGCTGATGGCCAGCCGCAAGGCCGATGGCGACGTACCGATTGTCCAGGACTGGAGCGTCATTCCCGCGCTGATCATCCTGCTGCGCGAAATCATGGTGTCCGGCCTTCGGGAGTTCCTAGCGGAGCTCAAGGTTCTGGTTCCTGTAAGTGCGCTCGCCAAGTGGAAGACCACGTTCCAGCTTGTTGCTCTCGGCGCTTTGATCCTGGGCGGCGCCTTCCCGTCACAACATTGGATCCACATCGTAGGAATCACGAGCCTGTGGGCCGCCGCCGCGCTGACCTTGGTTACAGGGTACGATTATCTGCGGGTCGGCCTGAAACATATGGACTGATCGATTTTCCAGTTCTCACTGACGAAGTTTGTTCGTTTCCTCCACTGACCAGCCGCGCCTAGGCGTTTTGGCCAAACCCCAAATCGAGGAGAGTGAGATCATGGACGCAAAGACCGGCGAACCGATGGGTTGTCCTGTGGACCGGCCAACGACCGTGCGCTCGCTGCTCGGCCGTACCAACCGAGATTGGTGGCCTGAATCCTTGCCGATCGAAATCCTTCACCAGGGCGGGGGCGTTTCGCCGAACCCGCTAGGCGACGATTTCGATTATGCAGAGGCGTTCAACGCGATCGACTACGATGGCCTCAAGAGGGACCTGACAGCCCTCATGACCGACAGCCAACCTTGGTGGCCGGCCGACTACGGGCACTACGGACCGTTCTTCATTCGCATGGCTTGGCACGCCGCAGGCACCTACCGCACGGGCGATGGCCGCGGCGGCGCGAATTCCGGCAACCAGCGCTTTGCTCCGCTCAACAGCTGGCCAGACAATGGGAACCTCGACAAGGCACGCCGCCTGCTTTGGCCGATCAAGCAGAAGTACGGAAAGAATCTCAGCTGGGCGGACCTTTTCATCCTCGCCGGCAATGTCGCGATCGAGTCGATGGGAGGCCCGATCTTCGGTTTCGGTGGAGGGCGCGAAGACATTTTCGAGCCGGAGCGGGACGTCTATTGGGGCGCCGAGGAGAAGTGGGTCGATGCGGCCGAGACCCGCATACAGCCCGAGCGCGAAATGGAACTCGAGAGCCCGCTCGCCGCGATTCAGATGGGCCTCATCTACGTCAATCCCGAAGGTCCCGGCGGCAATCCCGATCCGCTGCAATCGGCACGGGACATCAAGATCACCTTCGAGCGCATGGCGATGAACCACGAGGAGACCGTGGCGCTGACTGCGGGCGGCCATACGTTCGGCAAGGCGCACGGGGCAGGAGACCCGAGCCTCGTGGACGCGGCTCCGGAGGGCGCGGATATCGCGCTTCAGGGTCTCGGCTGGGCGAGTTCATTCGAAAGTGGCGTAGGCGAGCATACGATCACCAGCGGCATCGAGGGAGCCTGGGTGAATACGCCGACGCAATGGTCGGAGAACTATTTCCGGCTTCTGCTCGACTATGAGTATGAGCTGGTGCGGTCGCCCGCCGGAGCGCAGCAGTGGCAGCCGATCAACCAGAAGCCCGAGGATATGGCGCCGGCGGCGCATGATCCTTCGAAGCGCGTGCCGACGATGATGACCACGGCCGACATGGCGCTGAAGATGGATCCCGAGTTCCGCAAGATCTCGGAGAAGTTCCGGAACGATCACGATGCGTTCAAGGATGCCTTCGCCAGGGCGTGGTTCAAGCTGACGCATCGCGACATGGGTCCAAAGGTGCGTTACCTCGGCCCGGAAGTCCCGGCAGAGGACCTGATCTGGCAGGATCCGGTACCTGCGGGCACGAAGCCCTCGGAGGCCGACGTCGCCGCGTTCAAGGACAAAATCCTCGGCGCCGGGTTTACGATCGGCCAGCTGGTCAAGACGGCCTGGGCGTCGGCATCGACGTTCCGCAGGTCCGATTACCGCGGCGGCGCGAATGGCGCCCGCATCAGGCTTGCTCCGCAAAAGGACTGGGCGGTCAACGAGCCCGATGAGCTTGGGCGGGTCCTTGCCAGGATCGACGAGCTGCGCGGCGGGCTGTCGATGGCAGACGCGATCGTCTTGGCGGGGACCGCGGCGGTCGAGAAGGCCGCAAGGGACGCTGGTTTCAACGTCTCGGTCCCATTCACCGGCGGGCGCGGCGACGCAACGCAGGAATGGACCGACGTCGAGAGCTTCGCGGTGCTTGAGCCAGCTGCGGACGGCTTCCGCAACTATCTCAAGACCAAGCATTCGGTCAGGACCGAGGAACTGCTGCTCGACCGCGCTCAGCTGCTCAACCTTTCCGCGCCGGAGATGACGGTTCTGCTGGGCGGGCTGCGTGTGCTCGGCGCCAATCATAAGGACTCGCCGCACGGTGTGTTCACCAACCGGAAGGGCCAGCTGACCAACGACTTCTTCGTCAACCTTCTCGACAACGACACCTTCTGGGAAGTGGTCGACGAGAGCGGCGACGAGGAATTCATCGGCCGCGACCGCGGCGGCAAGCAGGAGAAGTGGCGGGCGACCCGGACCGACCTGATCTTCGGTTCGAATAGCCAGCTCCGCGCGACGGCCGAGGTCTATGCCGAGAAGGGCAGTGAAGAGAAGTTCGTTCGCGACTTCATCGCTGCGTGGACGAAGGTGATGAACGCCGACCGCTTCGACCTGCGCAGCTCAAGGGCGGCAACCGCCAGCTCTTCGCAGCGCGTCGGTGAGCCGGTTCCGGCGAAGTAACCCCCTAGCCGCGGCGCTCGTCTCTCCTCGACTCCCACGAGCGCCGCGGCGTTTGCCGCTTGCCGGTCAGTCGCAGACCGGCTGCAACTCGGTTTCGGGCCGGCGCGCCGGGTCGACGGCCTGCAGCTCCGGACTGAGTTCGCGAATGATCCGCCGAAGCGTCGTAGCCAGCATCTGGAATTCGTTCTCGCGCGGGCTCGAGCGGCGCCAGATCAAGGCAATCCTGCGAAACCCGTGATCCGAACGGAGCGGCTTCGCGTCGACATCGGTGCCCACGAGGATTCCTGCTTCGATCGCCATGGATGGGATGAAGGTGAGCCCCAGGCCGTTGTCCACCATCTGGACGAGCGTGTGGAGCGACGTCCCCATCATCGCTGCGCGCGCGCGAAGCTCGGGGCGGTTGCAGGCGGAGAGGGCGTGATCCTTGAGACAATGTCCGTCTTCGAGCAGCAGCAGGCGGTTCTCATCGATCGCGTCCACCTCAACCGTGGCGCCGCCCGGCGCTTCGCCACCGGGGTAAGCGACGAATAGCCGGTCATCGAAGAGCGGCGCGGAATCGACCTCGCCGCAGCCGAAGGGGAGGGCGAGAAGCACGCAATCGAGCTGGCCGCGATGCAACGCCTCACATGCGGCCTGGCTGGTCTCCTCGCGAAGGTAAAGCTTGAGCTTCGGCCACTCGGTCCTGAGCCGCGGGAGCATCGCCGGCAGAAGGAAGGGCGCGATCGTCGGGATCACGCCCATGCGCAGCTCGCCATGCAGGGGCTGGCCTTCGGCCCGCGCCATCTCCGCGAGCTCCTCGGTCTCACGAAGAACGCGAATGGCCTTCTCCGCGATCTTTTCGCCGAGCGCTGTGAACCTCACGACGCGCCGGGTTCTTTCAACCAAGGTCATTCCGAGCAATGTCTCGAGCTCACGCAGGCCGGCCGAAAGGGTGGATTGGGTCACGAAGCACGCCTCGGCGGCGCGTCCGAAATGCCCGTGCTGCCGAAGGGCCACGAGATATTGCAGCTGCTTGATGGTCGGGAGATGGACAGTCATCGATCTACTCAATCAATGTGACGACTTTAATAGGTTTGATTGCTGTTTGCCAGCGGCCTAACACAAATGAGCCACTCCCGACCCCTCCCGGGAGCGCTGCGGCCCGAAAGAACGCGACGCGAGCCGCAGATCATGGGTGGGCCTCTCCCCTGGCCCACCCATTTGATCAAGCGAGCGCCCGATAGAGGCCATAGGTGCTGACGAGCGTCAGGAGGGCTCCGACGAAGGTCAACAAGGTGTCCGGATTGACCCGCTTGGCGATCCACGCGCCGAATGGCGCCGCGGCCACTCCGCCGATCAGCAGCCCGACGGTTGCAACCGTGAAGGCCTGCCACCCCATTGTCGCCAGGAATGTCGCCGAAATCGTCACCGTCAGGAAGAATTCGGCGGTATTGACGGTGCCAATGGTCTTGCGCGGGTTGCTGCCCTGAACGAGCAGGTTCGACGTCACGATCCCGCCCCAGCCTCCGCCACCGGCCGCATCGAGGAATCCACCCACGAGCCCAAGCGGGGAGACGACCCGGGGCCGCCGCTCGGTGTGCCGGTGCATGACCCCGCGATAGAAGAGGTAGATGCCCAATGCTGCCAGATAGGCGAGCACGAAAGGCTTTGCGATCGATGCATCGATGGACGTCAGAACGTAGGCGCCGAGCACCCCGCCGATCACGCCGGGCACGACGAGCCGGGTGAACAATCGCCAATCGACATTGCGATGGGCGGTATGGCTGATCGCCGATACGGCCGTCGTGAAAGTCTCAGCCGTATGGACGCCCGCTGAGGCCGCGGCCGGGGGGACCCCCATGCTGATGAGCAAGGTGCTCGAGATCTGGCCATAAGCCATGCCGAGCGCGCCATCGACCAGCTGCGCGGCAAAGCCGATCAGGGCGAACGTCAGGAGCGCCGTCGGGTCCGCGAAAATATCCGGGAAGATGCTTGCCTCCAGCCCTGTTCAACCGCGATTTGCCCAAGGGGAGAAGTTTCAGCAAGCACGTCGATCGCAGGCGCTGACCAAACCGGCTGGTATTTGCGCCGCCCTGCACTTAAATTGTCATCGTAACGAGACGAGGTGTTTAGGCTTGCAATCCGGGCTCGTCGCCTATCTGGACTCCGTCAAATCCCGCGATCCTGCGGCGCGTTCGCGCTGGGATGTGCTGTTTTATCCGGGCGTTCTGGCGCTCGGCATGCACCGTATCGCGCATTGGCTGTGGGAAGGCCGCCTCTATTTCCTGGCAAGGCTTCTGAACCATCTGTCGCGCTTCCTCACCGCGATCGACATTCATCCGGGGGCCAAGATCGGCAAGCGCTTCTTCCTCGATCACGGCTTCAGCGTGATCGGCGAGACCGCGGAGATCGGCGACGACGTCACTATCTATCAAAGCGTCACGCTCGGCGGCACGAACCCGTCAACGGGCGTCGGCGGCAAGCGTCACCCGACGATCGGTTCGGGCGTGGTGATCGGATCCGGAGCGCAGGTGCTCGGCCCGATCGAGGTGGGCGAGGGTGCGAAGATCGGCGCCAATTCCGTCGTCACCAAGGACGTCCCGCCAGGTTCGACCGTCGTCGGCATTCCCGCCAAGGCCGTTCCAATCGAGGCCGTGCATTACAGCCCCGGCTTCATGCCGTACGGCACGCCGTGCGGCGAAGATTGCGATCCGGTGCGGGCACGCATCGCCGAACTGGAGCACGAAATCGAGGAGCTGCGGAAGGAGGTCGCGGTGATGAAAACCGCGCGTCAGCCGCAGCCGAAGGTGAAGAGCGCTTGAGCGTCATCGCGCCGTTCCCGAACGCCTGGGACCGGCGCCCGATTGTCAGCTTCGATCGTCGCGAGCTGTCGCGGATCCTGGACCTTTACGGACGGATGGTGATCGCCGGACATTGGCGCGATTACGCCCTTCGAATCGACCCTGACGTGGCGGTTTTCGCTGCGTTCCGCCGCCACTCCGAGCGGCCCGAGGTGCGCATAGAGAAACGCCCCGAGCTTCGTTCGAAACAAGGGGCGTTCGTCCTGGTCGGCGAGCATGGGATGGTGCTCAAGCGGGGCGATGAGCTGGTCGGCGTCCTTGCCCCGCTCGAGCGGAGGCTTATCCGGCTGGTTGGGTAGCCGGAATTGGGGTTGTCCGGTCGAGGATCGGAAGGCGATCCCGCAACCCTTCCGGAAGCGGCCGAACGATCGCACTTCGAGCCTGGTGCCAGAATGCCGACAGCATCAACAGCGCCGAGCCGATCACGAGCGCGGTCAAAGCCACGTTGAGCTCCACCGCCCCGAACTGCCGGAACAACTCATTCAGCGCGTAAAGGACGTAGGCGAGCGCCGACACGAGGAGGGCGCGACGATCGATCGCCAGCGCGGTGACGCCGAGCGCCACGTAAAGCAGGATCACGACCAGGCCTTCGCTGAGCGACGCAGTGCCGTTGTTTAGGCCGAGGAGCGTGAAGATGGGGTGCACGATCATCGGCGCCGCAAGCAGGTGCAGCCAGAATGCGACGTCCGACCGGCGGGTCAGGCGCGAACGGTCCGATCCGTCCCACCACATGGCGAAGAGGAAGGTCGCGACGCCGAGCACGAGAAGGAAGCCGAGTATGATGTTTTCGAGATTCTTGTCATCCGGGCCAACGACGGCGACCAGAAGGCCGATTGCGACAGCCGACACGGAGGCCGCCCCGGCGGCGACGGTGATGGGCACGCGAAAACGGCGCCAGTGAAGCCACGCGGCGCCAGCGGCAACCGCGGCTGACGCCGCAACGATGATACCGCCAATCGCGTTATTGTGGTTCAGCGCGTCGGTTCCGACGGCCATCGCCAGGCTGAAGCCCGTTGTCGCGAGAACGCCTCCGACGAAGGTCAGCAGCAGGATGATCGAGGGGAGGGCCATTCGCCTTTTGGCGGTGAAGAACAAGGCCAGCGCCCACGAGGTCGCAGCGACCGCCAGCGGCGCAAGAGGCGACGGGCCCTTGAAATCAAGGGTAAGTCCGGCGGCCTCGCCGAGACTCTGGCCGATGAAGCCGACCGCGAATAAAAGGATCGCGGCGGCGATCGAAACGAAGATGTCGTTGAAGCCGGTAATCAGCCGAAACTGTTCCTCATCGGGGATGGCGATGGACCTTTGCCCCTCCACGTGCGCACGAAGCGCAGCGGCCGCCTCGGCGCTGATCACGCCCGCGGCGACCGCGTCGTCCAGCTCCTGTTGAGAATACATGGTTGTCCTCCCGTTATTTGGGTGGAACGATATGCCACGTGTATTATAGTGTCAATACAGTAGGACGCTCTGAGCTCTTTCCCGTTTGCCTCTTGCATTGTACAGATTTTTGTACGTATTGGGAGCCTGCAGGCCAAGGAGGGCCAAGGTGGACGTCATCAATTATTCTGAGGCTCGCCAGAACCTTAAGGACATCATGGATCGGGTCGTCGCCAACATGACGGAGGTCGTGATTACGCGGCAGAAGGCTGATTCGGTGGTGATGGTTTCATTGGCCGAGTGGAACTCGATCAATGAGACGCTGCATTTGCTGTCTTCGCCGAAGAACGCGGAGCGCCTGTTGTCGGCCATACACCAGCTTGAGACGAGCGGCGGTACGGAGCGTGAATTGATTGAGGCGAAGGAACGCCCCGTCACGTGAAGAAGGTCTTCGCGGACCAGGCGTGGGAAGACTACACCCACCGGGTGGAGCACGATAAAAAGGTCCTCAAAAGGCTGGATGCGTTAATCAAGGAATGTGAGCGCCACCCATTCGCGGGTTCGGGAAAGCCCGAGCCGCTCAAAGGCGACTTCAAAGGATGGTGGTCCCGCCGAATTACGGTCGAGGATCGGTTGGTTTATCGGGTTGCGGGGAAGGGTTCGGAGCAGCGGCTTGAGATCGCTCAGTGCCGCTTTCACTATTAGCCTTCCAATGCGGCCGAGGGTGACGGAGGAGGGAAAATCTATGAGAGCATTGCCCGCAATCGCGCTTGGAATTTTGATCGCATCCAGCTCTGCCTACGCGGCGCCCGTTCGTCCCGCGATCGAACATTACGGCCGGCCGACTCTCAACGGCCAGGCCTTGCCCTTTTCGGAAGCCGTTCGCGTCGGCGACACACTTTACCTGTCGGGGCAGCTCGGCATCGGCGCGGACGGCAAGTTGCCCGATGGAATCGAGGCTCAGACCAAGCTGGCGCTCGACAATATCGGCGGCGTCCTGAAGCGCGCCCATCGCGGCTACGGCGACGTCTTCCACTGCACGGCGATGCTCGCCGACATGAAGCTGTGGCCCGACTTCAACAAGGTGTACGTCACCTACTTCCCCGAGGGGAAGCGGCCGGCCCGAAGTGCATTCGGTGCAAGCGGGCTCGCGCTCGGCGCGTTGGTCGAGTTGGAATGCCAGGCCTACGCCGGGAAGAAATAGGCGCGGACGCCTATTTCGGCATCGACAGCTTTATGTAAGCGACGCGGGTCACCTTCAGCTTGCGGCCCTTGCCGTTGGTCGTGACCATGGAATGGCCGATCTTGACTGGCGACGTCGTCCAGCATTCCTCGCCGTCCTTGGTCATCGCGCTGGTGAAGCAAGCCTTTTTGTCCTTCATCACCGCAGTGCCATGATCGACATGTTTCCCGCCGATGGTGTTCTCGATGTAATTGCCGTCGGCATCGATCGACTCACGGACCTTCTTCCCGTGATCGACGAACGTCCAGGTCGTTTCGTTGAGCTGGAAGGCTGGTTTGGCAGCCGTCTTGGCGGCGAGCGGTGTTGCGCCGGCGCCCAGAACGAGCGCGGCGGCAATAACGATGGTCAGACGCATCGGCTTTCCCCTTTGAGAGGGGATCGCCCTTACCACCAGTGAACCGCCGTCGCGAGTCCGGCGCCTAGATCAATTCGACCGCGATCGCAGTGGCTTCGCCGCCCCCGATGCAAAGGCTCGCGACGCCGCGCTTGAGGCCGCGGTCCTGGAGCGCCGCGATCAAGGTCGTCGTGATCCGCGCGCCCGACGCTCCGATCGGGTGGCCGAGCGCCGTCGCGCCGCCGTTCACGTTGATCTTCTCGCGCGGGATTCCGATGTCGCGCATCGCGATCATCGCGACGCAGGCGAAGGCCTCATTGACTTCGAAGAGGTCGACATCCGCGCCGCTCCATCCCGCCTTTTCGAGCACCTTCTGGATCGCGGGCACGGGCGCGCTGGTGAACTTCTCCGGCTCTTGCGCGTGAGCGGCATGGGCGACGACCCGCGCGACCGGCGTCTTGCCCAGCTTGTCGGCGACGCTCTGGCGAGTCAGCACAAGCGCCGCCGCTCCGTCGCTGATCGATGAGGATGTCGCCGCGGTGATCGTGCCGTCCTTGGCGAAGGCGGCGCGCAGTTCCCGGATCTTGTCCGGATTGCCCTTGCCCGGCTGCTCATCGACGTCGACCGTCACCTCACCCTTGCGCGTGACGACGGTCACCGGGACCACTTCCTTGTCGAACTTGCCCGACGTGATCGCGTCGTTGGCGCGCTTCAGGCTCTCGATCGCATAATCGTCCTGCATCTCGCGCGTGAACTGATATTCGCGCGCCGCATCTTCGGCGAAGGTGCCCATCGCGCGGCCCTGGTCGTATGCGTCCTCGAGCCCGTCGAGCATCATATGGTCGTAGACGGTATCGTGGCCGATGCGCGCGCCGGCCCGGTGCTTCTTGAGCAGGAACGGCGAGTTGGTCATGCTCTCCATGCCGCCGGCGACGATCACGTCGGCCGAGCCCGCCGCGAGCATGTCGTGGGCGAAGATCGCCGTTTGCATACCCGATCCGCAGACCTTGTTGACGGTCACGGCTTCGGCCGAGCGGGGGAGGCCCGCTCCAAGCGCCGCCTGGCGCGCTGGCGCCTGGCCGAGACCGGCGGAGAGGACGTTCCCCATGAAGACCTTGTCGACGTCCTCGCCCTTGAGTCCGGCGCGTTCGACGGCGGCCTTGACCGCAGTCGCTCCAAGTTCGGTGGCGCTGACGCCGCTGAGGGCGCCCTGGAAGCTGCCCATCGGGGTGCGGGCGTAGGAGAGGATGACGATCGGGTCGGGGGAGGTGGCCATTGGATGCTCCAGAGTCGGCGAAATGTTGCGGTGCACATAAGACCGAGCGCTCGGTTGTTCAAACGGTGCGCGCTCTGCTAGCGGCCCTCGTCGAGAGGAATGCCGAATATGTCCGAACCTGCCCGCTTCGACTTCGCCCTCGGTGAAATGGCCGATACGATCCGCGAGACGACCGAACGCTTCGCTCGCGAAAAGATCGCTCCGATTGCGGCCGAGATCGACGAAACGGATGAGTTTCCGCGCCACCTCTGGCCGCAGATGGGCGAGCTGGGGCTGCACGGGATCACGGTCGAGGAAGAGGATGGCGGGCTCGGGCTCGGCTATCTCGAGCATGTCGTGGCGCAGGAGGAGGTGGCTCGGGCGTCCGGGTCGGTCGGCCTAAGCTATGGCGCGCATTCGAACCTTTGCGTCAACCAGATCCGGCGCTGGGCGAACTCCGAGCAGAAGAAGCAGTATCTCCCGAAGCTGATCAGCGGTGAGCATGTCGGCGCACTGGCGATGAGCGAGGCGGGCGCTGGAAGCGACGTCGTCGGAATGAGGCTGAAGGCGGAGAAAAGCGGCAACGGCTATCGCCTCAACGGCACGAAGTTCTGGATCACCAACGGCTCGGAAGCGGACACTTTGGTGGTCTATGGAAAGACCGGCGAGGGGAGCCGCGGGATCACCGCCTTTATCATCGAAAAGGGGATGGAAGGCTTCTCCATAGGCCAGAAGGTCGACAAGCTCGGAATTCGCGGATCACCGACAGCCGAGTTGGTGTTCGAGGACTGCTTCGTCCCGCCGGAGAATATCCTCGGCGAAGAAAATGACGGCGTCGCGGTGCTGATGAGCGGCCTCGACTATGAGCGCACCGTGCTTGCGGGAATGCAGATCGGCATCATGCAGGCATGCCTCGATACGGTGCTGCCGTACGTCCGCGAGCGGAAGCAGTTCGGAAAGCCCATCGGGACCTTCCAGCTGATGCAGGCCAAGATCGCCGACATGTACGTCGCTCTGAACTCGGCTCGCGCTTACGTCTATGCGGTCGCCAGGGCGTGCGACGAGGGCAAGACGACGCGGCACGATGCGGCCGGCGCGATCCTCCTTGCCTCGGAAAATGCCGTGAGGGTCGCCAATGAAGCGGTGCAGGCGTTGGGCGGTGCGGGCTACACCAAGGACTGGCCGGTCGAACGCTATTATCGCGACGCCAAGCTGCTCGACATCGGGGCGGGGACAAACGAGATCCGGCGGATGCTGATCGGCCGGGAGCTTGTCGGGGCCTAGCTCAGCAGGAGTGCGCCGCCCCAGACGATAAGGCCTGCGCCGACTGCGCGTCCGATGAGGTCGCCGCGCGAGGCGAGCTTCTCGACCCCGACGATCACGGTCAGTCCGGCAATCCAGGCGAAGTTCATCACTCCGCCGACGAAAAGCAAAGCCATCAGCGCCCAGCAACAACCGAGGCAGTAAGCGCCGTGTAGGCTGCCGAGCCGCAGCGCACCGCGGATGCCGGGCTGCCAGTGACGGCTAATGAATTGTGCAGGACTGCGGCACTCGCGAAGACAGGCGGCCTTTAGCGGCGAGAGTTGGTACGCTCCGGCCGCGATGAGCAGGATCGCCGCGGCGCTGCGCTGCTCCAGCGCCATCGATGGCCCGGCCAGCACATG
>DATLOY010000056.1:0-5971 GCA_035536015.1 Sphingomicrobium sp.
GTTCACCACTCCGGCGATATGGCCTGATCCGGCGAGAACGAACCGCTTCGGGCCCGCGAAATGATCCATGATCTTCCACACGCTTTGCGGCGGCGCGATGTGGTCCTCGCGGCCGGCCTGGACGTAGGCCGGAGTCTTCACTTGGTCGATGTCGACCGGAGTGCCGGCGACCTTGATCCCGCCTTTCTCGGCGAGCTTGTTCCCCTTGTAGAGAGTCTCGAGATAGTCGCGGTGCCAGCCCGCTGGCAGGTTCGTCGTGTCGCTGTTCCAATGGAGCAAGTCGAATGGCGCGGGCTCGTCGCCGAGCAGGTAATTGTTGACGACGTAGCTCCAGATGAGATCGCGGCCGCGAAGCAGATTGAACGTCGCCGCCATGTAACGGCCGTCGAGATAGCCCTTCTCCTTGGTCAGCTCGTCCAGCAGGCTCATCGTCTCAGGCCCGGTAAACAGCTTGAGATCGCCGGCTTCGCTGAAATCCACTTGTGCCGTCAGGAAGGTCGCAGACTTGACCTTGGCCTGCTGCTGCTTCGCGTGGAGGTAAGCGAGCGTCGCGGCGAGCGTGGTCCCCGCCACGCAATAGCCGATGGCGTGGACGCCCTCGACGCCGAGCAGCTCCCTCACGGTGTCGATCGCGTCGACCTGACCCTTCAGGACGTAATCATCAAGACTTGCGCCGGCGATCGACTCATCCGCCGATTTCCAGCTGACCATGAACAGGCTGATGCCGTTGTCGACGCACCATTTGACGAAGCTTTTCTCCGGGGTGAGGTCGAGGATGTAGAAGCGGTTGATCCAGGGCGGGAAGATCACGACAGGCGTCTTCAGCACATCGTCCGTCGTCGGTGCATATTGGATCAATTGATATAGCGGCGTCTGTTTGATGACCTTGCCCGGCGTGGTCGCAAGATTGCGGCCCACTTCGAATGCTCCGGGCATTGTCTGGGTCAGCTGCCCGGCCGCAATGTCCTTCAGCATGTTCGCGAGGCCCTTCAGAAGGTTCTCGCCGCGCGTCTCCAGCGTCTTCTTGAGTACCTGCGGATTGGTCAGGGCGAAGTTCGACGGACTCATTGCGTCGACGAAGCTGCGCGTCGCGAAGCGCAGTTTCTCGCGCATCTCCGGCTCGACGTTCTCAATTTCGTCGACCGTTCCCAACAGCTGGTCCGACACTCGCAAATAGGTCTGGCGGATCGCGTCGAAAATGGGATTGTCCCGCCATTCGGGAGCAGCGAAGCGGCGATCCTTCCGCTCCTTCTCCTCGCTCGTCGGCGCCGCGGTCACTCCGCCCAGCACCTTGCCCCAGGTCTCAAGGCCTTTGGCCCAGGCCTGCGCACCGGCGCTCATCAGCGCCATCGGATCCGTCGCGGCGCCCACGTCCCCGAAACCGAACGCCGGCGGCGACCATGCGGGGAAGGGCTGATCCTTCTTAAGGCCTTCCGCCCAGAACTCCATCAGCATCTGTTGGGCACGGCCCATGACCAGCGTCCAATGCTGCCAGTCTTCCAGGCTCGGCATGGCAGTCGAAGCCCCGCTGTTCGTTTCGTCGGTCATCGCATCACTCTTAGGCCCCATTGCCGCGCAAACGAAACGATGACGTGAAAGTCGCAACCGGCTAGGCGTTCACTCATGCGCTGGATGCTTTTCCTTCTGTCGCTGTTCGTCGCCTCGTGCGCGTTCGCCCGGAGTCTGGATGCGGGCGTGACCTTCTTCGGCCTGCTGCGCCAGTCGATACAGCCGCAGATCGCATATCGTTTTGACAATGGATTTGGGTGGCGATCCGCCAAAGCGACGCAGAATTATGAGCCCAACCGTCCTTATGACTATCGCCTGGTCCCGTCCCGCACCCTCCGCGTGGAAGCACGGCTGCTGGATAATGGAACGGAACGCGCCCGAGCCTATCTGGTGATTCCGGTGCAGAACGACCGGCGTTATCAAGTCAATGCCGACATCAATGTCCAGGATCCGACGCGAGGCTGCTTCGGCTGCGTTAGGCCTGCCGTATCGGTACCCATCGCTGGAAACGCGAAAGAACGCCTCTGGCTCTGGTACGGCTTCAACGGCATCTCGCACCCGCTGATATTCTGATGCGTTCCGCGATACTCATTCTGAGCCTTCTCCTGGCGGCCAGCGCGAACGCGTCATCGGTCGGCGTCGCCTTCGACCGGAAGGGCGAGATCGCCAGCTTCGCCGACGGGATCGCAGATCCGCAGTCCGGCCGCCGCGTCGGCGCGGACGACCCCGCCCGCGTGGCGTCCGTCAGCAAGCTGGTCGTAGCGATCGGCGTGATGAAGCTCGTCGAGCAACATAAGCTCAGCCTCGACAGCGACGTTTCGCGCTGGCTCGGCTGGAAGTTGCGAAATCCGGCTTTTCCCGACCAGCCGATCACCCTCCGAATGCTGTTGTCGCACACGAGCTCCATCCGCGACCACGACGATCAATATGCGATTCCGTTGGGCGACACCGTCCAGGCCGTGATGAGCGATCCGCATTCCTGGGACGCCGAACATGGACCGGCATCCCATTACTTCGACTATTCGAACATGAATTTCCCCGTCGTCGGATCGATCATCGAGCGAGTCACAGGGGAACGCTTCGATTTCTGGATGCGGCGCGAGATCCTGGCGCCGATGAAGCTCGACGCTTGCTACAATTGGCCGACTTGCAGCGATGCGATTGTGGCTCGCGCGGTCGAGCTCGACGGACCCGACGGCAAGCCGCAGAAGGACGATCTCCACGGCCATCGGCCCGCCTGCCCGGTGGCGGTCAAGGATGGCGAGGCATGCGACCTCACACGCTGGAAACCGGGGGAGAACGGCGCGCTTTTCGCGCCGCAGGGAGGCCTGCGCATCTCCGCTCGCGGCCTTGCTCGCGTCGGGCGGATGCTCCTTAATGCCGGCTCACTCGATGGGCGCCGGATCATCTCGCGCCATTCGGTCGACACCCTGCTCGCTCCGACGTGGCGATACGATGGACGGAACGGATCGCGCGGCGGCGAGAGCACGACGATTTGTTCTTATGGCCTGGCTTCCCAGCAAATACCGACGCCCGGCTGCCCGGACGATCCAGGCACAAAGGGAGCAAGGCTCGTCGGCCACGCCGGGGACGCTTACGGGTTGCGTTCGGGTATCTGGATCGATCGCAAGCGCGGACTCGGCATCGCTTATTTCGTGACCGGGGTTCCGGACGATCCACCCGACCGGAGCACGTTCAGCGCGGAGGAAAGTGCGGCGTTTCGCAGGGCCTATGCTTTGCACAAATGACGGGAGACCCGAGATGCAGCTCAGCTATGCGATCAAATATGTCGCGGATATGGGCAAGGCCATTGCCTTCCATCGTGATGTGCTCGGCCTCGAGCTGAAGTTCGAATCGCCCTTCTGGAGTGAGTTCGCGACCGGCGAGACAACATTGGCTCTGCACGCCGCGTCGCCGGAAAACCCGGCCGGCCAAGTGCAGCTCGGCTTTGCTTCCGACAATCTCGGGGAATTTTACGGAATGCGCGACGAGCTGGGCCTCAATTTCACCCAGCCTCCCACTGAAATGCACGGGATCCACATCGCGCGCTTTCACGACGTCGACGGTGCGGAAACATCCGTGAGCGGACCGGTCTGAAGCTTGCCGCATTGCGGCATCGCGGCCATCAATGATTGATGGATTCTGAATTCTACCGCGTCCGCCGGCTGCCGCCCTACGTATTCGCCGAGGTGAATGCGATGAAGGCCGCGGCTCGCGCGCGCGGCGAGGACATCGTCGATCTCGGCATGGGCAATCCGGACGGCGCGCCTCCGAAACATGTCATCGAAAAGCTCGCCGAAGTCGCCGGCAAGCCGCACGTCCATCGCTATTCGGCGAGCCGCGGAATTCCCGGCTTGAGGAAGGCCCAGGCGTCTTATTATCAGCGGCGCTTCGGGGTCGAGCTCGATCCGGACAAGGAAGTCATCGTCTGCCTCGGATCCAAGGAGGGCCTCGCCAACCTCGCCCAGGCGATCACCGCGCCGGGTGACGTCGTGCTCGCGCCCAACCCGAGCTATCCCATCCACAGTTTCGGCTTCATCATCGCGGGTGCGGCGATCCGCTCGATCCCGGCGGCCCCGGGCGAAGCCTTCTTCGACCGCCTGACCAACGCAATGCGTTACACGGTGCCGCGTCCGAAGGTGCTCGTAATCGGCTATCCGTCGAACCCGACGGCCTATGTTGCCGACCTTCCCTTCTACGAGAGGCTGGTTGCTTTCGCGCGCGAGAATGACCTCATCGTCATTTCCGATCTCGCTTATGCCGAAATCTACTTCGGAGACGCGCCCACACCCTCCATCCTTCAGGTCGAGGGCGCGAAGGACGTGGCTGTCGAATTCACGTCCATGTCGAAAACCTATTCGATGGCGGGCTGGCGGATCGGCTTTGCGGTCGGCAACCCCAGGCTCATCGAGGCCCTGGCCAGGGTAAAGTCCTATCTCGACTATGGCGCGTTCACGCCGGTCCAGGCCGCTGCGTGCGCCGCCATCAACGGACCGCAGGACATCGTCGAGTTCAACCGCAACCTCTATCGCAGGCGCCGCGACGTGCTGGTCGAGAGCTTCGGTCGCGCCGGATGGGATATCCCGCCCCCGGAAGCGTCGATGTTCGCTTGGGCGCGCATTCCGGAGAAATTCCACAATCTCGGGTCGATGGAGTTTTCGAAGCGTCTTCTGACCGAGGCTCACGTCGCCGTGGCCCCGGGCGTCGGATTCGGGGAAGAAGGCGAAGGATTCGTCCGGATCGCGCTGGTCGAAAACGAACAGCGGCTGCGTCAGGCCGCGCGCGGCGTGAAGAAGATGTTCGCCCAGCGTTAGGAACCGATTGACCGCTCCCGTTGTTGGCGGCGCGGAACGATTGATGGCGACAGGGGTCCAATCGCGGTTCACCGACCGGGCGCGAGCGCGGGGCCTTCGGGTCGCCGGCCTCGCGATCATCTTTCTCGCAGCCGGCGCAGCCCTCATGCCCGCGGGCAAGAGCATCTCTTCCGATGTAATCGGCGCGCTTCTGATCGCTGCCGGACTCATCGAAACGGTGGCGGGGTCGCTTCGCCGCGAAGTGAAGCCCTATGCGATGGCGGCAGGAATTGTGACCGCGCTCGCCGGCCTTTTGTTCCTGATCGATCCCGAAACCCACTTCTCCCCGGCGGTGACCCTGATCATCGGCTGGCTGATTCTGAGGAGCCTGATCCTCGCTTATGCGAGCACTCATCTGGACGGCTCTGTCCGGACCTGGATGGGGCTTTCAGCGGGAATGGATTTCCTGCTTGCCGTCCTGTTGATCGCGGGCCTTTCGATCTCGGCTCTGGTGATCAACATTTTCGGTCCAACGCCGCAGCTGATCGCAAGCTTCGCCTGGGTGCTGGCCGCGAGTTTCGTCGTGAACGGCCTGTTGTTGCTGGAAGTTGCAAGTTGCGAACGGGACGAAGCTGCCTAAAAACAGTGCGATGTTCGAAAGCTCGCCCGACCTTTCGGTCAATACTGTCGCCGAAATTGTCCGGCTGGCGCTGGCGCCCGTCTTCCTGCTCAGCGGGATCGGTGCATTTCTGAACGTCTTGGCATCACGGTTATCGCGAATCGTCGACCGGTCGCGGGACATCGAGCCGCAGTTGCTCGCGAGCCGCGGAGCCGAGCACGATCGCTGGATTGCCGCACTCAAGGTCCTCGACCGCCGGATGTCGCTGATCAGCTGGGCGACGGCTCTGTCCGTCACTTCGGCGATCCTGACGTGCCTTGTCGTCGTCCTGCTGTTCGCAGCCAACCTTATCCGCACGCACCTCGGCAATCCGATCGCGCTTCTGTTCATTGCCTCGATGATTTCGATCGGCGCCGGCTTCGCGGTCTTCCTGCTCGAGACGACGATCGCGGCGCGTGCCGTGCGCGTCCGTTCTGAGCTTCTCCAGCACACGGCGGACGAAGCCGACTAGCTGGACAGCTGTAAGCCTGCTGCTAGGCTGCGGCCGTTA
>DATLOY010000057.1:0-14636 GCA_035536015.1 Sphingomicrobium sp.
CAAGCTTTATGACCGCGCCATATGCCATCTTGTGGATGAGGTAGAGGCTGTAAGCGCCAGTCGCGAGCGCCTGGACTCCGGGGACCTTACGGATCGAGATGATGCATTGGTCGCTGCTGGCAGCGGCGACGATCAAGGCGATGCTGCAGGATAATAAGGGGTAGCCGAACACGGCGGGCGCCAAGGCGGCAATCTGATCCTGGAAGAAAACCATCGAGCCGCCAAGGCCGGCGAGACCGGCCGCCAGAAGCAGGTTTGGGCTCGATGTGAACGCCGTCCAGCGCTTCGGCCTGAAGGTCTGCAGTACTGCAAGCGCAACGCCGGCGAGGAGGCCATCAAGCCGGCTCCATGTCGGATAGTAGATCAGCTCCATGTAACGCGCGCCTTGCGGCGCGCCGCCTGAATCGAAATGCGGCAAGGCGACCTGGTCAAGCCACAGACGCGCTCGCACGACCATTCCCGCGACGAGAAAGAAGCACAGCAGCGCACGCACCTTGCCGGCCGACGGGCGCAGCGCAACGAGTGCCGCCACGGCCGGAAGCAGCAGATAGAATTGCTCCTCAACGCATAGCGACCAGACGTGGGAAAAGGCTTTGGGCGCGTCGGCGACGTAGAGGAGGTTTTCGGTGAAGGTCAGGAATTGCCACAGCGGCTGCATGGCCTGCCGCTCCCAGGCCGCAGGGATGAACGCGTAGATCCCGACGACTGCGAAATAGGCAGGAAGCGTTCGAAGCAAGCGGCGGGCAAAGAACTTCCGATAATCCGGAGTGCTGCCATCGGCGAAAGGCGCGATGAGCTGCCCGGCGATCAGGAAACCGCTGAGGACAAAGAACAGATCCACTCCCATCCAGCCGAATGCCACGAACCAGTGATCCGGATCGGGGACGAGGTCGAAGATCATCGCGTGATAGATCATCACCCAGACGATTGCCGTCGCGCGCACAAAATCGAGACCATTGGATCGCGGACGGCTGCCGCGCCGTATGGAATTCACCACTCATCTCTCCGGAAACTGGCCCCGGTGGAATTGGTGAATGAACTTGTGAGCGGCCACAGGTTTCGACCGCCCTGTTGGGCGAATTCCCGCTCACCTGGCGCTGCAGATTGCCGTTACGCCGGAAGAAAACGAATATATCGTCGAAGGGAGGGGCGGCCCCCGTAAAGCGACCGCCCCTGAACGTCAGCTCGGATTGCTGTGGTTCTTTTCGCAGGCCACGTCATATTGCGACACGGACACCGTGTTCTTGTCGTTAACGTTGGTCTGCTCGCCGGCGTAGACCGTTCCGGATTTGCCTGTCGGGCTGAACGCCGAGCCGTCGTTATTGGTCGAGTTGCCCGGCTGGTTGCCCAGCGATTCGCAATCCTGGTTGGGCTGGCTTGGGGTAACCGGCGGTGAAATCGAGCCGGAAGTCGGCGGCGTGCTCGTCGGGGCACCCAAGGCCGTGGCGGGGGCAAGCGCCACCGTGCCCGCTGCGAGCACTGCGATCAGTCTTGTCATCTGAAGCTCCTAACTCTTGAGTTGAAGCCCCCAGTACACGCGACAGGGAAGCCAAGCTTCCGGCGGCCCAAACGCCACGAGCGGGATGTCGTTCCCTTTCGGCGCCGATATAATGTCCGTTCAAATCGCCGCGACGGGCAGGGCTTCCAGCTCATGCACATGCGCAGGGGTGAGAGCACCAACTCCCCGCATCTCAAGCCAGAGCAGGATGGCGAGCGAGTTCAGCGTGCAGACGACCGGCCACAATGGGACGACGTAGCGCGAAAGGCCCAGCTCGACGATCGCCGTGATTGCAAACACGGCGTGAAGCGCCGCACCCATGGCTAGGACGCCGGCAAACAGTCTCGCTTCGTGCGGTGATCGGCGCCGTTTTTTCAGGAACAGGAACAACGATACGATTCCGGCCAGGGTCGCGGCTCCGTAGAGCAGCTGGACGGGCAAAAGCGCCCACTGCGAAAGTTTGCCGGCTAGCTTGAGCTGCTGGCGATCCGAATTGAGTCCAGATGGTGCATTGCGAGCTGCTTTCGCCACAGCAAGGGTCTGGAGCTCGTCGCGCGCAAGGACGGGATATTGCGGCAGTTCGACCGGTGGATGATCGGCGACGAACTTCCTGATCCGGCGCGAATCCGTGGTCGTCAGGTTCACGTCGAAGGTCGCCATCCTGATATAGGAGCCGATGATGCTTCCCACGTAACAGGCCGGATTTGCCGCGACCCGTTGCCTGGCGATCGTCCACAGATAGGGATCGACCTGCGATCTGGCCTCGAGGTGATGGCGCCTTCCCAGCACCGGGATGATCAGGCCGAAGCGAAGCGGGGTGCTGTATGCGCCTTCCAATTGCTCCTGCACATCGGATGGGGCGGTCTTGATGTAGGCCCTGACCGATGCGGCACTGTTTTCGACAAACGCCGCGTCCGACCCAACCGGGACGGAATGCGGGTTACAGAATAGCGTATGCTGGAGAATTCCCCGGGCCAGCGGGCTCGTGGTGGTCGATGATCCGTGTGCGATCAGCAGGGCCACGGGCGTAGCGCCCCACGCCAGGACGGCGCCCACCCCCGTTATGAGGAGCGACCAGCCGCGATCTCGCCGGGACAAGGTGAAAAATGCGAAGATCGCGGTGGCGAAAGACAGTGCAATCAGGGAGGGCCGGACCATCGCCGCCAAACCCGCGATGGCCGCCAATAACGCAATGTCTCGCAGGGACGGCGCTCTGATCGATCGCAAGAGTTGCGCGCACCACAGGGCGATGAGAGCCGCGGACAGCCCCTCGGTCATGAGGAAGGCCGAGGATTTCCAGATCGCGATTTGGCTCAGCATTACCGCCTGAAAGGCGAATGAGACGGCCGGCCGACGGACAAGATCGTGAAGATTTCGGCCGAGGAGTAGCAAGGAGCCGGCAAGCAGGACCATTTGCGCCGGGACAGCCCAGGCGATCCGGCCGGTGATCGATTGAATCAGCCACAGGAAAGCCGGATAGCCTACCGTCCTCGACGGATCGAAATAGGCATATTCGAATGTATCCCCGCGAAGGGGGTTGATCGCGCGCGTCGTCCAGAGTGCGATCGCCAGGGCGACCCCCGTCATAAGCGCCAGGCCCAACAGGACCTCGCGATCCGTCAGCTGATCTAACTGACGGCGCGACTTTCCGCCGAGCGGCGGCAAAGCCGATTGATATTCCATCCAGGGAGATCTTTCCGAGCTAAGGGGTGTAGCGGGCCTTGTGGCCCTCAACCTGACATGAACATGAACCGCAGATGACTTTCACCCGGGAAAGATGAATTCGGTCGCTTCCCGAGCGAGAACGGGCGATCGCGCGGCTTTTTCTCCCACTATCGCCTGTGTCGCCTCACCGAATGGTGGTGCCGCGGCTTGTGGTGATGGCGCGTCGCACGATGGCGATGCGTGGCGGCCGCGAGCTCATGCTTCATGAGAGCGCGGCAAGTGCCATGCCGCATGATCTGGCTGTAGGTCATGCGATGACAGGACCTGATCGTCCGGCGCGAGAAATGGGGCGAAGAGCGGGCCCTGTGGGTCGACCGATTGCGAGCGTGGGTGCGGTGGTGCGTGCGCGTGGCGTGATGTCGCGTCGAGTGGCGATGCACCCGTCTCGCGTGCCTGTCGCCCACATCAACCCAGCGGTGGCTCGGACGCGCACTGGGCATGGGCGGAAACGGCGGCGGTGTCGGCGCCTCGGCCTGGGGCGTGGGTATGGGCTGAGCGACCTCAGGCATCGACTGTCCGGTCGGGGGCGGCTCCTGCTGCGCGCCGAGCGGCGAAGCGAGCATCCCGAACGTGACGATTGCGCAGGCAAGGACGACGACACGCTGCATGATGCTCTCCCCACTTCGCCCGCGAATGCATCGGGCGAACCGCGTTCGAGGATAGACGGGAGATTCCGTCCGGGCAGCCCGTGCCGGCGCGAGTTCGACCGGACCGATGCACGGATTGGCGCTAACGCGCGGAGGCGGTGATCCGAAAGCCCATGTCCCCTTCCGCGCTTGCGGACAGGCCACCCGCGCGGCACACAGGCGGCCTCGAAAGGGAGCCGCGAATGAGCCTGATCGCCGACCTGAAATCGCTCAAGCCGTCGCAGCGCAGCGCGATCTGGGCGAGCTATCTCGGCTGGACGCTCGATGCCTTCGACTTCTTCCTGATGGTGTTCATGCTTTCCGCGATCGCCAGGGAATTCGGCACCGATGTCAAAGCCGTGTCGCAGGGCGTGTTCCTGACGCTCGCCGCGCGCCCCATCGGCGCATTCCTGTTCGGCTGGCTCGCCGAGCATTTCGGCCGTCGCCCCGTGCTGATGGCCGACATCATCATCTTCTCGATCTTCGAGCTCGCCTCGGGTTTCGCACCGACGCTGACCAGCCTGCTCGTCCTTCGTTTCCTGTTCGGTGTGGGGATGGGCGGCGAATGGGGCCTGGGCGCCAGCCTGGTCATGGAATCGATTCCGCCGAAGCTTCGCGGGCCGGTCTCCGGCCTTCTCCAGAGTGGCTATCCTTCAGGCTATTTCGTCGCGAGCCTGGTCTATTTCCTTCTGTTCGACACGATCGGCTGGCGCGGCATGTTCATGGTTGGGGTCGCCCCTGCCCTGCTCGTCATCCTCATCCGCATGCATGTCGAGGAAAGCCCGGTGTTCGAGGCGCGGCGAGGCAAGGCCCGCGCCAATCCGATCGCCGAGCTCGTCAAGCATTGGAAGATCGCGCTCTACCTCGTGGTGCTGATGACCGCGTTCAATTTCTTCAGCCACGGCACGCAGGACCTCTATCCGACCTTCCTCCAGAAACAGCATCACTTCGACACCCACACCACGGGCATACTCGCGGCGGTGATGAACGTCGGGGCGATCGTCGGCGGGATTGGCTTCGGCATCTGGTCGGAGAAGATCGGACGCAGGCGAACGATCATCATCGCGAGCCTGCTGGCTTTGCCCGTGATCCCGCTCTGGGCTTTCGCGTCCACGCCGTTGCTGCTCGGCCTTGGCGCGTTCCTGATGCAGGTGGCGGTGCAGGGCGCCTGGGGCATCGTGCCCGTCCATTTGAACGAGCTGTCGCCGCCGCTTGTCCGGAGCCTGTTTCCCGGCTTCGCCTATCAGCTCGGCAATCTGATCGCCTCGAAGAACGCTCCCATCCAGGCCGGGATCGCCGAGAGCCGAGGAGACAATTACGGCCTCGCTCTGGCGATCGTTGCGGGGATCATGGCGGTCGTCATAGCCATCTGGACCGCTTTGGGTCCGGAGCGGAAGAACGTGGATTTCACCGCCGAAACGACCGTGCCGCCACGCTAAACCTTCGCGACCAAAAAGCGTTGTCCCGGGTGAGGCAAGGCGATGTCGAGCTATACCGGAACCGCCGACCGGCCAGACCGGGCGAAAGCGATCGCGGCAGTGATCGCGGTCCATGCCGCGCTCGCCTTTGCGATCTTGAGCGGCCTCAACGTCAACATGGTGCGTCAGGCGGTCGAGCAGCTGAAGACCTTCGACATCAAGGAGCCGCCCCCGCCGCCGCCTCCACCGCCCCCTGTCGAACATCGAGCGAAGCCGGCCAAGCTCGAGGAAGGCGCAGCGGGCAAGAAGGCCAATCCGTCGCCGATCGTCGCGCCCAAGCCCAAGATCCCGGTCCAGTCACCGCTTCCAGCGGCGCCGGTCGCCGGAACCGGAAGCGGCACCACTGCCGGCGCTGCGAACTATGGCACTGGCACCGGCGCCGGCGGCTCGGGAAACGGGCGCGGCGGCGGCGGCACGGCCGGCTTCACCCCGGCCCAGAAGATCACGAAAATTCCGGATCGCGAATATCGCCGCCTGGTTTCGGCGAGCGGCATGGATCGAGGAACGGTCGGCGTGTCGATCCGGGTCACGCCCGACGGAATTGCTTCCAACTGCCGCGTCGTCCGGTCGAGCGGCAATTCGCTCGCCGACGGCCTGATGTGCCAGCTGACCGAGCAATATGTCCGCTTTCGGCCGGCGCGCGACAATTATGGCCGCCCAGTCGCCCAGGACGTCACCTGGTTCCCGAACTGGTGGAGGCCCTAGAGCCCGAAGATCCCGCGGCGGCTTTCGTTCTGAGCGACGCGCATCCGGTCGCGGCCGTAGAAATCGTCGAAATAGACGATCGACGTCCCGCTCGGCACCGCGGTCAGGTATGTGATGTAGAGCGGCACCGGATCGGGCAGGTTCACCTTCTGCTCCGCTTTCGCGCCCCTGGGGCTCGGCGGCCGTCCGTAGAAGAGCCAGCGAGCGAACCGCGCCGCATCCTCGAGGCGCACGCAGCCGTTGCTCTCCAGCCGCGCGGCATCCTCGATCTTCTCCTTTTCCGGAGTGTCGTGCAGCCAGATGCCCTGCTGGTTGGGGAACATGAACTTCATCTTCCCCATCGAGTTCGCCGGGCCGGGTTTCTGCCGCAGCCGCACCTGGACCCGGCCTGCGACCACGTCATGCCAGTTGACCGACATCGGATCGAGCACATGGGCGTGGTCCGACCAGTCGGACATCAGCTCATAGCCCTTTTCATTGAGATACTTGCGCCCTCCGGCGAGCACTTTGGGAGCGAGTTTCCGAGCCGTGATGTCCGACGGTGAGTTCCAATAAGGATTGAGCACGACGAAGCGGATCAGCGCGCTCATCATCGGAGTTTGCGCGATCGGGTCCGGACGTCCGGCAACGACCCGCATCTGGTCCACGACCTGCCCGTTCTCGTACATGTACAGCCGCTGCGCCGCCGGATTGACGATCGCATAGCGTCCATTCCCCGTTGGAAGCGTCCGGGCCCGCTTGAGGTTGAGCGCGAGCAGCTGGGCCTCGCGCGGGTTGGTATAGATTCGGCTGGCGAGGGCCTGCCGAAGCCGTCCGTAGATCGGATTCATCCAGCCGATATTGCTGACATAATCGTCGAGCGAACGGGCGGTCGCCGCCTGCTGGAGCAGCGCCTGGGCCGAGCGCGGTTCGGGCCTCAGCTGCTGATCGACATAGACGACGCCAACACCGGGATCATGTTCGAGATCGCGTGCATAAGCGACATAGGCCGCGCTCAGCATGACCTCGGCGCGCTGGACCGCGCCCGGGTCTCCGCTACGTGCGGCCTGTACGGCGCGGCCGAGATTGCGGAGGTTGTACCGCCTGGGATTAAGCCCATCGACCTGCGCGGTCGCGAGGACCTGGACCAGGTCCATTGCGGCATTTCCGGAACGGGGGCTGAGCCACAGCGGCGCCCCGCCGCGCGAACGATAGAAATCGGCAATGCCGCTATCGGGAGCCGGGGCAGCCGCAGCCGCAACAGGCGCGGGCAGGACTGTTAAGGGCACAGCCGCGGCCATTCCGGCCACCGCTACAGAAGCGAGCATTTTCAAAGATTTGTGCACGAGCCGAGTCTCATTTGGATCCGCTTGCGAGTATGCCTTGATCGCTGAGCGTCGCAAGCCGTGAAGAATCCCGGCCATATACATCATCGAAATAAGCGATGGATGAACCGCTCGGCATCGCCGTCAAATAAGTGATGTAGACCGGCACCGGATAATCGAGCGGGACCCGCTCTTCGGTTCCGGCGCCTTCCCATACGAGGTCCTTGCCGAACAGCCAGCGCCCCAGGCGTGCCGCATCCTCCAGGCGAACGCAGCCGCCGCTGTAGAGGCGCGCGGCCTGCTCGAAAAGTTCGCGCTCGGGATTGTCATGAAGGTACACGCCCTCGGCGTTGGGGAACATGAACTTCATCCGCCCCATCGAATTGTGGGCGCCCGGAAGCTGGCGGATAAGGACCTCGACCTTGCCTGCGGCGACGCCCTTCCAGTCGACCGTCTTCGGATCGAGGATCTGGGCGTTGTCGCTCCAGTCGGACATGACCTGGTAGCCGAGCTCGTCGAGATAGCCGAGGCCCTGCTTCAGCACCTTGGGTGCAATGCGCTCCGTCGCGAGATCGGGCGGCACGTACCAATAAGGGTTGAGGCTCGCGAAACGGATGTAGGCCGCCATCATCGGGGTCGGGTTCTTCGGTTTGCCGACGACGACCCGCATCGAATCGAGCGCCTGCCGGTTCTCATAGGTATACAGCCGCTGTTCCGCTGCATTGACGAGCACATAGCGGTTGGGGCCGGGCGGAAGCACGCGCGCCCGGACGAGGTTCACTTCGAGCAGATCCTTCTCATGATCGCTCGAATAATTGTGGTTCACCAGGGCCTGGCGGAGCTCGCCGTAGATCGGGTGCATCCAGCCCATGCTCTGGACGTAGCTGGTAAGGGACGGCGACGACGCGGCGCTCAGGAGAAGCGCGAGCGGTGAAGGCTGGACCGGACGAAGGCCGGGATCGACATAATCGATTCCGATGCCCGGATCGCGCCTCAGGTCGCGGGCATAGGCCACGAAGGCTTCGGAAAGGAGCTGGTCTGCGTGCGCGACAGCCTTCTGGTTGCCGCCCCACGCGGACCGCAACGCGTCTTCGAGGGCGGGCGTGTCATATTGCGTCGGCTGCAGTCCATCGAGATCGGCCGTCTTGAGCAACTCGACGAGCTGCTGGGACGCGTTTCCCGCCTTGGGCGAAAACCACAACGGCGCCCCATTTCGCGCGCGGTAAAATGCCTCGACCGACTGATCGAGCACCTGCGGCTGCCGGACCACCGGAGCAGCCGCGGCATGGGCGTAGGACAGTGGCGCCGTCGCGAGCATCACGCCCGCGACGACCCCGCCAAGCCTCTGAAAAAAGTGCACCGGCCAGCGGCCGGTGCACTGCTTACGCAAACTGATCACAGCTTCTCCGATAAGATTAGCCGCGCTCGCCGCTCCGGGTCGGCGGCGGAGCCGTATAGGTCGGAGCCGGAGGAGTCGCGGTGGGTGCACCGGCATAATACTGGCCGTTGTAGACGTATCCGTCCACCCGTCCGTCATTGTCACGGTCGGCCCAGACCGCGCCGGCAAGTCCGCCGACCGCAGCGCCGATCACCGCGCCTTCGAGAACGCTGACGCCCGGGATCACCGCACCGGCGGCCGCACCGAGAGCTGCGCCACCGAGAGCGCCGACGGCGACGCGATGAAGCGTCGGGTCGTAGCCAGAGGGCGTGCCGGCATAATATTGGCCGTTGTAGACGTACCCGTCGACATAGCCGTCATTGTTGTTGTCGGCCCAGACCGCGCCGGCGAGACCGCCGATCGCCGCGCCTACCGCCGCGCCTTCAATGACGCTGACGCCAGGAACCACTGCGCCGACCGCAGCGCCGCCCGCTGCGCCGATCGCCGCGCCCTGGGCGATGTCGCCATTGGCGCGGTTCGCGGCGCACGCGCCGAGCGTCAAGGTACTTGCAAGGGCAAGAGTTAGAATGGATTTACGCATCGCTGTTTTCTCCCGTTCTTGTTGAGCTGCCGGACCATGCGCCGAGGCCCCCTGTGCCTCAAGCATTATGCATGTCGCAGACGCTGGAACGACGATTGCGGCTCATCGTTCCGCATGCGCGACAATGCATCGGGCAGAAACGGGCCACCGCGGGTTAAATACTTGTTTAAACTACTGATTCAACGCCAGGAACTGGAACAGCAATGAAAGCAAAAATTTATCACAATCCGATGTGCGGAACGTCGCGGAAGACGCTCGAGATTCTACGCGATTCCGGCGCCGACGTCTGGATTCAGGAATATCTCAAGAACCCGCCGGCCCGCGATGAGCTGAAGGCGCTATACGAGCGCGCCGGCATCACTCCGCGCGAAGGATTGCGCGCCAAGGAGCCCCTGGCACAGGAGCTCGGCCTCAACCGGCCGGACGTGACCGACGATGAAGTGCTCGACGCGATGATCGAGCATCCGATCCTGATCAATAGGCCGCTGGTCGAGACGGAAAAGGGCGTCCGCCTCTGCCGCCCGCAGGAACTCGTCCGGGAAATCCTCTGACGATCGTCACCCCCGCGAAAGCGGCGGTCCCGCTCATTTGAGGCGCGAAGAAAAGCGGGATTCCCGCCTGCGCGGGAATGACGGATAATCGCCTCATGAGTCGGCTCGACCCGCGCTTGCTCCTTCAAGGCTATGCCACCGGCATATTCCCGATGGCCGACAGCCGCGACGCCGATGAGCTGTTCTGGGTCGAGCCGCGCAACCGGGCCATCATTCCGCTCGACCGGTTCCACGTTTCACGCTCGCTTCGCCGAACGCTCCGTTCCGGCCGCTTCACCGTCACTCATGACCGGGATTTTGCCGCTGTCATCGCCGGCTGCGCGGATCGCGAGGAGACCTGGATCAACGCCGAGATCGAAAGAGCCATGCTGGTTCTGCATGCCTCGGGTCATGCGCACTCGATCGAGGTGTGGCGCGGCGACTGTCTGGTGGGCGGGCTTTACGGAGTGAAGCTCGGCCGCGCCTTTTTCGGCGAAAGCATGTTCAGCCGTGAAACCGACGCGTCAAAGATCGCTCTTGCCTGGCTGGTCGCGCGATTGAAGGCCGGCAATTTCACGCTGCTCGACTGCCAGTTCATGACCGAGCACCTCGCCTCCCTGGGCGCGGTGAGCGTATCGCGAGAGACTTACGTTGCGTTGCTCTCCGCGGCGCTGGGCGGAGTCGTCGTTGCCGGCTCGGGCGTCGAAGGCGCCGCGGTTCCAGCTGGCCCTCCGGCGGATTTCCTCGCGCTCGACAGGTTGCTCGACGCAACCGGCGCGGCCGGGGCCGGAGGCCCCGCCGGATATGTCATTTCGCAACTCTTGGGCCAGACGTCGTAAGCGGCGTTCTCGACCACGTTGAGCGACGGCGATTCCTTGTAGAGCCAGCCGGAGAACACGCGGTCCCACCTCTTGTTGGGCTGCTGCACGTCGACCTGGACGAACGCCCCGGTCAGCTTCTCTTCCTCCCAGGGCGCGGTCGTCTCACAGGCGCGCAAACGAACGATCACATCGCGCCACTTGACCGACTGGCCGGGATGCAGCGTGACGTTCTGCACGATCCCGTTGTGCTTGTTGAGGATCCCGAGCGTCGCGATGCGCTGCGCCATCGGGGTGACGCCCGGCGCATTGACGCTCATCGGGACGGCCGCGTTGGAGATCACGGGCTGCGAAGCATTCTCTTCGCCGCCCTTCCCGCAACCCGCGAGCAGGAGCGCAGTCAGCAGCGGTGCGGCAAGCTTTCTCACGTCAGAACCGGGAACGGACAACTAACGAGGCCCTCATTCGGGGATCCACGGTTCGTAATCGCCCGTCGAGGCCGGACGGATCTTGCCGCTTCCAAGCGCGCCATCCGGGCGAAAGGCCGCCATCGTCCCGGTCAGGTTGCCGGTTGGCTTCGTCTGGAACTTGCGCACCGGGGGAAGCGCCTTTTCCGGCAACTCGTCGATCGTTCCGCGAAGCCACAGCTGCCAGTCTGGCGGGACCCGGCTGCCGTCGTTGGCGCCGTCGTAGATCACCCAGCGGCGGTTCGGATTCTTCTTGTCCGCGTAATAGACATTGCCGGCGTCGTCCTTGCCGACCTCATTGCCGAAGCGCCGGGTCCACAATTGCGTGCCCCAGGTCGCCCCGTTCCACCAGGTGAATGTCTTTGACCAGAAACCCATGGGAGGGTGCCTCTGCCCCGTTCGAACTATCGGCGCAAGGGTGAGGTTCAGTGCGGCCAGCTGACCTTGTCGCCTTCCTTGACCTTGAGCTCGGCCGCCCTGCCACCCGCGATCTCGAGGACCGCGGCGATCGGTTCGCCGGAAGGAACTGGCGTTTCGTCGAGCGGCTTCGCGGTCGCGATCCTGGCGATGGTCCCGTCCGCGCGGATGAAGACCATGTCGAGCGGAATGAGCGTGTTGCGCATCCAGAAGGCGACGTCCTGCGGCGGGTCGTAGGGGAAGATCATCCCGCGATCGGGCGCGAGCGTGCGACGGAACATCAGCCCGCGCTCCTGCTGCTCAGCCGTTCGAGCAACCTCGACGACGAAAGGGTGCTTTCCTGTCACGGAGGATCGAACCGTCAGCCGAACTTGCTCGAGGCCCGCCGGCGAGGGTCCAGGCGAACGGGCAGTGCAGGCTGATGAGGTCGCCGCGGCAGCCATTGCCGCCGCGATAGTCAGAAGTCGGCGGCGCCGGAAGGCCGAAGCTCGACGGCGGTCAGTCCCTTGCCGCTCGGCGCGATCCGCGCTTCGAGCCTCTGTCCTGGTTGAAGGTCCCCAAGCCGCGCCTGGCGCACCGTTTCCATGTGCACGAACACGTCCTCGCCACCCGCTTCCGGGTCGCGATTGACGAAGCCATAGCCCCTCACTCGGTTGAACCATTTGACCTCCACCGGCTCGAACTCACCGGCCGCATCGGTCAATGCCCTGCGGTCCGCGCGCTCGCTCGGTGGAATGGACGAACGCGGTTGCGGCGGCAAGGCCGTGCTGAGATCGATCGAAATGACTTTCTTGGCCTGCAGGCCGCGTTCGAGTCGAACCGGCACGCATTCGATGAGCGCCCCTTCGGGAACGCTCCTGCGACCATGCTCACGAAGAACGCTGAAGTGGAGCAATACGTCGCCGTCAACGCCATCTGCGACGATGAAGCCGAATCCCCGCGTGGCATCGAACCATTTCACCCGCCCGGTGATTGGCTCCATCTCGGGAGCGGATTCATGTTCCGCGGTCATGACCAGCTCCGGCTCGCCACCGGCCATCTTCACACTTCCTCTCGACACGCGCCACATTAACACCGGCGCAAAGTGTCGGCAAACCGACTTTCGTTAGTAGTCCTGCAATCGGGCGAGGTCTTCCGGATCGATGGAAACTCCCGGATCCATGGCCGCAATCGTCCGTGCAAGCGCGAAACTGTGGCCGGCCCGGATCATCGCGGCGATTGCCTTTTCGCGTTCGCGAGGGTCGTCGTTTGAACGCACGGCAAAGGGCCCGATGCGCCGGCGCTCGGCAAATCGAAGCGCTGCGGAAACCGCTTCCTGATCGGCAAGATCGTTCGCCGCGCCGCTGTCATCTTCCCCGATTCCCGCCGCGCGGAGCGCTTGCGCGACCCGCCTTTTGCCATATCCGCGTCCGCTCAGCGCGCGTGACTTCATCAGCGCATAGGCGGAATCGTCGACATAGCCCTGTACCGCGAAGCTTTCGGCAATGCCTTCCGGATCCGGTGCCGCGTCCCCGCTCCAGCCGCGCTCGCGAAGCTTGCGATTGAGATAGGCGCGGAGCTTGGCCCGGCTCGTCGCGAAGCGCCCGACATAGGCAAGCGCAAGTTCGCGAAGCTTGACTTCATCGAGCTTAGGGGGTGTTCGGCGTGCCATTAGCGTCTTTTTTGTGCCACGTTTCTTGACCATCAGGAACGGGGCCACGGCTGATGATGCTGCGGACCAGCGTGGAAACCATCCAAGGAAGGGACGGCGTGCTCGACCGCAATGTCTCAGTTGAAGCAAGCCTTGCCCCTCCGGGCGCGACTCCGACAGTCGATGGCCAGGCCAGGCGGCTCGCGGATTTCGCGACCCTCGGCGATGCGCTCGACTATGCGGCCGATGGCGCTCGCGGGCTGAACTTCCACGACGCGCGCGGCAGCTTGACCCGCGCTTATCCTTATTCCGAGCTGCGCGAGGATTCGCTGGCTCTTGCGCGCCGCTTCATCGCCCTCGGCATTGCTCCGGGTGATCGAATTGCGCTGATTGCCGAAACCGGGGTCGAGTTCGCGGCCTGCTTCTTCGGTGCGGTCTATGCCGGTGCCTGGCCCGTTCCGCTCCCTCTGCCGACGAGCTTCGGCGGCCGCGATGCGTACGTCGACCAGCTCAAGGTCCAGCTCGGCAGCTGCGATCCGAAGCTGTTCCTCTTCCCGGGCGAGCTCGCCGAAATGGGCAAGGCGGCCGCCTCCGGGCGCCTCATCGATGCTCGTGATTGGGAGTCGCTTGGTGAAATTGAGGCCGCGGACACCGACCTCCCCGCCGCGCGGCCCGGCGACATCGCCTATCTGCAATATTCGAGCGGCTCTACCCGCTTCCCGCACGGGGTCGCGGTGACTCATGAAGCGCTTCTCGACAATCTGCGCGCCCACGGCCTCGGGCTGCAAATCGAGGGCAAAGACCGCTGTATCTCGTGGCTTCCCTGGTATCACGACATGGGGCTGGTCGGCTGCTTCCTCTCGCCGATATCGCTGCAGATGTCGGTCGATTATCTGAAGACAGAGGACTTCGCCCGCCGGCCTCTCGCCTGGCTCGACATGATCACTCGCAACCCGGGCAACAGCGTCAGCTACTCCCCGACGTTCGGCTATGACATTTGCTCGCGCCGGATGAGCTCGCAGACCCGCGCCGAAGACCGGTTCGACCTTTCGCGCTGGCGCATCGCGGGCAACGGCGCGGACATGATTCGCCCGGACGTGATGCAGGCTTTCGTCGACAGCTTTGCCGGCGCCGGCTTCAATGCAACGGCATTCTGTCCGAGCTACGGCCTCGCCGAAGCGACGCTCGCCGTTTCGCTCATGCCTCCGGGCGAGGGCATCCGGCTCGAGCTGGTCGAGGAGAATGAGCTTTCCGGCGGCGAACCCGTCGACGAGGAGCGCCCGCGCCGCTACCGCGCGGTCGTCAATTGCGGGAAGCCCGTCCACGGCATGCAGATCGAGATACGCGGTCCGTCGGGCGAAATCCTCGCCGATCGCGGCATCGGCAAGGTCTACGTCCGCGGCAGGAGCGTCATGCACAGCTACTTCCGCGACGAGGAATCGACCAAGGCCTGCCTCAG
>DATLOY010000058.1:0-35830 GCA_035536015.1 Sphingomicrobium sp.
CCGGTCGTCTTCAATGTCGAGAACTTCACCAAGCCCGCGCCCGGCCAGCCGGCGCTGATCAGCTGGGACGACGTGACGACCATGTTCCACGAGTTTGGGCATGCGCTCCACGGAATGTTCGCGGCGCAAACCTATCCGACCTTGTCGGGGACCAACGTGGCGCGCGACTTCGTCGAGTTCCCGTCGCAGTTCAATGAGAATTGGGCGCTCGACGCGAAGATCCTGCCGCATTACGCGGTGAATTATCGGACCGGTCAGCCGATCCCGCAGGATCTGGTCAACAAGATCCTCGCTGCGCGGACCTTCAACCAGGGTTATGAAGTCGGGGAAGCGCTCGAGGCGGCCCGCCTCGATTTGGATTGGCACTCGCTGCCTGGGACCGCTCCCCGCCAGGACGTCGACCAGTTCGAAGCGAAGGCCTTGGCGAGCGGCGGGTTTGACACGAAGGACGTCCCGCCGCGGTACCGTTCCAGCTATTTCCTTCACATCTGGAGCAACGGCTATTCCGCGAGCTATTATGCCTATGCGTGGACTCGGATGCTGGGACAGGATGCCTTCAACTGGTTCGAGACCCATGGCGGCCTGACTCGCGAGAACGGCCAGCGCTTCCGCAATATGGTCCTTTCGCGCGGCAACACCGAGGATCTTGCCGAAATGTACCGCAACTGGGCCGGTCGCGATGCGAGCATTCAGCCGTATCTCGATTATTATGGCTTGAACGGCGGCGAAGGCGCGACCAGCGTTGCTCCGGCAACCGCCCCGGCGCCAGCGCCCGCTCCTGCGCCGCGGAAGGGCGAAAGAGGAAGGTAAGCTCATGATCCGCCAGCTCGACGACAAGACCTTGGTGAGCGGCCAGGTCGCTCCTCATGAAGTCGCCGGGCTGGCGGAGCAGGGCATTACGATGCTGGTCAACAATCGCCCGGACGGCGAAGACGACGGCCAGCCTCTCGCCGGCGATATTGAGAATGCTGCGGCGGCCGCGGGAATCGCCTATCGCCATATCCCGATCATTCGGGGCATCGGTCCGTCCGACATCGAAGCGATGCAGGAAGCGATGCGCGAGACGGGCGACGGCAAGCTTCTCGCTTTCTGCCGGTCGGGTACGCGCTCGGCGCTGACGATAGCGCTGGCGCATCGCGAAGAGGGCGTTCCTCGGGAGGAAGTCGAGCGCCGGATCAGCGAGGCCGGGTTCGACATCGGCCCAATCGCCCACCTTCTTTAGGGCTTGTAGTCGCGAAGGGCTCGCCTGGCCTCGGCCAGATCTTCGTCCAGCACCATCACCCTGACGCCGACCATCGCGCCTTCCGAATATCCATAGCTCTGCGTGTCGAAGACGACGGCCTCGATGCCGTAGCTTTCGAGAAACATGCGGCACAGGTCAGCCTGATACGGCTTGTCGAAGCGCGCGACCTGGACGAGATCGCTCACCAGGGCACGACCTTGCCGGCCGCAATCTCGTCCTCGCGAGGCGCCCTCCCGAGCATGGCATTACGGTGCGGAAAACGGCCGAACCGCTCGATCACGTCGCGGTGCTTCTTCGCATAGCCAAGCAGATAATCGTCCTTGAGCTCGCTGAAGAGCAAAACCGCGCGGTTCTGGTCCTCGAGATTTTCGCTGTGCTGGAACGGCATGTAGAGAAAGCAGCGCTCGTCCTTTTCAAGCTGCTCATCGAAGCCCTGATCGACGGCTCCTTTGGCGATCGCCAGAGCGAGGGGATCGGTGGCGAACTGCTCCGCGTCTCCGCGAAACATGTTCCGCGGAAACTGATCGAACAGGATTGCGCCGGCGAGCGCGCTCAACGGGTCCGTCGTAAAATAATCCGCCGGAAGCTGGCGCTTCTCGGTCCACAATCTGATGAAGTTCCGCTTGATCCGATGGTCGAGCTCTTCGCCGCCGCGCCACCATGATTTCGGGTCGAGTCCAAACCAGAATTTGAGGACCTCGCGGCGCCAATCGTTCAAGCGGCCGTGCCTCCCACGGTGAGACCGTCAATCAGCAATGTCGGCTGGCCCACTCCCGCGGGCACCGACTGTCCGCCCTTGCCGCAGATGCCGATACCTTCGTCGAGCGCCAGGTCGTTGCCGACACCTTTGACGCGGGTGAGCACCGTCGGCCCGTCGCCGATCAATGTCGCGCCCTTCACCGGTTCGGCGATCCTGCCGCCCCGGATCCGGTAGGCTTCGGTGCACGTGAAGACGAACTTGCCGCTGGTGATGTCGACCTGGCCGCCGCCGAAGCTCTTGGCGTAGATCCCGTCCTTCACCCGACCAAGCAGATCATCGGGATCGTCCTTGCCCGCGAGCATGAATGTATTCGTCATTCGCGGCATCGGCGCATAAGCGAAGCTTTCACGCCGCCCGTTTCCCGTCGGCTCCATGCCCATCAGCCGCGCATTCAGGCGGTCGTGCAGATAGCCCTTGAGGATTCCATCCTCGATCAGGACCGTTCGCCGTGTCGGAGTCCCTTCGTCATCGATCGTCAGCGATCCGCGCCGCTGGTCCATCGCGCCGTCATCGACGATGGTCACTCCGGGTGTCGCCACTTGCTCACCGATCCGGCCGGAAAAAGCGGACGTCTTCTTGCGATTGAAATCGCCTTCCAGGCCATGACCGATCGCTTCGTGCAGAATCACTCCGGCCCAGCCCGATCCCATGACAACCGGCATTTCCCCCGCCGGAGCGGCAACCGACTCCAGATTCACGAGAGCCTGAGCCAGTGCAACGTCGATGGCTCGGTTCCACTCGGCTTCGTCGAACAGCTTGCCGTAAAGATATCGCCCGCCGAGCCCATGATAGCCGGTTTCGCGACGTCCGTTCTGCTCGACGACGATCTGAACTCCAAGCCGGACCAACGGGCGAACGTCGTGCGCGACGAAACCGTCGGCACGGACGATGTCGATCACGCTCCAGCTTGCCGCAAGTGCCACGCTGACCTGGGCGACGCGTGGATCGCGCGCACGTGCCGCGGCGTCGATCCGTTCGCAAAGCGCCACCTTCTCGGCAAAGGGAACAAGGCTCAGCGGGTCATCCGCTCCATACATGGCCTGATTGGTGCGCGCGGGCGCCGGCGCGGGCTCGGTTCTTCTCGGATCGAGCAGCTTCAAAGTCGCGGCGGCCCGCTCGATCGCCGCCTCGCTGATCTCATTGGCATGAGCGAAGGCTGTCGTTTCGCCAGTCACTCCGCGAAGGCCGAAGCCCGAGGAGCTGTTGTAGTCGGCGGTCTTCAGACGGCCGTCGTCGAAGCCGAAGGCCTCACTCGCGCTATATTGAAGGAAGAGCTCACCGTCGTCGCAAGGGGTCAGATGCTTGGCCGCGAGCCGCTTCGCGCCGTCCGGATCGAGGCTTCGGTAGAGGAAGCGGCGGGGGTCGGCGGTCATGCCGCGTCGCGATCCGCTGGTCCCCCCTCAAGGACAAAGCGACGGTCGCAATAGCCGCACTCAACGAACCCGAGCTCGCGATCCATGCGAAGATATATGCGTGGGTGGCCGAGAGCCGCGGAGACCTCGCCCGATCCGTCGCAGGCGACTCGATCGGTCCTGACCCTGATCACTTCGGGCGGCGGCGGCGCTTTTGATGTCATGCTCGCCACTTAGGGCGACGACCGTGCGCTCACAAGATTACTGGTAGTTGGCAGTGACGATGAAATTCGCCGAATAGACGCCTTCGGGCTGGTTCGCGTTGACCTGGATAATCCCGCCGACGCCGAAGAAGAAAGCGCGGGTCACGGTGTCGATCGTGTGAATCGCGCCGCCTTCCGTGGTTAGCGCAAGTACGGGGATCGCATCTCCCGCCGTGTTCGTCAGCTGCAGCGGCGGCGTCACGGTCACGACGACGGCCTGGCCCGGCGTTCCAGCACCTGCGAAACGAGCGCGCCGTCCAGGATCGCTGGTAACGGGGGTGACTCCGCCGAACATCGTCCGGGCCCCCGTCGCCGCATCGATCACCACCACACCCGGCGAGGGCGAAGTGACGATCGTTCCGAAATCGAGGTCGTCGACCTTGGTCAGGGTGAGCGGGACGAGCAGGAGTGCCCGGCCCGTCGCGGGCGTGGGCGCGGCGACCGGGGCCGCGGCCGCAGGCATCGCCGTCGCGGCAAGCGCTCCCGCAATGAGGATCTTCACAAAGTTCACCCGGCTGCTCCCACGATCCACGCCACAAGAGCAGCATTATGCGCGAAGGCGCCTCACCGCGGGTTCAACATCCACGGTTCGCAGAGATTTAACCTTGAATGATAATGGTTTCCGGAAATTCAGGGGTATTGGATGCTGACGTCGAAGGTGCCGACGTAGGTGCCGTCCGCCTGATTTGCGGCGACGCTCAAAGTCCCTCCCACGCGGAAATCGAAGGCGACCCGCGCAGCGACCGCTCGCTTGTCGAGCCCCTCCAGCGTGAAGTTGGAAAGAGTCATGGTTTCGGTCCCGCCGATCCGCGTAAGAGTAATCGGCTGCTTCGGGATGCGGATGTTGACGACGTTGTTGCCCTTCGAGGCACCGCTAAACATGGCCGCATGCGGCGCACCCCCCAGGAGCAGAACTCCCCCTGTGCTGGTGATCGTGTCGGAATTGGGATCGATAACGGCCGTTCCCGCGGTCGGGGCGGCGAGATTGCCGAAATCCAGGTCCTGCTTCTTGATGATCTCGAGCGGGAAGAGCATCGCGGCCTGCGCCTGGGCCGGCGTCGCGGCCCCACGCGGAGTCCCCAGCGCGGGCGCGAGCGGGCACAGCGCGAAGAGCGCCGCGCCGAGGCAGCGGAGGTGGACTGGTCGCAACATTCCGCAGCCGCGCTACAAGGTTAACGTCAAGATCACTCTGCCAGTTAAGGTAAACGGCCAATTTACCCTCTTCGCTTGTCGGGTCAGGACGGCGCCCCTATGCCCTCCGCCGCATGGAAGACCCCGCGATCCGCATTGAATCGCTGAGCAAGACCTACGCTGGCGGCAAGCAGGCGCTGCGCGAAGTCAGCTTCGACGTGCCCCGCGGCCAAATCTTCGGACTTCTGGGACCAAACGGAGCGGGCAAGTCGACCCTGATCAACATCCTCGCCGGCCTGGTCGTGAAAACCAGCGGCAAGGTGATGATCTGGGGCTTCGATATCGACGAGCATCCGCGCAACGCCAAGCGCTCGATCGGGGTCGTCCCGCAGGAGATCATCTTCGATCCCTTCTTCACTCCGCGGGAAACGCTGGAGATCCAGGCCGGACTCTATGGAATTCCGTCGGTCGGCCGAAAGAGTGACGAATTGCTCGCCGCCATGCATCTGACCGACAAGGCGAATGCCTATTCGCGCACGCTGTCGGGCGGAATGAAGCGGCGGCTGCTGGTCGCCAAGGCGATGGTCCATTCGCCTCCGATCCTCGTCCTCGACGAGCCGACGGCCGGCGTCGATGTCGAACTTCGGCGGCAGCTATGGGATTACGTCCGCAAGCTCAATTCGCTTGGCGTCACCATCGTGCTCACGACGCATTATCTCGAGGAGGCCGAACAGCTCTGCGACCGGATCGCGATCATTCACCACGGCCAGGTCGTCGCCAATGAACCGACACGCGAATTGATCTCCAAGGCCCAGGAGAAAGCGGTCGTCGTCACCTTCGACCGCGATATCGGCGAGGTTCCCACCAACGAATGCTTCGAAAATATCGCATTGGTCGATGAGCGGACGCTCGAAATCACCTATCGCAAGGACAAGGTGAACGCGGGAGAAGTGCTGACGGCGCTTACTGCCGATGGCCTGGGCATCGTCGACGTGTCGACCCGCGACCCGGACCTCGAGGACGTATTCCTGAGCCTGGTGTCGTCCGAACACGAGGCGGCATGAGCATCGAGACCGACGTTGTGATCGTCGGCTCGGGCGCGGCGGGACTGACGGCCGCTCTCAACCTGGCCGAGACGCACAAGGTCGCCGTCATCGCCAAGGGCGCGCTCGGCGATACCGCGAGCGCCCGTGCTCAGGGCGGAATCGCCGCGGTGCTCGAGGAAGGCGACAGCTTCGAAGCCCATGTGAACGATACGATGATCGCCGGCGCCGGATTGAATGACATCCGCGTGGTCGAGCATGTGGTCGAGGCTGCGCCCGGAGCGATCAAGCATCTCATCGATCTCGGTGTTCCGTTCGCGAGCGAAAACGGAGCGCTGCACCTCACTCGGGAAGGCGGCCACAGCCATCGGCGGATCGTCCACGTGGCCGATGCGACGGGCTATGCGATCAGCCAGGCGCTCGAGGCGGCGGCGGCAAAGCACCCGAACATCACTCTGGTGCCGGACATGGTTGCGATCGACCTCATCACCGGGCGCCACGCAGCGAACTTCTCCACCGAAGGCTCGGTTCACGGTCTCTACGCCTTCAATCGCAAGAAGAAGCGGGTCGAGACCTTGACCGGGCGCGCGACCATCCTCGCCACCGGAGGGGCGGGCCGCGCCTATCTCTATTCAACCGCTCCGCGCGGAGCGACCGGCGACGGAATCGCCATGGCGTGGAGGGTCGGCTGCCGGGTCTCCAACATGGAGATGATGCAGTTCCACCCGACGTGCCTTTACAATCTCGAGGTCAAGAACTTCCTGATCACCGAGGCCGTGCGGGGCGAGGGTGGGCAATTGAAGCTGCCGCCCGGCGTAAAGGGCGGCGGCCAGCGGTTCATGGACCGCTTCGACGAGCGCGGAGAGCTCGCCCCGCGCGACATCGTTGCGCGGGCGATCGACCATGAGATCAAGCGGCTCGGCCTCGATTATGTCCATCTCGACATCTCGCACCGCGAGCCGGAATTCGTCCGTGAGCACTTCCCGAACATCTATGAGAAGCTGCTTGGCCTCGGCATCGACATCACCCAGGATCCGATCCCCGTCGTTCCAGCGCAGCATTATACCTGCGGCGGCGTGGTCGTGGATCTTGACGGCCGGACCGACGCTCCGGGCCTCTACGCGGCCGGCGAAGTTACGCAATCGGGCCTCCACGGGGCCAATCGTCTGGCCTCCAATAGCCTCCTCGAGTGCCTCGTGTTCGGGGAGGCCGCGGCAAAACATATCGCCGCGCACTTTGCCGAGCTGCCGAAAGCGCCCGCCGTTCGCGCCTGGGATGAAAGCCGCGTTACGGACAGCGACGAGGAAGTCGTCATTGCGCAGACCTGGGGCGAGATTCGCCGCTTCATGTGGAATTATGTCGGCATCGTCCGGACGACGAAGCGGCTGGAGCGCGCCAAGCGGCGAATCGACATGCTCCGGCAGGAGGTCCACGAATATTACGCGCACTTCCGCGTCACTCCCGATCTGATCGAACTTCGCAACCTGCTGGAGGTCGCCGACCTGATCGTGCGCTCGGCGCTCTCGCGGCACGAGAGCCGCGGGCTGCACTACACGCTCGATTATCCGGACTTGGCTCCAGAGGCCCGTGACACGGTGCTGGTGCCCTAGCTTCGCGCCTGTGACGCACGAATCATGACTTCCAGGGATCTTGAAGTTTGCGGCGATTGCGGCGTCGTCCTGCCGCGCATCGACCGACCGGCGCATCCTTACCTTGGCGCCTCGCCATCCTGCTGGGCGCTCTACGGCGAAGTTTTGGCCCGCGAGTATTCCGACCGCGAATTGATGAAGGTTCATCGGCTGACCGTCGATGCCTATGCCGCGCAACATCCGGGAAAGCCCGGCCGTCGAGCGATCCAATCCGTCTGGGCGCATTTGGGCGGTCTCTATCTGACCGTGGAGAAAGGCGCCTCGACCAGATTCGCCACCCGCGTCATCGGCCTGATCACCACCATCTCTCAGGATTTGCCGTGGCTTGAGCCGCCGGAGACTCTAGGAAGCATGACCGTCGCTGATGTCGCGAGCGAACCCGATGCGCACGCAGCGGCCGTGCGACGTTGGGCCGCAGATGTTTGGGCGGCTTGGGCATGTCACCACAGACGAGTGATCGCTTTGGCCGATGAGTTGGCGGCGCGGCCGTAGCTGCTGCGCGGCGTCCACTACACGCTCGATTATCCCGACATGCTCCCGACGGCTCACGATCCCGGTGCCGCGATGTTATTGTTCCGTAACGTTTAACTGCCATTGTGGCGGGGCGGAACGACATCGTCTTTCATTCCGAGCCGCGTTACATGTCCGATGCCACAGTGGAGTAATGTCATGCGTTCCAATCGCGGCAAGTTCACTTCGGCGGCAGTGGCCGCCGCATTCCTGTTCAGCTCGACCGTTGCAGCGGCTGCGCCGGCCCGCGGAGATGCCTGGACGACGTACAGCATGATGAATCCCGCTGGCGCGACCGCGCTTGGCGGCGCCGCCGTCGCGGCCCAGGATCAGGTCGCCGTCAGGGATGACACTCGGGGCGATTTCTACCTGCCGATCCCGGTCCTTGCTGTGATCCTGGCTGTCGTCGCGGTCGATATCTGGATCCTGACGAAGGATCACCATCATCACCTGCGGGTCGTTAGTCCCGCCTGATCTCACACGGCATCGGCGACGATCCGCCGCAGCACCCACTGGAGACGCGGCTGGCCGTCTTCGAACTCGAAGCCGATCTCCCGATGCATCGCCTCGGCGACAGAGGCTGCGTCGAGTCCGGTCATGCCGAACAGGTGACGGCAGAATTCTCCTGCTTCGTCCAAATTCGCGAACGTCCAGGGCAGGGTCAGCAACCGATCCTCGACGAGCCCGAAACCTGCCTCCTCGAGAACCGAGGCGGTCGCCTCGTCCAGGAATTTGCCGTCATGGCCGAGCGGGCAATTTTCGGCGACGAAGCCATTGAGGAAGATCGCCGGCCGAGTGTTCACCGCCACATCTGCAAGGACAAGGCGACCGCCCGGCCGCAATAGCCGCCGCATCTCGGCGAAAACCTTCGCGAGGCTCGGCTCATGATGCAGCCCGGCAAGGCTGACGACAAAGTCCACGGACTGGTCGGCAAGCGGAACGTTGGTGATCTCGGCAAGGAGCCGTTGCAGCGGCCTCGGCCATTCGACGAAGAAATCCGTCGCCGGATCGATCGCGATATAGTCCAGGGCCTCCGGTAGATATTCCGCAAGGTAACCGCCGCCCGACGGCATGTCGCACACAAGCCCCTGGGGTCGATCCCTGATCGGATCGAGCACCGCGTTGAACTCGGCGTCGCGCGCCCGCGGCGACGTCGTCATCGCGTAGTGATAATCGGCCGCCCGCTGGGCAAAGATTTCGGCGTAAGTGTCGAACATCTCTAGCCGGATTCAAGCCGAAAGCGCACTTGCCCGGGCTGAAACGGAGGCAAGCCGAGCAACTCGCGAAATGCGCGTTGCGCGGGTTCGATCACGAGCCGGAGATATTCGAATTGCGGGTCGGGCGCGAAAGGAAAGAAACTCATCGTCGCATTGGCTTCGAACAGCACGACTTTGCCGTCGGCCGTGATTCCGAAATCCATTCCGAAAAAGTCGAGCGGCATGCGCGCGTTGACCGCCATCAGGATCTCGCGAACCTCAGCCGGGAACGGCTCGCCGGTTTCGAACAAGGCACGTTCCTCGGCAACCAGCTCCAGTCGGTCCGCCATGAATCGCGTCCGGTCCTTGGCGTGGACATTCCAGTCGTCCGAGATGAGCATGTGCCGCAGGATCAGCTGTGCCCCGAGGAAGAAAACGCGATACTTACGATAAAGACCGTCGGTGCTGCGGAAGTCGACGAATTGCGTTGCGAGATGGTCCTTCGCCGGGTCGAGCGCTCCGATGATCGCCTCGATCGTATCGAACAGACCCACGATCTTGCCACTGTGCGTTCCTGCCTGACGGAGGATGATTGGCGGTTGGAGACCCGCATTGGCCAGGATGTTCGCCGCGACGCCGACCTTGCCCGGCGCGATCCGCGCCGTGGGCGGCACGATAAGGCCGGGGATCCCCTGAAGTTTACGCGCCACCTGCTCCCGGGTCGAGCGAAGTACGGCATCCGGACGATTGACGACCTTGCCCGGAACGGAGCGCAGCAGCTTGCGCATATTCTCCAGCGTTCGCGTATTCCGCTCCGGCTCGGTCACCATGTTGAACAGGGCCTTGTAACCGTCGAGCTCAGGCTGCCGGCTCTGACGGAAGAAGTTGCGAGTGACGTGCAGACGGTGATGAGGCTCGGGCTCCGCCAGGCGCCACAGGTCCGTCGAACCGCTTGCAAGGATCTTGCCGTCGAGCTGGACCAGGCGATCGGCTTCGTCGCCCCCGACGATGAGCAGCAATGAAACATTCGCCGCGTCGCTTAACGGCATGGCTGGCCGATCCCCTATCCGAACCGCAGCGGGGAATGGCGGATCGTCAGCGCCACCGCAACAGCCGAGAAGCGCCGACGACCTTTTGGTCAGATCTGTCGGAGCCTTGCGGGATCGTTTCTACGCGCCGATGACGTCTGGCTCAGGCAAGCCGCTCTCGCGGCAAGCCGCGCGATAGACCGCTAATGCGGCACTCGCATCCAGAACCGATTCAACATTGTCCTCGGCATCGAGGTTGAGGTTCGCCCCGTGCAGCACAAACCAGACGTCCGTGGTCTCGGTGTTCGTCTCGGGGAAGTGCAGGGTGTGGACCGATCCGGCCGGTTCGTAGAGATATGACCCCGCGGTGTTGATTTCGGGATATTCGAGATAACGCCACGATCCCGCGACCGTGAAGGCAAATATCTCCCCGGTATGCTTGTGTCGCTGGATCGTTCTTCCCGGCTCTCCGCGAAGCCGGACGACAAAATAGCCGCCTTCGATATCCACCTGATTGAGCTGGAAGGTGACCCCTTCCTGATACGGCACGAATGGGAGATCGCTCTCACCGCGATGGAGCGCCAAAGGAGGTCCGCCAATAGCCGTTTCGGCGAGAGCCTCGTCCTTGAATTCCAGGGATGTTTCCAAAGTCATGATGCACTTCCCGCTCAAGCCGGGAGCACGCTGGTCTCTCAGCCGCGCAAGGGGCTTGGGTGATGGCTAAGCGCGGTGGCGCCCAATACCATGTCCGTGGATTGCGGGCTAATCTGGCAGGAGCAGTGCGCAGCCAATGTCCGCAACGGGTCGAAAGCCGGCGCGAGAGACCTTAACTTAGGGTTGGCTTCCCTACTGCCGTCACCCTGCTAAACCCGCCCCTCCATGTCCGACACCGAAATGACCGAAGCACCCGCAACCGAAGCTCCAGGCTCCGGTACGACGAACCATCTCTATCTCGTCGACGGATCGAGCTACATCTTCCGCGCCTATCACCGGCTTCCGCCGCTCACCAACCGCCACGGCATGAATGTCGGCGCGGTCTACGGCTACACGACGATGCTTTGGAAGCTCGCAGACGGGCTCAGCAAGGCTGACGGCCCGACCCACATGGCCGTCATCCTCGACAAGTCGGAATCGACGTTCCGCAATGAGATGTACGACCAGTACAAGGCTCATCGGCCGCCTCCGCCGGAGGACCTCGTCCCGCAATTCCCGCTCATCCGGGTTGCCACACGCGCATTCTCGATCCCGTGCATCGAGGAGGAGGGCCTCGAGGCCGACGACATCATCGCATGTTATGTGACGGCGGCGACGAAGGCCGGCTGGCGCGTGACGATCGTCAGCTCCGACAAGGATCTGATGCAGCTGATCGACGAAGATGCCGGCGTCGACATGCTCGATACGATGAACGACCGGCGGATCGGGCGCGAACAGGTGCTCGAAAAGTTCGGCGTGCCGCCTGAGAAGGTCGGCGACGTGCTCGCCCTGATGGGCGACAGCGTCGACAATGTGCCGGGCGTTCCGGGAATCGGGCCGAAGACCGCGTCGCAATTGATCCAGGCGTTCGGCGACCTCGAGACGGTGCTGGCGAGCACGCATGAGATATCCAAGCCCAAGCTCAAGCAGAATTTGATCGATTATGCCGATGACGCGCGCTTGAGCCGCGAGCTGGTCCGGCTGGTATGCGATGCTCCGCTACCCGAACCGCTTGAAGGGCTGGCGCTCAAGAACATCCCGAAAGAGCCGCTCGAGGAATTCCTTGCCGACCAAGGGTTCAAGTCGTTGCTCAACCGGCTTCACGGCGGCGCGCCCCAGCAGACTGGAGCAACCGTCCGCAATGACGTCATGGCGGCAATGGAGCCGAAGAAGGCCGCCCCGCCTGCGGGACCTGAGAAGATCGAGATCGACCGGTCGAAATATGAAACGGTCATCGACGAGTCGTCGCTCGACCGCTGGATCGAGGAAGCGAGGGCTCAAGGCTATTTCGCGCTCGACACTGAAACCGACCATATCGACAGTATCGTCGCCAAGCTCGCCGGGATCGCCCTCGCAACGGGGCCGAACAGGGCCTGTTACATCCCGGTCGGCCATAGCGGCGCAGATCTTTATTCGGTAGCGCCGAGCCAGCTTTCCGAAGCGTTGGTGCTTCAGAAACTGAAGCCGATCCTGGAAGATTCATCGGTCCTCAAGATCGGCCACAATTTCAAATATGACTGGGTGATGTTCCACAAGGCCGGCATCGACGTCGGCCCGGTGGACGACACGATGGTGATCAGCTTCGACCTCGATGCGGGGCGAAGCTTCGGTCACGGCCTCGAAGAGCTGGCGAAGCTGCACTTCGACCATGAGTGCATCCCGTTCAAGCAGCTTTGCGGGACCGGCCAGAAACAGATCACCTTCGACAAGGTGGCTCTCGGTCCGGCGACCGAATATGCCGGCGAAGACGCGGACATCTGCCTCAGGCTTTGGCTGCGGCTTCAGCCTCGTTTGGCACAGGAAAATGTCGCCCGCGTCTATGAGCGCGTCGACAAGCCCCTCGTTGGTGTCATCGGGCGCATGGAGCGCCGCGGGATCAAGGTCGATCGCGACTATCTCGCGCGGCTGTCCGCCGAATTCTCTCGCGATATCCAGTCGCTGGAAGAGAAGATCTACGAGGCCGCGTGCGGACCCTTCACGATCGGAAGTCCGCAACAGCTCGGCGACGTGCTTTACGGCCGGTTGGGATTGAAAGGCGGCCGCAAGGGCAAGAGCGGCCACTATTCGACTGACGTCAACGAGCTGGAACGTCTGGCGGCGGAGGGCGTCGACTGCGCGCGGCTGGTGCTCGACTGGCGCCAGCTGACCAAGCTCCGCTCGACCTACACCGATGCGCTGCAAGCCGTGATCAACCCTGTGACCGGCCGGGTACATACCAGCTTCTCGCTCACCGGGGCGCAGACCGGACGCTTGTCGTCGAACGACCCCAACCTCCAGAACATTCCGATCCGAACCGAGGTCGGGCGCAAGATCCGCGACGCCTTCGTCGCCGACCCTGGCCACCAGATCCTCAGCGCCGACTACAGCCAGATCGAGCTTCGACTCGCCGCGCACATGGCCGACGTGCCGCAGCTGAAGGAGGCGTTCCGCGCCGGCGAGGACATTCACAACATGACCGCCGAGGAACTGTTCGGGACGGTCGACCGCGACACGCGCAACAAGGCGAAGACAATCAACTTCGCCATCCTCTACGGCATTTCGTCCTGGGGTGTGGCGGGCCGTCTGGGGGTCTCGAAGGAAGAAGGAAAGGCGATCATCGACCGCTATTTCGAGCGGTTCCCCGGAATCCGTGCCTACATCCACGGAACGTTGGCCTTCGCGCGCGAGCATGGTTTCACCACGACCCTGTTCGGGCGGAAGACGCATTTCGAACCGAACATCCGCTCTCCCAATCCGTCGATCCGCGGCGGTGCCGAACGCGCTGCGATCAACGCTCCGATCCAGGGGACGAGCGCCGACCTCATCAAGCGCGCGATGGCCCGCATGGACGGCGCGCTCGCCGATGCGGGCCTGAGCGACGTCAAGATGCTTCTCCAGGTTCACGACGAATTGGTGTTCGAGGTCCCCGACGGGAAAGAGGAAGAAGCCGCGGCCGTCATCCAGCAGGTCATGTCGACAGCGGCCGAGCCGGCAATGAAGCTCGACGTACCGCTCGACGTCGAGGTCGGCTGGGGACCGAACTGGGGCGCCGCGCATTGAGCGACGCCAAGGTCCTTCCGTCCACCGTAGACCCAGCCGCGCCCGACGCCGACATGGCAACGCTGGCGCGGGGCGGACGGCTCAACGTCTTCGGTTTCGTGCTTCGCCTGGCCGCGCGCCTGCCGTTCCTGTTCATCGCGGGCCGGATCTACGGTGCGGAATCGCTCGGTCGCTTCGCTTACGCCGTGCTGGTGGTCGAGTTCGCCGCGCAAATCGCGGCACTGGGACTAAGACGCGGGCTCGCCCAACTCCTCGCCAACGCCAGGAAGCCCGAAGCCTGCGTCGTCGCCGACGCTTTGCTTGTCGCTGCCATCGGCTCGGCAATCGGCATGGCGATCCTCTTCATCTTCCCCGTTGCCATGTACCCGACGACGAAGATCAGTGGGCTCGACCGGTGGCTCGCGATCACCGTCCTGGCGATCAGCTGGACCGACATTGCGCTGGCCGCGCTGGCGTACCAGCATGACGTGGCTTCTACGGTCCGCGCCCGGTCGATCGTCGAGCCGTGGGTCATTAGCATCGTTGCCTTTGCCTGGTCCTACATCTCACTCGATGACGGGCTGATCGTTTCCTACGTTTTCTCGATGGTCGCGGCGCTGATCGCAGCGCTGATCCCCCTGGTCCGCTGTTACGGCATCCCGCGCGAATGGAAGCCGGACCTGGGCACTGCCTGGTGGACGGCCTGCCGCAACATCCCGCTTGCGGCCGCCGATGCGATCGAATGGGCGTCGCGACGCGTCGACCTAGCAGTCCTCGGCGCATTCATGCCCGCAAGCTTCGTCGGCATTTACTACGTCGCGCAGCAGGTGGCGACGCTCCCGGCCAAGCTGAAGACCAGCTTCGAGCCGGTTCTTGGGCCTGCGATCGCGCGAAAGATCGCCGCTGGCGATCGCCCGGCCGTGGCCCAGCAGGTCCGCCAGGTCACCTACTGGATTATCGCGGCACAGGTTGGAATCGCGCTCTCGCTCGCCATCCCCGGCCGTTCCGTGATGGGGCTGGTCGGGTCGGGCTTCACCGGCGGCACAGCAATGCTTGGCTTCCTCCTTGCCGCCGAAGTGATCGCGGCCGCGGCCGTCGTCAGCGAAGCGGCGCTGATCTATGTCGCGCGCAAGCGCAACATGCTGATCAGCATCATCATGCTGATCGCCGAGGCGGGCCTTGCCGCAGCGCTCATCCTGATCATGAAGGGCGAGGGTTTGCCGCAGACTTACCAGGCAACGGGCCCGGCGATCGCTTTGTGCGTTGCCCTCGGCTTCGCCTCGATCACCAAATCCTGGCTGTTGAAGCGGGAGCTTGGAGCGCCGGTCTCGGGGTGGCGCTGGGACATTGGCTGGGCCGCCGCAGCCGGGCTCGCCGTCGGAATTCCGATCCGGCTGTTCCTTCCCGAGACATGGCAATTGTTCGTCGGCGTTCCGGCGATCCTCGTCGCGTTCGGAACGGTTTTATGGACCAAGGGCTTTGGACCGGAGGACCGCGAGCTCTTCAAGCTGCGCAAGGACGAGGTTCGGGAGCTTCGAGAAGCCGAGGAAGCGGCCGAGGCCCGCGACCAGATCGAGGACGATATCGTCTGACGATCCTAGTGCCGAAAGTGGCGCATTCCGGTGAACAGCATTGCGAGATCGGCTTCGTCAGCGGCCGCGATCACCTCATCGTCGCGGATCGATCCGCCGGGCTGGATGACTGCGGTGGCGCCAGCTTCGGCGGCGGCAAGCAGGCCGTCCGCGAAGGGGAAGAAGGCGTCGGAAGCGACGGCCGAGCCGACGGTGCGCGGCTCGGGCCAGCCGTTGGCCTCCGCAGCTTCCCTGGCGCGAAGCGCGGCGATGCGTGAACTGTCGCGTCGGTTCATCTGACCGGCGCCGATTCCAGCCGTGACTCCGTCCTTCGCATAAACGATCGCGTTCGACTTCACGTGCTTCGCCACGGTCCAGGCGAAGAGGCAATCCTTCAATTCCTGCTCGGTCGGCTGACGCTTCGTGACGACCTTCAGCTGATCGCGCGTGACCCTGCCGTTATCGCGATCCTGCACAAGGATTCCGCCGGCGATGATCGCGAGTGTCTGGCCGCCGCGCGCCGGATCCGGAAGTTCGCCCGTCAAAAGTAGCCGGAGGTTCTTCTTTTGCGCGAAGATCGCCCTCGCATCTTCGTCGGCATCCGGAGCGACAACGACCTCCGTGAAGATTCGCGTGATTGCTTCCGCCGTCGCGCCATCAAGCGACCGATTGGTGGCGACGATTCCGCCAAAGGCCGAGACGCTGTCGCAGGCGAGTGCTTCCTGCCAGGCCTCGAGCAGTCCCTCGCGCGTCGCGACGCCGCACGGATTGGCGTGCTTGACGATCACCACCGTCGGCTTGTCCTCACGAAACTCGGCAACCAGCTCGAGCGCGGCATTGGCGTCGTTCAAATTGTTGTAGCTGAGCTCCTTGCCCTGCACCTGTTCCGCCTGCGCGACGCCGCGGGCGGCCGGGCCGACGGGCAAATAAAGAGCCGCCTGTTGATGCGGATTCTCGCCATAGCGAAGCGGCATTTTGAGCTTGCTCGCGCGCGTCCAGCTTTGCGGCCAGCGTTCGCCCTGGTCGGCGAAGGCGAACCATTGGGAGATCGTCGAGTCATATGCGGCGGTCAATGCAAAGGCCTTGGCGGCAAGCTTCTTCCTGAACCCGATCGACGTGCTTCCATCGTTGGCATCAAGCTCGGCAAGCAGCTCGCCATAATCGGCCGGATCGGTGACGATCGCGACATGCGCATGGTTTTTGGCCGCCGAGCGCACCATCGACGGACCACCGATGTCGATATTCTCAATGATCGCGTCACGATTAGCGCCGCTCATCACCGTATCGAGGAACGGGTAGAGGTTGACCACGACCAGGTCGATCGGAGCGATCCCATGTTCCTGCATCGCCGACACATGTTCGGGATTGTCGCGAACTCCGAGCAAGCCGCCATGGACTTTCGGATGGAGCGTCTTCACTCGCCCGTCCATCATCTCGGGGAAGCCCGTAAGTTCACTAATGTCACGCACTGCGGCGCCATTTTCGCGCAGTTTCGCCGCCGTTCCGCCGGTCGAAACGAGCTCGACTCCATGGCGCTGTAGTCCGGCCGCAAGCTCGTCCAGCCCGCTTTTGTCGGATAGCGAAATCAATGCCCGGCGGACGGGGACGAGGTCGGTCATCATGGTCCTTCTGCTTAGCTTGTACGGCGGAACTGCCAGCCGATCTCTCCGCCGAGCGAAGAGACCTCACCGACGACGGCCAGCTGGGTCGTCCGACGCGGCTGGCCGCGCCCGTCGATCCACAGGCTTTCCTCGGTCGTCAAGCTTCCGCCCCTGCAACGGAAGTTCCACGGCGGCGCGCCCTTCGATCGCAGGATCGCGCCCATCCCGTCGGCCGTAATCGTCACCTCGATGCCCGGCGCGAGGTGGAAACGCACGGCATAGGCCGCGGACTCCCGGATTTTCTTGCGGCCCTTGGCGATCAATTGGTCGAGCCCGCGCAGTTCCTTGCCGTCATTGCCGAGCATGAGGCTGCGCTTGTGGATCAGGCCGAACGCACGAACATAACCGTCGTGACTGGCTTCGAGGCGGCTGGCGTCATTGTCCTCGGTCCGGTCGATCGCGACGTCCTCGACGCCCTTGCCCAACGACCCGTCGGGCAGGATGTTGGTCGAGTTGGTGTCGGCGAGCACGAGGGTGCTGTGGGCGGCCGTGGTCCGCAGCCCCTGCACCAGGTCCGCTGACAGATCCGTCGGAAGTGGCCCGGGCCCGCCGCAATTGACCACGAGCCGCTGCGGCCCGTCGGACATTTCGAATGCCAATGTCGAAGCCGACCCCTGCGCGACCATCTTCTGTGGCGGCGGTGGAGCGGCATCCAGCACGATGATGGTGCCGAGCGCCGAAATTCGCTGGTAGCCCCAGCCGCGCGCCTGGCGCAGCGGCCTGGCACGCAGCCCGCAACCTTCGATGAGTGCCGTCAGCCGCCCGGTCTCGCCGGGATTGCAGCCTTGCCAGCTCGACAGGGCGCCATCCCCCATAGTGACGCCATGGAGCGCGGCTAGCGCCGCGGCTGCCGCCTGCTCGATCCCCTCCGGCAGGGTCTGCTTCGCCGCGAAATAGCATGCGCGCAGCAGTCCGAGCCGATCGACGAGCTGGACCTGTTCGAACGGCGAGCGGCTGACGAAACCGCCGTCATCGAACTGCGAAAGCGCCAATGCCCGGGCGAGTCCCGCTTCGCCGCGAGCCACGCGAGAAACACCGCCCTGCACCAGCAGGCCGGCAGCGATCACTCCGCACCAGGCGGTCACGCGTTTCAAGCCCGGCGCAGCCTTGTCGGCGCTGGAGTCGAGATGCCGAGCGCCGCGCGCCAAGGTGTTCAGGAGCGCCGAGCGATAGCCTCCGTCCGTGCTCGACAGGATGTAGGGGGCATAAGCGGCCCAGAAGAGGATGCGCTCACCCCAGAGATGGGGCGCCCACGCTTCGTCGACGCGCGTCCCGTGCGCCAACAGCCAGCGGCCGGCGATGGCTTCCGCAACCCGCGCCCCGCTTTCTCGCGATGCCGCCGCCGAAAGGTCGCGCAACCAGGAAAAGCCCTGAAGTCGCTCGGCCATAGGACCTTCAGCGCCGACCCGCGCGAAATCCAGGTCGCCGAGCATCAACACTTCGCTTCCGACCGCCAGCCTTCCGGACAGCAAGGCTTCGCCGCGCAGGCGGTCGCCCGGCACATGGTCGCGTGGCACTGCAACCAGTTTGAGCGGCTGTCGTGAACGCTTAAGCCTCGAAAAAAGGGAGCCGCGCGCGAGTTTCCGTACGACGTCGCGCTCGGCAGCCGAGCCCGCCGTCATTCGTCTCCCCTGAGCGCCCGGATGTTGTCGGCATAGGCTGACGGACCGCCCTTGAAGGCTGCGGTCCCGGCAACGAGGACGTTCGCGCCGGCATTCACGGCCTGACGGGCAGTGTCCGCGTCGATACCTCCATCGACTTCGAGGCGCGTGGCAAGACCGGCCTTGGTGATCCGGCTCGCGATCGCTTCGATCTTCTTCAGCTGGCTCGTGATGAACTTCTGGCCGCCGAAACCGGGATTGACGCTCATCACCAGCACCAGGTCGACGTCCTCGAGGATGTAATCGAGCATTTTGGCGGGAGTTGCCGGATTGAGCGACACGCCGGCCTTCTTTCCCAAGCCTTTCACGCGCTGGATCGTCCGGTGAACATGAGGTCCGGCCTCGGGGTGCACCGTGATGATGTCCGCGCCGGCCTCCGCAAAGCCGTCGAGGAAGGGGTCGACCGGCGAAATCATCAAATGCACGTCGAACGGCTTCTGGGTGTGCGGGCGAAGTGCCTTCACCACTCCGGGGCCGATCGTCAGATTGGGGACGAAATGCCCATCCATCACATCAATGTGGATCCAGTCGGCCCCGGCCTCGTCGATCGCACGGACCTCCTCGCCGAGTTTCGCGAAGTCGGCGGAAAGGATCGATGGGGCGATGAGCGGACCGGCCATGGGCCCGATTAGACGTTAATCGGCTCGCCGGACAAGCCGCGCCATGAAGAAGCCGTCGAGGCCGCCTTGCTTTTCGAGAAGTCCGGGCAGGATGCGAACCCATCCTTCCGACGATGGCGGTACGAAGTCGGGAAGCTCATCGGGCCTGGGTGGGTCGATGGCGAATTTTGGATTGCCGGAAAGGAAGTCGGCGACGATCCTTTCTCCCTCCTGCGGCTCGAGCGAGCAGACCGAATAGACGAGGCTCCCGTTCGGCTTGAGCCATTCCGCTGCCCGCCTGAGCAAATCGGCCTGCAGTTCGGCATTTGTCGTGACGGTCCTGGGTCGAGCGCGATAAAGCACTTCGGGGTGGCGGCGGAAGGTGCCCGTGGCGGAGCAGGGTGCGTCGAGAAGGATCGCCGAAAAGCTGCGCTTCGGCTGCCATTGCAAGGCATCAGCGGCGATCAACTCGGCGCGCAAATGCGTACGGTCGAGGTTTTCGCGCAGTCGTCCGAGGCGACTCTCCGACGCGTCGAGCGACGTCACCTGATGGCCCGCCGCCGCGAGCTGCATCGTCTTCCCGCCCGGGGCTGCGCACAGGTCGAGCACGTCTCCGGCGTCACGGGGAATCAACCGTGCAGGCAGCGAAGCCGCAAGATCCTGAACCCACCAGCGGCCTTCTCCAAAGCCCGGCAGGTTTTCGACCGACGAGCTTTCGAGACGAACCTGCTTCGGCGCCAGGGAGATGGCTTCGTTCTTGCGAGCATAGTCATGCGCCTCGGCGGCATCGGCGAAGCTGAGGTCGAGCAAAGGTCGCCTGGCGATTTGCCGGCGTGCGGCCTGAACCACCTGCTCGCCCCAGGATTCGGCCCAGCGCTGTTCTATTTCGGGGGGCAAAAGCGGAGCGTCTGAAGCCGCTACCCCCTTGCGCAGCAGACTACCGAGCACGCCATGCACCAACCGGCGCGGTCCGCCGTCCACCAAAGGGAGCGCCGTCGCAACGACCGCATGATCCGGCGTTCCCAGCCCGATCTTCTGGGCGAGCGCCATCCGAAGCACGAGACGGGCCTTGCTGTCGTCCGGAAGACGCTGGCGAGTCACGCTGTCGATCAAGGCGTCGAAATCAGGAAGACGGCGCAGCGTCTCGCCCGCGATGGCGATTGCGAGTCCACGATCCGCTTCGGAAAGGCCGCGTACCCTGGCTGCGGCGGACTCGAGAGTCTGGCCGCGGCGGAGAATGGCATCCAGCATTTGCAGCGCCGCTCGCCGGGATTGAACGCCTTCAGCGCTTGGCATCGCACGCTCCCAGGCTCATCTTGACGTCATGAAACGCCCCAAGCATCTCGTTCCTCCGGCACATCTCAGCCCTTCGCCGCCGGTACCCGAACCCCAGCCGGCGCAGAGCGAGGAGCCGCCTTCGGGCGAAGAGGAGCGCCTCGATCCGACCCGCTACGGCGACTGGGAAAAGAAGGGCATTGCGATCGATTTCTAGATCGCCTCCGAACGGGGCGGCCGGGACAGGAGCGCACCAAGCACCTGATCGACCGTCGAGCGGCCGCCGATGAGTTCGTCGACGGCCTGGACGATGGGCATGTCGATGCCGCGTTCCCGTGCGAGCCGCGCGAGCACTGGCGCAGTGAAGGCGCCTTCGGCCACCGTACGGCGGTCGGCGAGCAGCTCGGACGACGGACGGCCCTCACCGATTCCTTTGCCGAGGGAATAATTGCGCGAGCTCGTCGAGGAGCAGGTGAGGACGAGATCGCCGAGGCCCGACAAACCGGCGAGAGTCTCGCGCTTCGCGCCGCAGGCCAGGCCGAAGCGCGTCATTTCCGCAAAACCGCGGCCGATCAACGCCGCGCGCGCATTCTGGCCCAGACCCTTTCCTTCGACGACGCCGCACGCGATCGCGAGGACGTTCTTCACGGCTCCGCCGATCTCGGCGCCTGTGACGTCATCGGTCACGTAGATGCGGAAGGTCGGCTGGGCGATTCGATCACGAAGCTCCTCGGCGAGGCGCTGATCCTCAGCCGCGAGGGTAACGGCGGTCGGCAGACCCCTGGCGACTTCGTGCGCGAAGGTCGGGCCTGAAAGGACCGCGATCCGAGCGCCCGGGCAGGCTTGTTTCGCCACGTCGTGAAGCAGCTGCCCGCTCTTCTCTTCAATCCCCTTCGAACAGAGGACCATCGCCTTGTCGCAGTTCGGCGCCCGTTCGAGCACAGCGCGCATGTGCTGCGCCGGAGTGACCACCAGCCAGGCGTCGCAGGCGTCGAGATCGGCAATCGCGCTGGTCGCGCGGATCGCTCCGGAAAGCGGGACGCCTGGCAGGAAGAGCGAGTTTTCGCGGCGCTCGTTGATCGACTGGATGACCTCATCCTCGAGCGCCCACAGCAAGGTTTCGCGATCCCCTGCCGCTGCAACCTGCGCGAGAGCCGTGCCCCAAGCGCCGCCGCCGACGATCCCGAGCTTCATGCCTTGACGCCCGCGCCGCGCACTTTCTCGGCGCTTTCGTCGAGCGGCCAGCGCGCGCGGGCCGGAACGTCGAGGCTGTCACACAGCCCCGCCGCGAAGCGCTCTGCGCCCGCCCAGGCGATCATCGCCGCATTGTCGGTGCACAACCAGCCAGGCGGCACGCTGAAACCGCGGCCATGTTTCTTCGCAAGACCCGCGAGTGCCGACCGTATCGCCTGATTGGCGGCAACGCCGCCGGCGACGACGAGCGTCGGGGCATCGGTCTTGCCCAGTGCGAGCGCGGTCCTGTCGACAAGACAGTCGACGACCGCCTGCTGAAAGCTGGCCGCAATATCTTCGCGAGAATGTTCGCCGGAGACGACGGCGCGCTGAACTGCGCTTTTCAGTCCCGCGAAAGAAAAATGGGGCTCGCCGGAACCGAGAAGCGGGCGCGGAAGTGGAACAGCGGACGGAAGACCCGATTTCGCCAGTTCCTCGATGGCCGGTCCACCGGGATAGGCGAGGCCGAGAAGCTTCGCAGCCTTGTCGAAGGCTTCTCCGGCGGCGTCGTCGATCGTGGTCGCGAGACGACGATAGTCGCCGACTCCACGAACCTCGAGAAGCTGGCAATGCCCTCCCGAAACGAGCAGCAGCAGATAGGGAAAGCCGAGATCGGGGTCGACGAGGCGCGGCGAAAGCGCGTGCCCTTCCAGATGATTGACCGCGATCAGCGGCTTGCCCGCGGCAAGCGCGAGGCCCTTCCCGGCGAGCAATCCGACCATCACTCCGCCAATCAGGCCCGGGCCGGCGGTCGCGGCCACCGCATCCACGTCCTGAATCGACATACCGGCCTCGGCCAGGACCTTGCGGATCAGCCCCGGCAGGATCTCGACATGCGCACGAGCGGCGATTTCCGGAACGACTCCGCCATAAGGCTGGTGCGCCTGCGTTTGCCCGACGACCGCCTGCGCCAGGATTCGGCGGTCGGCGGTCACCAGCGCCACCGCGCTGTCATCGCAGGAAGATTCAAGGCCGAGGATCAATGTCATTTCGCGTCTGGCCCTTTGCCTCATGCGGGCGCGATGCACTAGGGGTGGCCTTGTGAACGGTCGGCTCAAGCTCGGGACTCGCGGATCGCCGCTGGCGCTGGCCCAGGCGCGCAAGGTGGCGAGCGCGCTCGAGGCCGCGCAGCGCTGGCCCGACGGCTATATCGAGATCGTCACCATCAAGACGACCGGCGACCAGGTGCAAGACCGGCCGCTGGCCGAAATCGGCGGCAAGGCTTTGTGGACCAAGGAACTCGACCGGGCCTTGCTGGAAGGCCAAGTCGATTTCTGCGTCCATTCGATGAAGGACGTCGAAAGCATTCGCCCGCGCGAGATCCATATTGCGGCGGTGCGTCCGCGCGGCGACGTTCGCGATCGGCTGATCGGCGCCGATTCGATCGAGGCGCTGAAGAATGCCGCCGTTATCGGAACCTCTTCGAAGCGCCGCGCCGCGCAGTTGCTGTCGATCCGCCCCGATCTCCAGATCGTACCCCTGCGCGGAAACGTCGAGACGCGCCTGGCCAAGGTCGAGGCCGGAGAGATCGACGCGACCTTGCTGGCGTCGGCCGGCCTCAAGCGCCTGGGGATCGAAGCCGGCGTCGCGATCCCGACCGAGATCCTGCTTCCGGCGCCGGCCCAGGCCGTGATCGGAATGGAATGCCGCACCGACGACACGATGACCCAGAGCGTGCTGTCGACCGTCAGCAATGCAATCACCTATGATTGCGTAATGGCGGAACGGGCGTTCACGCGCGCACTCGGAGCGACCTGTTCATCGCCGGTGGCCGCTTTTTGCGTACTCGAAGACGGCGATCTGCGAATGCGCGCGCAAATCTTTTCCGAAGACGGCAGCAAAAAGGTCGAACAACGCGCGGTGTTCGACTGCGGCGACACCAGGGCTCCCGCGGAATTGGCCCGCGAAATGCTTGGCAGGGCGCCCGATTCGGTCCGGAGGCTGTTCGCGCCCGAATGAGACGGCTGATCGTCCTGCGCCCCGAGCCGGGCGCTTCCGAGACGGTCCGGAGAGCGCGTGAGCGCGGTCTCGAAGCGATCGCTATCCCAGTGTTCGAGGTCGAACCGGTCGACTGGGCCGAGCCGGACCCGGCGGACTTCGATGCGCTTCTCCTGACCAGTGCCAACGCCGTCCTTCACGGCGGCGGCGGGCTCAAAGGTCTCCTCGATCTCCCCGTTTATGCAGTCGGCAAGGCCACCGCTGAGGCGGCGCGGAAGGCCGGCTTCCTCACGGAAAGGGCGGGCGATGGCGGCGTCGATGACCTGCTTGCCACCATCAACCCGGAGATGCGGCTGCTGCATCTGACGGGACAGGACCGGCGGCTCGCGACCGTTGAGCGCAAGATCACCGCAATTCCCGTGTATCGGTCAGTCGCGCTTCCCGCTCCAGCGGGGTTGGAGCAGGTTGAAAGCGCCGTCGTGCTTGTTCATTCCCCGCGCGCCGGGCAACGGTTTCAGGAGCTGGCTCAGCAGCTTGGCCTTGAAAAAAGCTCCGTCGCGATCGCAGCCATCAGCAAGGCCGCGTCAGAGGCAGCCGGCGCTGGTTGGTCTTCCGTAGCGGTCGCAGAAAGCCCGAACGACGAGGCCCTGCTAGCGCTCGCGATGCGCCTGTGCGACAAGCCCGCCGGCACATGAACGGGACGGGCACTCGGAGGGGCATGAGCTGGAGCGCGCGGCTGCTGATCGGCCTGACCTTGCTCATCGCCGGCGCCGCTGGCGCGGTCTGGGCCCTGGCGCATTATCAAGCTGCAGCGCGCCTTCTCGGCGTGACGTCGCAAGCGCCGCCCGCGATGCTCACGCCCAAACCGGTCGTCATGAATCCGGCTCCGCAATCCGGTCAACCAATGCCTCAGTCGCAAGCCGATGCGCAGCGGATCGCCGCGCTCGAAGCGCGGCTCGCCCGGGTTGAAAATGCGAGTCAGCATGCCGAGGGGTCGGCGGGCCGCGCCGACGCCCTGCTGGTCGCCTTCGCTGCGCGACGCGCGATCGATCGTGGAGTCGCGCTCGGCTATCTCGAGCCGCTTCTGATCGACCGCTTCAGCGGACAGCATCGGCAGGCGGTCGCCACGGTGATCACGGCATCGCACCAGCCCGTCCGGCTCAACGACCTGATCAGCGAATATGAGACGCTCGGCCCCGACTTGCGCCGTGGCGGAACGCAGGAAGGCTGGTGGACCGGTTTCAAGCGCGAGCTTGGCCAGATGGTCGAAATCCATCGGGCCGAACGGCCGGCCGCCAATCCCGAGGCGCGCTACAATCGCGCCCTACAACGCCTTTCGTCCGGCGAGGTCGACCAGGCGCTGGCCGAAACGATGCGGCTGCCGGGTGCAGCGAACGCCGCCGAATGGGTCGGAAAGGCACGCCGCTACATTGCCGCGCACCGGGCGTTGGATGAGATCGAATCCGCTGCGCTCCTCGGCGGACCAAACGCGCAAGGCTGAGCGCTCCAAAATAGGCTTGGCAATCGAATCGACTGATGCGATTTTCGGCTCCGCGCCGCACAGCACGGGTTCAGCTGGAGCGCGTTAAGCAACTGGAAAATCGGGTGAACTTCAGGGGAGCGGTGAAGTCATGGCGTCAATGTTGAGGCGTTTCGGTCTGAGTGTCATCGTGATGGCGACGATGCAGGTCAGCGCTTCGGCGGCGTCTCGCCAGGACGCCCCCGGTCCGAATCCGAACAGGCCCGCCACCCGTGTCCCGCCCCGCGCGATCCGTCCGGCGCCGAACGCGCTTCGCCAGAACATTCTCAGCATCGGGCGAGCCTTCGACGGCAAGGCCGGAATCGCGGTCATCTCCGTGGATGACGGCTGGGAGATCGACTGGAATGCGAACGCCTTGTTCCCCCAGCAGAGCTGCTCCAAAATGTGGGTCGCGATCACGACGATGGACGCCGTCGATCGCGGCAAGGTCAGCTTGTCCGACCGAGTCACGCTCGACCGCAGCGACCTGACCCTTTTTCATCAGCCGCTCGCTCAGAAGATCCTTGGCGGCGGCGACAAGACGACGACGCTCGGCGAACTCCTGTTCACCGCCATCACCGAAAGCGACAACACCGCCAACGACAAATTGATGAGGTCAGTGGGCGGCCCGCAGGCAGTGCGCGCAATGATTGCCCGCAAGGGCCTGGGATCGATCCGCTTCTACAACGGCGAGCGCGCCCTCCAGTCGAAGATCGCTGGGCTGATCTGGAGCCCAAGCTATTCGCTGGGCAACGCTTTCTACGAGGCCCGCAACGCGCTCCCGATGAGCGTCCGCAAAGCGGCGTTCGATCGCTACATCGCCGACCCCTATGACGGAGCCTCTCCGCATGCGATCGCGACCGCACTGGCAGCCCTGAAGCGCGGCGAGCTCCTCTCTCCTGATTCGACCAGGCGGCTGCTGTCGATCATGGGCCAGACCCGCACCGGCAAGTTGCGCGTCCGCGCCGCGCTCGCGCCCGGCTGGGACTGGAACCACAAGACCGGTACCGGCCAGGAACTGAGCGGCAGGATCGGGGGAATCAACGATATCGGCCTTTTGACGGCGCCCGACGGCAGCGTTTACGCCATGGCGATCATGACCATTCCGGACAATTCGGACGGCGGCGCCCAGGAATTGATGCGCAACGTCGCGAAAGCTGTGATCGACGCCCATGAGGCGCGTGGCCGCGCCGACTGACGGCACGGCGGCGCGGCTCGCAGCGGCCGCGGGCGTTCAGCGAGTTCCCACCCGGGAACTCGAGCTTTTCATCGTCCGCCGCTTTCTCGATGAGGAGACCTGCGCCGCGCTGATCGAGCGAATCGACGAACGTCGCCGTCCTTCGGAAATCGCGGACGATCTCGGAATCACCAATTTCCGGACGAGCGAGACGTGCGATCTCGACTGGCGGGATCCGGTCGTCGCGGAGGTCGACCGGAAGATCAGCGAGTTGCTCGGCCTCCCCCTCGACGCGAGCGAACCGCTCCAGGGACAGCGCTATGCGCCGGGCCAGGAGTTCAAGCCGCATACGGACACGTTCGAGCCGGGCGGCTACGATTATTACGTTCACACGGCCGGCGCGGGGCAGCGGACCTGGACGGCGATGATCTATTTGAACCAGCCCGAAGACGGCGGTGCGACGCGCTTCAAGACGATCGGCAAGATGATCCAGCCCGAAAGCGGAAAGCTCCTGGCGTGGAACAACCTGCTTCCGGACGGACGGCCGAACCCGGCCACGCTGCATCAGGGCATGAAGGTTCGACGCGGGACGAAATATGTGCTGACAAAGTGGTTCCGGGAACTCGGTCCCGGCTTTGCGAGCGCATGACGGCAGAAAGACTGGAGCGGGCGAAGGGATTCGAACCCTCGACCCCAACCTTGGCAAGGTTGTGCTCTACCCCTGAGCTACGCCCGCTCGTGGCTGACGCCGGCAGCGATTTGAGAACGCTTCCCGGCGGAGGTGAGGCGGGCGCCTAGCATGGGGAAAGCCGGTCCCGCAAGGCTTTGCCACAGCGCTTGTGACGACGGCCCGAGCCGCCCATATGGGCGCGGGTTTGGTCGATCATAAGGAGCATCCGTGGCGACTCTCGGCCTTTCCGAAGCCGAACGCGAGGCGATCCAGCGTTTCGAAGACGACGTCATCCATCCTTCGATGACTTCGCTGGTCGTGCTCGATTTCTGGGCGGATTGGTGCGGGCCCTGCAAGCAGCTCGGACCGATCCTGGAGAAAGTCGCCGAAGATTATGCCTCCAGGGGCGTGAAGCTCGTCAAGATCGATGTCGACAAAGACAAGATGATCGCGGCGCAATTCCAAATTCAGTCGATACCGACGGTCTACGCAATCCATCGCGGCCAACCCGTCGCCGATCTCACCAATTATCGCACCGAGGGACAGCTGAAGAAGGCGCTCGACCAGGTGCTGGCGCAGCTGAAGATCGAACCGGAAGGTGCGACCCCCCAGGCGGAGATCGAACCTCTGCTCGCGATGGGCGAGCAGATTCTCGCCGGGGGCGACGCACCTCGGGCAGTCGGGATTTTCCGGCAGATCCGCGACATGGCGCCCGAGAACCCGGATGTCGTCGGCGGCCTGGTCCGCGCGCTGGCGGCAGCGGGAGAGATGGATGAGGCGCGCCAGACGCTCGAAACTCTTCCGGCCGAACTCATGTCAAAGCCGGAGATCGCCCGAGCCAAAACGGCCCTTGAGCTGGCGTCCCAGCCCAAGGTCGATTCCGCTCCGCTCGAGGCACGGCTGGCAAAAGATCCAGACGATCATGAGGCCCGCTTCGAACTCGCCAATGCCAGGATGGCGGCGGGCGACCGCGACCGCGCAACCGACGAATTGCTCGAACTCATCCGGCGAGACCGCGAATGGAATGGCGGCGCGGCGCGCGAACGCTTCCTCCAGCTGCTGGAGGCCCAGGGGCTCGAGGACCCCTGGTCGAGCGCTCAGCGCCGGCGATTGTCGGCGGTTCTTTTCACTTGAGCCGGACGCTGACCGTTCCGATCTTCCCGCTCGCCGGAGCGATCCTGTTCCCGCGTTCCCAGCTTCCCCTGCATATCTTCGAACAACGCTATCGCGAGATGGTCCGCGACGCGATCGACGGGCCCGGCCGAATCGGGATGATCCAGCCGTTGAACATCGATGACGACCGGCCGCCGCTCTACGCGGTCGGCTGCGTCGGAGACATCGTCAGCGTCGAGGAGCTGGACGACGGGCGATTCAACATCGTCCTTTTGGGCTCAAACCGATTCCGCCTGTTGCGCGAGATCGAAGGCGACACGTCCTACCGCTGCGCCGAAGTGGACATTGCGGCTTTCGACGATTCGGAACCCGATCCGCTGTCGATCGCCCAGCGCGCCGAGGTCGAGCGCGAAGCAAGGCGGCTTGGCGATGCCCTGGGGCTCGCGGTCGATTGGGAAGCGGTCGCTCGCCTCGATGACGAGATGCTGGTCAACGCGATTGCCCAGGTCGCGCCCTTCGACATCGGCGCGAAGCAGGCGCTCCTCGAGCAGGGAGGGCTGGACGATCGGGCCGATCTTCTCGTCCAGTTGATGCAGTTCCAACGCGCGGCGGTAAGCGGTGGAGTGGAGATCGAGCCGACGCTCCAGTGAGCTAGATCGGCAGGCCGCGAAGCAGCAGCGGCAAATCGCCGCTCGTCCCGCGGGCTTCGTTCATCAGGCGGTTCTTGAGCGGCGAAATCCGGTCGATCAGCCCCATTCCGAAGCGGCGGACCGCAGAGGCCGTCTTCCCCGGAATGCCGTAGATCCGAGTGAGGCTGTCCGTCGCAAAGGCGACCGAAAGCGAATCGAGCGAGCGCCAGGCCTGGTACCGGTCCAGCAATTGCTGATCGCCGAGGTCGAGGCCCAGGCGCGCGCCTTCGACCAGCACCTGGGTCAGAGCGGCAACGTCGCGGAAGCCGAGGTTCAGCCCCTGCCCCGCGATGGGGTGAATCGCATGCGCGGCGTCGCCTACCAGCGCCAGGCGCTTCGCAATGATCTGTGCCGCATGGTGGAAGCCGAGCGGGAATGACGAACGCGGTGCGAGCATGGCGATATTACCGAGGAAGCCGCCCATCGCGGCCTGGGCCTCGGCGGCGAAATCGTCATCGTCGAGCGCGAGCCATCCCGCCGCGTCGTCCTGAGGCACCGACCAGACGATCGCCGAGCGATGCCCTTTGGCGTCGTCGGTCATCGGCAAAAGCGCGAAGGGCCCCGTGGGAAAGAAGATTTCATATGCGACATTGTCATGCGGCCGCTCGTGACGGAGGACCGAGACGATCGCCTGATGATCATAGCGCCAGCGCGCGACGCGGATTCCAGCGTCCTCGCGAGTTCGCGAGTTCCGTCCGTCGGCGGCGATCAGCAAAGGTGCGCTGAGCTTCCGTCCGTCGACCAGGTCGACGACGACTCCATGGTCGCCGCGGTCGACGGCCGACACCCGCGACTTCCACAGCAGCCAGGTCTCCGAACCCTCCTCGGCGCGAGCCTGGAGCGCGGCGCGCAAATGGCGATTTTCGTGCATCCAGCCCAAGGCTTCGCCGTCGTCAGGATCGAAGTGCAAGCCCCCGGGATCGCGACCATCGGCGACGGAAATCCTCCCGATCGGGCAGCCGGGCTCGGCGAGATGATCGGTCACCCCGATGGTCCGAAGCATCCGCATCGAACTCGACGATACCGCGCTGGTGCGTCCGTCGAATGCCGCGGTGGTCCGAGGCGCCGGGTCGGCGGGATCGACCACAATGGCCGAAACCTTGCTCGAATCCAGTGCGGAGGCGAGCGCCAGCCCGACCAGCCCGCCACCGAAGATGATCACGTCCGCGCGATCCATGTGTCGCTCCCTAGTCGCAGCCCCCGATGAATGCGAGCGTGGCGCAACGACTTTGCTTGACCGGGGAGTCCGCGTGAGGGATTCTAGGCGGCAACTTTCCGGGGAGGGACATGGCGACCGTCGCAGCACGCGCTCCGAAGCGTGATCTCGCGCCAGACTGGCGCGATGCCTTGCGAGCGTCGTTGAAACGGCTGGCCCTTCGCGCCTGGGGCGCTCTGATGACCAGCGTGGGCCTGGCCGGAGCAGTCGCGCTGGCGACCCACAGCCCCAACGATCCCTCGCTCAGCACCGCTGCCGGTGGGCCGCCGAGCAACTGGCTCGGAAGCGCCGGCGCCTATGCCAGCGATACGCTGCTGCTGCTGTTCGGGCTCGGATCCGTGATGTTGCTTCCGGTGATCGCGCTTGCCGGCTTGAGGATGATGCGGTTGGAGCCTGCAGGCCGAATCGGTCGAGGATTGTTGCTCGCGGCAATCGGCGCGGTGGTGCTTGGGATCGCGCTTGGCCTCACCAGCGGGTCGGCCGTCTCGGGCCTGCCCGCGGGATGGGGAGGCGCCCTGGGCCTTGCCGCCGCACACGGCGTCGACAGCGGCCTGTCCCTTATCCGCAATCCGGCGATCGCCGGTCCGGTGCGAGTGGCGCTGCTCATGCTGTTCGCGCTTGGCGGTTTGCTGTTCGGCTATTTCGCGCTGGATCTCGCCCCCGACGAGAAGGCGTGGTTGACCCGGCTGTGGCGGCGCGAACCGCGCGAGAGGCGCGTTGCTCCACGCCGAACCCAGATCGACGAGGAAAGGACAACACCGGCTGCTCCGCCGCGATCCCGCCCCGCCGTTGCCGAACCGGCCAAGCCGGCCGCGCCCGCCGGCCGCGCCAACCTTCGCAAGTCCTCGGCGCAACCAGGCCTTGCTCTCGGCGACAGCTACGTTCTTCCGCCGCTGGATTTGCTGGCCAGGGCGCCGGAGAAGGGCCGCCAGCAAATCGATCGCGCGGGCCTGGAGCGCAATGCCCGCCTTCTCGAAAGCGTGCTCGAGGACTTCCACGTTCGTGGCGACATCGTCGAGGTCCGGCCGGGACCCGTCGTCACCATGTACGAGCTGGAGCCCGCAAGCGGGATCAAGGCCAGCCGGGTGATTCAGCTTGCCGACGACATCGCGCGAAACATGTCCGCGCTGTCGGCGCGCGTTGCGACCATCCCCGGACGGAGCGTCATCGGAATCGAGCTGCCCAACTCCAAGCGCGAGGCGGTCGCCCTTTCCGAACTGATCGGAAGCCAGGCCTTCGAAGATCAAAACCACGCACTGCCGTTGATCCTTGGCAAGAACATCGCGGGCGATCCCGTCATCGCCGATCTCGCACCAATGCCACACTTGCTCGTCGCGGGGACCACCGGATCGGGCAAGTCGGTCGGGCTCAACTGCATGATCCTGTCGCTGCTGTACCGCTACGGCCCGGATCAGGTGAAGCTGATCATGATCGATCCGAAGATGCTGGAGCTCAGCATCTACGATGATATTCCCCACCTGCTCTCACCCGTGGTCACTGAACCCGGCAAGGCGATCCGGGCGCTGAAATGGACCGTCGAGCAAATGGAGGAGCGCTATCGGATGATGGCGAACCTTGGGGTTCGCGCGCTTCCGAGCTTCAATGCGAAGGTGCGCGAGGCGAAGGCCAAGGGATCGAAGCTCGGCCGCCGGGTCCAGACCGGCTACGATGCCGACACCGGCCAGCCGCTCTACGAAACCGAGGAGCTGGAATACGAAGTCCTGCCGCAGATCGTCGTCGTGGTCGACGAGCTCGCCGACCTGATGATGACCGCCGGCAAAGAGGTCGAATTCCTGATCCAGCGGCTGGCGCAGAAGGCGCGCGCCGCCGGCATCCACCTGATCATGGCGACGCAGCGCCCGTCGGTCGACGTCATCACCGGCGTGATCAAGGCCAACCTGCCGACCCGCATCAGCTTCCAGGTCACGAGCAAGATCGACAGCCGCACGATCCTTGGCGAACAGGGGGCCGAGCAGCTGCTTGGCAAAGGCGACATGCTCTATATGCCGGGCGGCAAGCAGATCATCCGCGTGCACGGCCCATTCGTCGCCGACGAGGAGGTTCGCGCCGTCGCGGAGCATTGGCGCAAGCAGGGCAGTCCAGAATATGTCCAGGCCGTCACCGAAGAGCCCGAGGACGGCGGCTATTTGTTCGATGGCCAGCCGACCGGCGAGGAGGATGCCGAGACGCAGCTCTATCGAAAGGCGGTGCAGATTGTCGCGGAGAGCCAGAAAGCCTCCACCTCCTATCTCCAGCGCCAGCTTCGTGTCGGCTACAACAGTGCCGCGCGTCTCATCGAGCGCATGGAGAAAGACGGGCTTGTCGGACAGCCCGACCATGTCGGCCGCCGCGAAGTGCTGATCGACCCGGACGGCCACCCGATCTAAGGCAATTTGCAGCTGAACGCTTCGGAACCGCAGGGTTCAGTGCGCATTCAAACCGAAAACGCCAGTTTCCGGCGCAAAATTCCCCAGGAGCTTTTCCAATGACATTCGCATCGACCTTCGCGCGTGCGCTCGTCCCGGCTGCAATCCTCGCGGTCGCCGCGCCGGCCGCGGCTGCCGAGAACGCCGACCTCGCCAAGGTTCAAGCACATATCACCTCGGTCGACACGATGACCGCGAACTTCGTCCAGACCGATGGCAAGGGCCGATCGGCCGCGGGGACCCTGCAGTTGAAGCGTCCCGGCCGAATCCGCTTTCAGTACGGAAGCGGCGACCTGTTGCTTGTCGCGACGGGCGGCAAGCTCGTCTTCCTTGACTATACGGTTGGCCAAAAGTCCGCCTGGGACCTCAACAAGACGCCTCTCGGGGTGCTTCTTTCCGCCAATCCGGACGTCAAGCGTATCGCCAGGGTGGTTCCGAACAAGGACAGCCGGATCCTGGTCGTTCGCGCGAAAGACCCGAACCATGGCGAGTACGGCACGCTGATCCTCGCTTTCCTCCGGTCCCCCTCTGCACCCGGCGGCCTCCAGCTCTACGGCTGGACCGCCATTGACGCGCAGAACAAGCGAACGACGGTCAAGCTGTCGAACGTCCGCTACAATGTCGCCGTACCGGAGAGCGCGTTCACTTACGCCGAACCCAGGAAGCGCCAGCGCTAGGTTAAAACCGTTTCATATTGCGACCCGTTCATCGCAATTTCAGACTGGCCTACCTAAATTGGGCTTCGATTCCTCGGCTTGGGGTTTCCCCCTGTTACCCTTGCCCGTCGAATCCCTTGCGTGACGAACGCTTGGTCGGCCCTCGCTCCATGCCCCCGGAGCGGGGGCCTTTTCTTTGGCATCCGCAGATGACGAGGCTAAGCGCCTGTTGTGACGAAAAGGCTGAAGATCGCTTCCTGGAACATCAACTCGGTGCGCGCCCGTACCGGGCTCGTCGAGCGGCTGATCAAGGAGCAGCAGCCGGACCTCCTGTGCCTCCAGGAAACCAAGGCAGTCGACCAGGTCTTCCCGTCCGACCTGTTTCGCCGCCAAGGCTACGTCCATCACCAGCTCAACGGCCAGAGGATGCATCACGGTGTCGCCATCCTCAGCCGGATTCCGTTGAAGGATCCCGGCAAGCACGACTGGCAGGACAATGGCGAAGCTCGCCACGTCGGAGCTCGGCTTGAATGCGGGATCCGGATCGAGAATGTCTATGTTCCCGCGGGCGGCGACACGCCGGACCGCAAGCTCAACCCGAAATTCGGGCAGAAGCTGGATTTTATCGAACGGATGACACGGTGGTCGGAAGAATTGAATGAGCCCACGATCATCGTCGGCGACTTCAATGTCGCGCCGCTGGAATGCGACGTGTGGAGCCACAAAGCCCTGCTCAATGTCGTCAGTCACACCAAGATCGAGGTCGAAGCGCTCACGCGATTGCAACAGGCGCATGACTGGATCGATATCGGCCGCAGGTTCGTGCCCGCGCCGAGACGGTGCTTCACGTGGTGGAGCTATCGCTCGCCCGACTGGACAAAAAATGATCGCGGCAGAAGGCTCGACCATATGTGGGCGTCACCCAGCCTCGGCGGGAATCTTGTCTCGCACGAAGTGCTGGAGCCATGCCGCTCATGGCAGCGACCCTCCGACCATGTGCCGCTCATTTGCGAGATCTCGGTTTGAGCAGTTCGCGCCTCATCGAGCGCGCGATCGCAGCTCTGCGCGGGGGCCGGCCAGTCGCGATCCAGGGCGAGAAGACCATGGGGATCCTGCCGGTCGAAACCGCGACCGCCGACACGCTCAACCTCCTCGACCCCGATGGGAAAGCGTCCCTGCTGATCAGCGGACAGCGCGCGGCCGCCCTGGCATTGACCAATATGCGCGACGCCGCCGACCCGGCCGACCCGGTCTTGATCGAACGTACACCCTGGCTCGACGCGGAAATCGCGCTGGCGCTGGCCGACCCGGGAAGCGATCTCGACCGAGGCCCGATCGGGCCGCTTCACCCGGTTGCCCTGGATGATCCCCCCGCAGCGGCAGCGGCGCTCACACTCGCCCGGTCCGCCGGCTTGCTCCCTGCGCTCTGGATCGTCGCGGGGGATAGCGCCATCACCGTTCCAGTCGACGAAGTTCAGCGCGAAGGCGGAAAGCCGGGCGTCAATCTCGTCGCGCGCGCCAAGCTCCCCATCGACGGAATAGTCGAAACGCAAATCGTTGCTTTCCGGGCTTCCGACGACGGGCAGGAGCATGTCGCGCTGCTGATCGGAGCTTTCGGCGGAAAGGCGCCGCTCGTCCGCCTGCACAGCGAGTGCCTGACCGGCGACGTGTTCGGCTCACTGAAATGCGACTGCGGACCCCAACTTCGCCAAGCGCTCAAACTGATCAGCGAAACGGGAGGGGGCGTGCTGCTCTACCTGCGCCAGGAGGGGCGAGGGATCGGCCTCGCCAACAAGCTCCGCGCTTACGCGCTGCAGGATCGTGGACTCGACACCGTCGATGCCAACCAGCGCCTCGGCTTCGGCGACGACGAGCGCGACTATGCGCATGCCGCTGCGATTCTCAAGGCGCTGGGGATCAATGAGGTCCGTCTGCTCACCAACAACCCGGCGAAGGTCAGCGGGCTGGAATCCGCGGGCATCAAGGTCGTTGATCGCGTTCCACATCGCATGCCGGTCAATCCGCACAACGCCGACTATCTCGCGACCAAGCGCAAGAAGAGCGGTCATTTGCTCGCCTGATCGAGGCCGAGGAAGTGGGCGACCGCGTCGAAATCGTGCGCCACATAGGCGATCCCGGTTGCGCGAAGCATCTCGTCATGCCCGTCGAAACAGTGGCGGCCGGCGGCCAGGCCGATGACCGTCGCGCCCGAGGCCAGCGCGCCTCTGGCGCCGACTTCCGAATCCTCGAGGATCACCGAGCGCGCGATCTCCACCCCGAGCCGGTCGGCGGCGTGAAGGTAGATGTCGGGCTCGGGCTTCCCGCGGCTGACATGCTCGCGGCCGCTATAGACGTGCTCGCCGAAGGCGTCGCCGAGGCCGAGATGCTCAAGATGCCCGCGAATCCACTTCGTGGAGCTGGATGAGGCGACCGCCTTTGGGAGCTCCCGCGGAAGCGCGCGGACGAACTCGACCGCTCCCGCGACGGCTTCGATGCCCTCCCTCAGCGCGCGGATGCTCTCCGCCTTCAGCCGATCGTGG
>DATLOY010000059.1:0-3100 GCA_035536015.1 Sphingomicrobium sp.
CAAAGGCATGATTGCGCTCTGGGCTGTCCAGCAAGACGCAACCGGCCACGCGCGCGAGATCGCGCTGGCTTACGGCAAAGCGATCGGTTGCGCCCGCGCCGGCCTCATCGCTTCCAGCTTTGCGGAGGAAGCCGAGGCCGACCTCTTCAACGAGCAGGCCGTGGTCTGGGGCGGAGTTCCGGAGCTCCTCATCGCAGGCTTCGAGACCTTGGTGGAAGCGGGCTTCTCGCCCGAAGTGGCGTTGCTCGAATGCGTCGGCGAGCTGAAGCTGATCGCCGACCTCATCGACGAGCGAGGCATCGCGGGGATGAAGGAGGCGATCTCCAACACCGCGGAGCTAGGTTCGGTGGTTGGCGGAAAGCGGATCGTCGATGAGGGCCTCAGGCAGCGGATGAGGACGATCCTCGAAGACGTTCGCGCAGGCCGCTTCGCCGAAGAGCTGCGGGAAGAGGAAGCCTCCGGTTATCCGCGATTGGAGCGCGCCCGCGCCGATGCGCGCGAGACCTTGCTGGAGCAAACGTGGCGGCGATTAAAGGACTTCGAGCAGTAGGTCAGCCGATCGTATCGGTCTCGGCAACCGGACGGGCGCCGACGCTGGCACGCTCGAGGTAGGCGCGCTGCATCTTGCGATGCGCCTCGGCCGCTTCCGGGTCGTTCGCGTGGCGCGCGAGCTGCTCTTCCTCGGCGGCTCTTTCGGCGAAATAGATACGGTCTTCCGATTGCATGGCCGTCTCCCTTCGCTGCAAAGGCTGATCATAGGCCAGAATGGCGGAAAAGTCTTGTTCAACCCGCCTTTTCCGCGGCCCGATCGATCGCGTCGAGGAGCACCCTCTTGGCCTCCTCCGCACCGCCCCAGCGGCCGACCCGAACCCACTTCTCCGGCTCCAGATCCTTGTAGTGCGTGAAGAAATGCTCGACCTGCTGACGAACGATGTCGGGAAGGTCCTCAGCCTCACCGACATTCGCATAATAAGGGAAGGTCGAATCGACCGGGACGGTGAGCAATTTCTCATCGCCGCCATGCTCGTCCTCCAGGAACAGCACGGCGATCGGCCGAGCGCGGACGACGCTGCCGGGAATGAAGGGTGAGCGCGCCACGACCAATGCGTCGATCGGATCGCCATCAGGCGAAAGCGTGTGGGGGATGAAGCCATAGTTGGCCGGATAACGCATCGCCGTATGGAGGATCCGGTCGACGAATAGGGCGCCGGACTTCTTGTCGAACTCATATTTCACCGGCTCGCCACCAACCGGGACCTCGATAACGACGTTGACGGTATTGGGCGGGTCATCCCCGACCGGGATGAGATCGATGTTCATGGCAGCGGGATCCTCCGTTCGAATAACGCGAGGCCGACGAAAAGAGCCACGAGGCTCGCGAAAACCGATCCGGTGACGTAGCCGGCCGCGAGCGCATAATTGTGCCGCTCGATCAGCAAAGCCGTATCGAGCGAAAATGCGGAGAATGTCGTGAAGCCGCCGAGCAGGCCCGTCGTCAGGAACAGGCGCATGTGCTGGCTGATGCCCGGGCGGAAGGCGAAATAGCCGGCGAAGAGTCCGATCGCGAACGATCCGGCAATGTTGACCATCAGGGTCCCGAACGGAAAGCCGTAGCCGAACCAGCGCGCGGCGCCCACGTTGACTCCGTGACGAAGCGCCCCTCCGATTCCGGCCCCAAGAAAGACGATCAGGTAAAGCATAGGCCTCCTACTGCTGCACGAATGCGCGTGTAGGAGCCATCAGCCGGTCGGCGGTTACCAGGGAGACCCCATTCCCTTCGCCGTCCTTAGCAGTCGGAATCGTTGGGACAAAACTCTTTCAAGGCGAGACGAAGCACGGCTCAGTTCGTCACAGACAGAGCCGGCTCCTGCATGCTGTTATTCTCCGCCTTCACTCTGACGCCTTTCACCCATTTTGCTGGATCGTGCCAGCGATCGACGGCCTCGACAGGGCTGACAACCTGGATGACTGCGCCCGACGGGGGCGTCGCCATGAACTCATATTCCTGGATGCCATCTTCGGGAGGCGTGACGTAAACCACCCGTGACAGGCCCGCGTGAGTCCATCCGGCGGTGGGAACCTCGCCCGATGCCTGGACGACCATGATCGGCGGTTGGCTCTCCAGGAACGAGACCGCAACATTGGTGACTTCGCTGATTAGCTTTGGATTGCCGCTCATTTGATAACCTCCGCAGTCCCCCCGAGGGGACTTCACAAATGATTCGGCTTTTCATTGATAACAGAAATTTACCGCCGGCCGAAGAGCTTCTCGATCTCAGCATGGCCGAGCTTCACCCAGGTCGGACGGCCGTGGTTGCACTGTCCCGAGCGCGGCGTGACTTCCATTTCTCGAAGCAGCGCATTCATCTCCGCGACCGAGAGAATGCGGCCAGCGCGCACCGAGCCATGGCAGGCGATCGTAGCGGCGACGTGATCAAGCCGATCGCGAAGGCCGAGCGCACCGCCGAGCTCGGCGATCTCCCCGGCGAGGTCCGCGACCAGCCCGGCAATGTCGGTCTTGCCGAGCGCGGCCGGAACCGACCTGACGAGAATCGACGTTGGACCGAACCGTTCGACGTCGAGACCCATGTCGGCAAGTTCGGCCGCGGCGCCTTCGATCCGGTCACAATCGGGCTCGTCCAGCTCCACGACTTCCGGGATCAGGAGGACCTGGCGTGCGACCGCCCCTCCCTCGCGCGCGGCGCGCATCCTTTCGAGCACCAGCCGCTCGTGCGCGGCGTGCTGATCGACGATGACCAGACCGTCCTGGGCCTCCGCGACGATGTAGGTCGCGGCGACCTGGCCGCGGGCCACGCCAAGCGGATAAGAGGACACGGGTTCGACCGCCGGCTCCGCGCGCGCCGCGGGCGCAGAGTCGAAGAGGGCCGCGGCCTCCTGCAACAGCGTCGTCCCGGCGAAGGCGGGAATCCCGTCGGTCTTGAAGGGAGCGGGACCCCCGCTTTCGCGGGGGTGACGGTCGAGGGTTGCATCGTAACTTGCGCTGCTGGTCCACATGACGGGCGCCGCCGCCTGCTCACGTGCGACACTCCGCTGGCTTTCTTCATCGAGCGCGTGACGCAACCCGCCGACGATCAGCCCG
>DATLOY010000060.1:0-12586 GCA_035536015.1 Sphingomicrobium sp.
TCCGCGCTGCGAGTCCGCGGGGGAAGGGGTCGACGCCGACGTGATCGACCTCCGCACGCTCCAGCCATGGGACAAGGACATGGTGCTCGACAGCGTTCGCCGCACCCGCCGCTGCCTGATCGTCCACGAGGATCTTCGCACCGGCGGCTTCGGCGCCGAGATCGCCGCGGTCGTGGCCGACGAAGCCTTCCTCGACCTCGATGCTCCGGTCGCGCGGGTGACCATGCCCGACATTCCCAGTCCGCATCATCCCAAGCTGATGGAGTGGGCATTGCCGTCGCCGGCGAGCATTCGTGCCGAGATCGACCGGTTGGTGGGCTTCTGATGCGCTTCGTCGACCCGCGGAACGAGGCTACCTTATCCCTCCCCTTGATGGGGAGGGGCAGGGGTGGGGTGCTTGTCGGCGTAGAGCGACGCTCCGCAGTCACGCCCACCCTACCCTCCCCCATCCAGGGGGAGGGCTGTCGCGGCGGAATGCCGGAATGATCGAGGTCCGCGTCCCAGATGAGCAGGAGGGCACGAAGGCCGTCGTGCGCGCATGGCTCAAGCAAATCGGCGACATCGTCTTCGAGAATGATCCCCTCGTGGAGCTCGAGACCGACAAGGTGACGCAGGAGGTACCCTCGCCGGTCGCGGGCGTGCTTGCAGAGATCGTGCTGGATACGGACGCCGAGGCCGTGCCGGGGGCATTGCTCGGAAAGATCAGCACGGACGGTGAATTGGCTTCAACCGCTCGCCCGGAGCCTGTCGAAGAGTCGCCTCCTCCTTCGCCGCAAGAACAAGGGCAATCCATCGAAAAGCTTGGGACGAGCGGTGGAGTGGAAACCCGCCTCTCGCCCTCCGTCCGCCGTGCGCTCCAGCAGCATGGGATCGACCCGTCCCGCATCCAGGGAACCGGCCGCGATGGCCGGATTACCCGCGAAGATGTCGATCGCTGCGTTGCCGATGCGACGGTGGTCAGCGTTGGCGAGCCGACGACAGCTCAGCCGCGGCAATTCTCGGCGCAGGACATTCCGCATGACCGGATGCGGCTGACCATTGCCGAAAATATGGTTCGCGCGGTCAGCGAAGCGCCGCACGTCACGGCGGTGTTCGAAGCTGATTTCACTGCCATCGCCGCCCACAAGGCGGCCATGTCGGCCAAGGGCGTGAAGCTCAGCTACACCGCATACATCGTCAAAGCCGCGGCCGAGGCGATGGCGGTAGCGCCGGCAATCAACGGACGGTGGGAAAAGGACCGCATCGCCATTTCGCCGACAATCGACATCGGCGTCGGCACGGCGCTGGGCGAAAAAGGACTCGTCGTACCAGTCGTGAAGGACGCGGGTTCGCTCGGCCTTGAGCAGATCGGTGCGAAGCTAGACGACCTCACGCGCCGCGCTCGAGAGGGCAAGCTCGACCGTGCCGACGTATCGGGCGGAAGCTTCACGATCTCCAACCACGGGGTTTCGGGTTCGCTGCTCGCCGCACCGATCATCCTACACCAGGGGCAGGCCGCGATCCTTGGCGTGGGCAAGCTCGAAAAGCGCGTGGTGGTGCGTGAAGTGAATGGCCGGGACGCGATGCTGATCCATCCGATGGCCTACGTCACGCTTACCATCGATCATCGCGTCGTCGATGGTCACCAGACGAATGCGTGGCTCACCCGCTTCGTCGAAATTATCGAAAATTGGCAGGAATAATCATGAAGAAGCTGTTGTTGGTTCCGGGCCTCGCCATTGCCCTGTGTGCTGCGTCGCGTCCGAATGATCGCGCACAACTTCTTGCGGTCGAACGTGCCTGGGACACAGCGATCGTGAAGCGGGACGTCAAAACGCTCGACCGGATCGTCGCCGATGATTTCCAGCTCGTCTGGGTCAATGGCCAGGTGTCGGGAAAACGCGAAATGATCGAGGGGGCCGCCAACCGCAAAGCCGAGATCGACCCGTTCGAAACCGAGGATGTGAATGTTCGCATCTATGGCGACACGGCGGTTCTCACGGGTCGCTTCACCCAGACCGCGCATCTCGGCGAACGGCATGAAACCAACCAGTTCCGCTATACGGACGTCTATCACCGGACGAAGCGCGGCTGGCAGGCGGTTTCGGCCCACGCGAGCCTGATCAAGCCCTAGATTTCGAGGAGCGCGTAGGGCCGCCCGAACAGGGGCTTCACCACGAACTGGGCCACATTGTAGACGGGCTTGCCTGCCGTCGTCTTGCCTTCGTACGTGCCGCGATGAGCGTGGCCGTGGACGACGGCCTTGACGTGGTCGAAGCGATCGATGGCATCCGCAAGGCGGGCCGAGCCAAGATATTGAAAGATCTCCAGCGGTTCGCCCTCAAGCGTCTCGACGATCGGCGAATAATGCAGCACCGCGACGCTCCGCTGAGTCCGCAATTGCCGCAGCCCATTCTCCAGCTTTCGCGCTTCATTCAGCGCCTCATCGACGAACATTTTGACGATCGGTTCGCCGAACGGCGCGAGCTCGCCCCGGCCGAATCCTCCGAGGAAGCCCTTGACCCCGGCGAAACCCACGCCGCCGATTTCGACCGCCTGCTCGTCGAGCACGGTCATTCCCGCCTCATGCAGGATTCGGGCGACCTCCTCGGGCTGGCCGCATTCATAATCGTGGTTGCCGAGCACTCCGACGACGGGAATCGAGCAGGCACGGATGTCGTCGGCGAGAATCTCGGCCTCCGTGGATTTGCCGAAGTTGGTGAGGTCGCCGCACAGCACCAGCACGTCCGCGCTGTTCGAGATTTCGCTGAACAGCTCGCGATAGGGCGCGACGCTGTTTTCCATCACGTGGAGGTCACCGATGGCCGCGACTCGGAGCAGCCCGTCAGTCTTTTCCATATTGCTCTTCAAGATTCCCGACGGCTTCGGAGAAGCCCCATTGATCGACGTCGATCGAATAATCGCGCGGACTGAAGATGCGTCCGCGGCAGACCTTCTTGCCCGGCGGCTTCATCGCCGACTGGTCGCTCAGCCGTCCAAGCAGGTCGTCCATGAGCCAGCCGGGGATGAGGTCGCGCTCGCTCGGATAGACGAACCGGAAGTTGAGCAGCGCCATGAGCAGCACTTCCCAATAGAGCTCCATGTGGTCGAGCAGCTTCCGCCAATCGATTCGGTCATGGCATTTGAGGATCATGTGCGCGACATCGGCGGCGTCGTAGCGATGGTGGTCCTGAACGAAGATCTTCGACCAGATGAATTGGGTCGCGGGAACCAGCCTCACCTTCGCTCCGAAAAGCTCCGTCTCCGGGGCGTCGTCGAACCAGTCGTCGGTCACGTGCGTGGTCACGGTCGGCATGTTGGTGATGATGTCGACGAAAAGCTCGCCACGAGTGATCCGGCTCAGCCAGCGCTCATCCACGGTGACGACATCGAAACCGTGCTCCTTGAAATAGGTCAGCAAGCGAAGTGCGTCGCCGGCCTTGGCGAAGACGTCGACATCCTTCGTCGGACGGTCGATTCCCGTGTAGCTGGCGAGAGCGTAGGTCCCCGAAACCAGGAAGGGGATGCGCGACTTGGACATCAATCCCAGGACTTCCGAATAGAAGGCCTCCGCCTCGGGAGGCGGCTGCATCAGCGCGCCGTTCGGTCTTCGGGCTAAAGTCGCCATATGGCGGTTCAACGGGAAGCGAGACTGGCAAGTTCCGCGTCGCGTGCTAGCTCCCACGCGAGGAGGGACTCGTCACATGCTGTTTCGTCTGCTCGTCACCGCAGCCGCCTTGGCACTCACATCGGCCGCCGACGCTGCCCCAGTTCTCGCTCCGCCGACCGATCTGGGCCCCGATGTAACGCCATTCGTAAAGGTCGCGCGCGGGCGCATCGCAATCACGCACGTCCGGGTCATTGACGGCACAGGCGCGGCCGCGGTCGAGGATCAGACGTTGCTCATCGACGGGCCGACGATCACGGCCGTCCAGCCGGCAAGCATGCCCGTGCCCGACGGCTATCGGACCATCGACGGAAATGGGGAAACGGCATTGCCGGGCTTGGTCGGCATGCACAATCACCTCTTCTATTTGCAGCGGCCGAACATCGATTCGGCAGGCCACTTCGATAGTCCCATCATCGTTCCGCAAATGACGTTCAGCGCGCCGCGGCTCTATCTGGCCAATGGCGTTACGACGATGCGGACGACCGGAAGCGTCGAGCCCTATACGGATCTCAGCCTGAAGCGCGAAATCGATGCTGGTCATCTCGTCGGCCCGCATCTCGACGTCACCGGCCCCTATCTCGAAGGGCCGGGCGCATTCTTCATCCAGAACCATCAGATCACGTCGCCGGAGGATGCCCGGAAGGAAGTGGCCTTCTGGGCCGATCAGGGCGTGAACTCCTTCAAAGCCTATATGAACATTACGCGCGCCGAGCTCAAAGCCGCGATCGACGAGGCGCACCGGCATCATCTCAAGATCACCGGTCATTTGTGCTCGGTGACCTATCCCGAAGCGGTTGAGCTCGGGATCGACAATCTCGAGCATGGCTTCTTCGTCAACACGCAGCTCGATCCTGGCAAGCAGCCTGACAAATGCCCCGATACGATCGGCGATCCGACGATCGAAGCGATGACTCCGGGGAGCGACCAGGCGAACGCGCTCATCAAGCTGCTCGTCGATCATCGGGTCGCGATCACGTCCACGCTGCCCGTCTTCGAACAAAGCGTTCCGCTGCACGCCCCCCTTCAGGCGCGCCAGATGGACGTGCTCACCCCCCAGGCGAAGGAATCCTATCTTTATCTGAGGAACCTGACCGCCGGCCGCGCGGGGACTCCGCGAGGTGAGAAAGCCGCTCTTGCCTATAGGAACGACATTGGGCTGGAGCGCCAATTCGCTGCGGCGGGCGGATTATTGATCGCGGGGCCTGACCCGACCGGCAATGGCGGGGTCATTCCCGGCTTCGCCGACCAGCGCGAGCTCGAATTGCTTGTGGAAGGAGGCTTCACCCCGCTTGAGGCCATTCGCATCGGTACGCTTAACGGTGCCACTTACCTTGGTCTTGCGGATCGCATCGGTTCGATCGCTCCCGGCAAGAACGCCGACCTCGTGCTCGTTCGCGGCAATCCCGCTGCCGACATCCACGATGTCGAAAAGGTCGAAACCGTGTTCAAGGACGGTGTCGGTTACGACACCGCCAAATTGCTCGAAAGCGTTCGCGGCCGCTACGGCCAATATTGATCGTTTATCCCAGGCGGTCGCCTGATCGATTCCCCCTCGCGTTGTAAGTGCGACGCCGATCGGCTAATGTTGTTGACGCTCGGTCCCAACCGTCCAGCCAAGTCTGGATGGGGCTTCACCCCCGCTAAGGGAGGGGACAATGAGCCCAATCAAATCGAGACTGTTTCGCTTGAGTCGCCTGTTTGCGCTCTGCAGCGGCATGTTGGTTCTGTTCATGGTGGCTACGCCTGCAAAGGCGCAATGCATAGCTCAACAAGAAGTCGGCAGCTGGGTGAATGCCGATCCCAATACTCGAAGCCTGACTCGCGCGGACCTTCGTTTCACCTGTCAGGATCAGGTCCTCAACGGTGAACCGTATCCGCCCGGACCCCCGTGGCACGTGCACCTTTGGGGAAAGTGCAGCCCGACCGACTGCGACTGGTCCGAAATCGGTGCGGATTCCGTGACCATCGGCAGCCGGACCTATGTCCACGCCATCTACCACCAGGGATTTGCGACGCGATATGTCTACGCCGACATGTCGCTCTACCGGCCCGGCCAACTCTGGATCTGGATGTGGACCGACTTCGCCGACCCTGGCCGAGCGGACTATGAATCCCAGAATTGGTTCATCCGAAGGTGAGCGGTACTGCTTTTGTCGATGGAGGTTCCAATGAACCGACGGACTAAAATTGCCGCCCTTTTGCTCTGTGCCTCGTTGCTCCAGGCCAATGGCGCCCAGGACGAAAGAAGGGCGGGCTTGGCGGCTGACGCGCTATCAAAGGCCGCCCCGTCTGCGCGTGTCCGGCTGGAGGAGCAGTCTCCATTTCCGGTCGACGCACGCGGTGTGGCTTTCGCTCTCAACGCCGATCTCGAGGACCGCCCGCTATTGAAGGAACGCGCGATCAGCCTTCGCGAAGGGCGCACAAAACCAGGCAGATTGCCCCGGAAGCGATGACGATCGTCAGCCGAACGTGAAGGAAAATGCCTCGACTCCGGGGTCGAGGAATTCGATCGTGAACGTTCGGTCCTCGACCGGTCCGCGTTGACGCACGAGCTGATAGAGCCGCTGACCCGTCACCGTTCCGCTTCCATCGGCCTTCACGTCGACGCCCGCATCGGCTCCGGGCGCCTTGCCGTCGACCGACACTCGGAACCTGACCGGCTTGCCGCTCGCCGATCCGAGCACAAGGTGCAGGTCGCGCGCATGGAAGCGGAAGAGGATCTTCGCGCCAGGCTGCAGCGACCGCGCGCTCTGCCTCCCGTCCCACCACGCGCCTTCGAGCGCCCAGTCATTGAGCTTCAGCGAGGCCTTCGCATAAGTTTTCGGAGCGTCGCGCTCGATCCCGCCCGGCGACACGAAGCGATCCGCACGCGCATAGCCGATGTAGGTTTCGGGCGATCCAATCTGATCGATGTCCGGCGCGGCCTCCGCCCCGCTCGCACTCGCCTGCACCATCCCGCCGCCCGGCGCGTGTCCCGCCTCCGCGAGCAGCTGCCGGATCACGCGCTCCGACATCGCATATTCGCCTTCACCGAAATGGTGGTAACGAACGCGACCCTGCGCATCGATGAAGTAATGCGCCGGCCAGTAGTTGTTGTGGAGCGCGCGCCACAAGACATAGTCGTTGTCGAGCGCGACGGGGTAGCGGATGCCGAGATCCTTGATCGCCTGCGCGACATTCTTCGGCTCCCGCTCGAACGCGAACTCGGGTGCATGCACGCCGATGACGACGAGGCCGTTCTGCCGATATTTCTCATCCCACGCCCGCACATAGGGGAGGGATCGCAGGCAATTGATGCAGCTGTAGGTCCAGAAGTCGATGACGACGACTTTGCCCTTGAGCTGTTCGCGCGAAAGCGGCGCGCTGTTGAACCATGGACCCAGGCCGTCGAGCGGGGGCAGCTCGCCTTCGACCGGGAGCACCAGTTCGCCCATCGCATTGGTTCGGGCGCGGGTCTCGCCCATCTGCTGGCTGAGCCCAAGCTTGCGCGCCAAACCGGACTCCAGGCCGGCGGTTTGCGCGCTCGACAGTTTCGAAAGCACGCGCGTGTCGAGTCCCAGGGCGATCGCGCCGACCCCGATGAGCACCAGCACACCGAGCACCTGGCGGATGCGTTCGCTGGCGCCGAGCGATTTCTTCATTCGCGCGAACACCTTGCCGCCGACCAGCAAGGCGAGGGCCAGCGAGGTCGCTGCGCCCAGTGCATAAGCCAGGAGCAATAGCGTCGTGCTCGCGCTCGCGCCCTTGAGCGCGGCCGCAGTGAAGATGATGCCGAGGATCGGACCGGCGCATGGTGCCCACAGCAGGCCCGTCGCGATGCCGAGCACGGCCGACGACCAGATGCTGTCCTGCTGTCCCCGCCGCTCCGACATTCGCGATCCGAGCGCCACCAGGGGACGCGTCAGGCGGTCGGACACGCTCGGGAAGACCAAGGCGATCCCGAACAGCGCGAGCAGGATCAGCGCCGCCCAGCGGCCGACCTGGTTCGCCTGGACGGCCCAGCCGCCGCCGACCGCGGCAAGCGTCGCCACGAGCGCGAATGTCGCGGCCATTCCGGCAAGCATCGGAAGGGTGCTTCGAACGAAGCTTCGATCGGCACGCGCGAAGACGAAAGGAAGGACCGGCAGGATGCACGGGCTGACGATGGTCAGTATGCCGCCCAAATACGCCAGAAGGATGATCAGCATGCGAAGCTCTTGAAGCAATGCGGCGCGAGTCTGCGCCGCTGCGGTTTCGCTATGCGTCCGTTACATGAACGTAATCAATACGACTGCAGGCAGTGGCGCACCCGACAGGATTCGAACCTGTGGCCTTTGCCTTCGGAGGGCAACGCTCTATCCAGCTGAGCTACGGGTGCGTGCGCGAACGGCCGCTTAGCCTTAGGTGGGCCTAGCGGCAAGCGGGGTCAAGAAAGCCCCGAAGCGCCTCGTGAAGCTGCTTTCGAGCCGAGCCGACGACCATTCCGACATGACCCGAGGCGATCGCGATCTGATCGCCACGTGCGGCCGTCGCAGAAGGGGCGATCCGATCGTGGGCGGCGAGGAGGTTGAGCAAGGGCACGCGGACTTCATCGGTCACCGCTTTGCCTTGGAGCAGCCACTTGCCCTGGTCCGTCACGTCGGCGCCGAAAAGATCCTCGATCAGCTCGCGCGCTGCGGGATAGGGTAGGGGCTCACCCTCGTTCGCCCAATCTTCGAGGGCGATGAACCGCTGTGCCTCCGGGCTTTCGGGATTCAGCCGGCCGAACTCCGCGAACTTTCTCACCGTCCGCTCGGGGTCGAGCGACCAAAAAGCCGCCTGGAGTACTTCCATCGGAAGTGCGCCGAGGCTTCGCGCGGCCGGTTCCGAATGTCGCCACATGTCCAGCAGCGCGCCGCGAGAAGATTCCGGATAATTGGAAAATGCCCAGGGAGCGGCCAGCGTCGCAACGCGCTCGACGCCGGTGAGGTTTGCAGCGGCGATCGCCATCGTTCCGCCAAGACAATAGCCAACCAGGGCAACCGGCTCACCGATGCTGCGCAACAAAGGGACGAGCAATTCTTCGACATGTCCTGCGACGTCCAGGCTTCGGCGCTGCTCCGCCGGCCCCCAATCGAGGAGCAGCGCGTTGCGCCCCGCCACCGCAATTGCGTTGGCCAGCGACACCTCATCGTCGAGGTCCAAGATCCGCGGCGGATTGATGAGGGACGGGACGAGGACAGCCGGCGGTCCATCGCCGCCGTGGTCGCGCAATTTTGCGCCTCCGATGTGCGAGATCTCGGCCTTCGGCGCGGGCGACACCACTCGCGATGCGCCTTCATAGGCCTTCAATCCCGCAAGCGCGTCGCGTGCCATCTCGGGGTCGTGTTCCGACACCCGTCGCAGCAATTCCAGGAACAGCGGCAGCGGACGCGGAGCGCGTTCATGTTGCAGCGCACTATGCTCCGGTAGTAGGGCCATGAGCCGAGAGTGTGGGAGCGATCCATGGCCAAGTCCACCGGCAAGGTGACGATCAAGAAATATGCGAACCGGCGGCTCTACGACACGGAAAGCTCGAGCTACATCACGCTTGATCGGCTCGCCGAAATGGTCCGCGAAGGGCGCGAGTTCGAGGTCGTCGATGCAAAAAGCGGCGAGGACATCACTCGCCAGGTGCTGACGCAGATCATCGTCGACGAAGAAGCGCGCGGTTCGACGATGCTTCCAATCAATTTCCTGAAGCAGCTGATTGGACTCTACGGCAACTCGATGCAGACTTTCGTGCCGCAATATCTTGAAGCCGCGATGGAAGCGTTCCAGCGCAACCAGAGTGCAGCGCGCGACGCCTTCGGCGGCAACATGTTCGCCGATCTCGCCAAGCGCAACATGGCGATTTTCGAGGAGGCGAGCCGCACCTTTTCCGGAAAGCCCAAAGGCGAGCCGAAACCTGCAAGCAGCGACGTCGAGCAATTGAAGGCGGAGCTCGCCGCGCTGCAGGCCAAGGTCGACAAGCTGAGCCGCTAACCGAGCATGATCAAGCCGCTCGCCGCGCTCGCCGCGCTTCTCATTGCATCGCCGCTTGTTGCACAATCCACCGCCACCGCGCCGCAATATGCAACGCCGCTTCCCGGAAGCTGGACCTACTCGCCGATGGCAAGCGGAAGCGAAGCGACCTTCGCCAGCACATCGGGTCTGCCGCAGCTCACGATCCGCTGCGACCGCACAATCCGGCGCGTGACGATCGCCAAGCCCGCGACCGCGGCCGCGCCCTTCATGGTCGTGTGGACAAGCTCGAACTCGCTCAGCATTCCGGCGAGCTTCGATCCGCTCACCAATCGCATCAGCGCCAGCTTGCCCGCTTATGATGGATTGCTCGATGCGATGAGCTTCAGCCGCGGCCGCATCGCGGTGACCGTCAGCGGCACGCCGATGCTCGTTGTGCCGGCGTGGCCGGAGCTTGCGCGAGTTGTCGAAGATTGCCGCGCTTGAGCGGCGCGAAGCGAAGAAGATTGCCGAATGTTCACATCATTACAAGTCTTGCGTTGAACCCGATTAGGACTCATCTTCATTTGCAGCTTCAACGCAGCGAAAGGAGGTGATCCGATGTCTCATGGTTCAGCAGGGAGGTCGGAGAGGGGTGTTCGTAGGCCCTAAAAGCTGACGAACGGCCGTCACCTTCGGCCGCTGACCATGTCGAAGGGCATCGCTGCGATCGCGCGGCGGTGCCCTTTACATTTTCAAGAGACTTGAAACGCGTTCACCGTTAGGGAACCGTTACGGCTGTCAGTTGTCTTTTACGGGGCAAGAGGGAGAAATCACGATGGCAAAAGCGGCGCGCAGAAGTTCTTCCAGATCATCAACGGCAAGATCCTCTTCAACGACGTCCAGATCCAAAAAGACCACGGTCGACAAGATCGCGAAAGCAGCGATGAGCAAGGAAATGCTCGCTGCCGGTCTGACAGCCGCGGCTGCCGCGATCGCTGCAAGTCCGAAGGCGCGGCGCGCGATCCGCGACGCAGGTCTCGACGCTGCCGACACAGCGCAGCAGGCGGCGAGCAACGTCGCTTCTAGTGCATCCAAGCTCGGTTCGCTGATCGCTGAAGCCGTCGCCGAAGCTGCGCAGCGCATGATGTCGGGCAAATGGTCGGACATCGCCGGTTCGCCGAGCTCGTCGACAGCTGCAAAGCCGCGCAAGTCTACTGCCCGGAAGAGCGCGACGCGCAAATCGTCCGCGCGGAAGACGGCTGCTCGCAAGACTACTGCCCGGAAATCGCCGGCTCGCAAAGCGACCGCGCGCAAGAGTGCGGCGAAGACGGCGGGTGCGCGCTCGACACGCAGCCGTGCCGCGAAGCCGAAAGCCGCGTCGGCGGCGGCGACAAAGGCTCCGGCGAAGCGGTCCGCAGCGAAGCCGCGCAAGACGACCGCGCGCAAGCGGACGACGCGCGCTCGGAAAGCGCCCGCGAAAAGCTAGGCCGCTCGATCTTCGAACTGAAGACGCGCGAGGCGGGAGTAGAGACCTTCACGCCGCGTGAGGCTCGCGTGCGTACCTTCTTCGACGATCTGGCCCTGGTCCATCACGACGATGCGATCGGCGGCGCGAACGGTCGCGAGCCGGTGGGCAATGACGATCGTCGTGCGATGCTCCATCAGTCGGTCGAGCGCATCCTGCACCAGCCGCTCGCTCTCGGCATCGAGCGCGGACGTCGCTTCGTCGAGAAGGAGCAGGGGGGCGTCGCGTAGCAATGCACGGGCAATCGCGATGCGCTGGCGTTGGCCTCCGGAAAGGCGCGCTCCGCCTTCGCCCATGAACGTGTCGAGACCTTCCGGGAGAGCCCGCAGGAACTCCTCCGCATTCGCATCGCGCGCGGCCTGCCAGATCTCGTCCTCGTTCGCGTCCCAATTGCCGTAACGAAGATTGTCGCGCGCCGACGCGGCGAACATGATTGTTTCCTGCGGTACCATTGCAATGCGTTGCCGAAGATCTGCAGGATCGACGTCGCGGATATCGACCCCATCGAGGAGGATTCGCCCGCCCTGGGGATCGTAGAAGCGTTCGGCGAGCTGAAAGATCGTCGTCTTGCCCGCGCCCGACGGGCCCACGACGGCCAGCCGCTCGCGCGGCTTCACGACGAGGCTGAAATCGTTGAGCGCCGACGTCTCGCGCCTCGTTGGGTAATGAAAGATCACCTGCTCGAACGCGAGCTCGCCGCGCGGCGGTTCGGGCAGCGCAACCGCGTTGGCGGGCGCGCGAATCTCGGGTTCGGCGTGAAGCAATTCCGACAGGCGTTCCGACGCGCCCGATGCCCGGAGGAGGTCGCCATAGACTTCCGACAGATTCCCGAGCGCTCCTGCGAGAAGGCCGCCATAGAGGACGAACGCGGCGATCGTGCCTCCGGTCATTCGACCCGCGGAAACATCGATGGCGCCCTGCCAAATGACGAAGACAATCGCGCTGAACATCAGGAGGATTGCGATCGCTGTCATGCATGCGCGCAGCAGGATCCGCCGCTTGGCGGTCGCGAATACGCGCTGAACGGCGTCTGCGAAGCGCGCGGATTCGCGCCCTTGCTGGTTGAATGCCTGCACGATCTTCATCGCACCGAGCACTTCGCTCGTGACCGTGCCCACGTCGGCGATACGATCCTGGCTCCTGACGGAGATCGCCCGAACTCGCCGCGCGAGCAAAATGATCGGGCCCATCACGACCGGCACGCCGACGAGCATCAGGCCCGCGAGCTTGGGAGCGAGCACGAACATGATGACAATGCATGCGAGCGCCATGATCGCGTTGCGCAACGCGACGGAAATTGTGGTTCCGACGACCTGTTCGATGATGGTCGTGTCGACCGTCAGGCGGGATGTGATTTCCGCCGGGCGGTTCTCTTCGAAGAATCCGGGCGAAAGACGCAGCAGGTTGCGATGCACCGCAAGACGGATGTCGGCCACGGTGCGCTCGCCAAGCCAGGAGACGAAATAATA
>DATLOY010000061.1:0-2290 GCA_035536015.1 Sphingomicrobium sp.
CAGGCGCACGTCGAGCTGCGGCCGATCCGCGAGATAGGTCCCGCGCCCGACGAGGATCATGTCCGAATGCGCGCGCTCGAGATGGACGTGGCGTCGCGCATCCTCGCCGGTGATCCATTTCGATTCACCCGAGGGAAGCGAGATCTTGCCGTCGATCGAGAGCGCGAACTTCAGCGTGATCCGCGGCCGTCCGAGCCGCATTCGCGTCAGCCAGCCCGAGAGCGAACGCTCCGCAGCCTCTCGCTCGACACCGACGTTCACCTCGATTCCAGCTGCGCGGAGCCGGCGAATGCCCTTTCCCAGGATGCGCCGGTCGGGGTCCTTGAGCGCGATGACCACCCTCGCCGGCCTTGCCTCGACCAACAGGTCCGCGCAGGCGGGCCCTCTCGGGCTCTCGTGGGCGCAGGGTTCCAGGGTGACATAGACGGTCGAGCCGCGCGCCTTCGTGCCTGCCTGCTTCAGTGCAACCGCCTCGGCGTGGGGCCGTCCCCCAGCGGCGGTCGCACCCCGGCCGACGATCTTGGCCGCCTTCGAGACGATGACGCAGCCGACGTTGGGATTGGGTGCGCTTTGGCCACGCGCATCTTCACCGAGCGCGATTGCCTCGGCCATGAAGCGGCGATCCTGCCCCCGCGGCCGGATCACATTCCGAGCTGTTTCTCGAGCTTCTGGAATTGGCGCTGCTTTTCCTTCTGGGCCGCCTCTTTCGCCGCCTGGTCCTTTTTCTGGTCGGCGATGATCTCCGCGTCCGTGCGGTTCGACGAATAAAGCTGCACGTAGGTGATTTGCGGCGGCGGCGCGGTCCCGATTTTCGCATCGACAAGGAATTCGATGACGATGATCGCCGTGATCAGAACCGCGAGCGACGCGCCAATCCATTGCTCACGGCCGCGCTGGCGCATGAAATTGCGCAAGTCGACGAAGGCCGCGCGCGGACTCACAGGCTTGGGAAACCAGGACATGTCCATGAAAATAGGGCTGGCGAGGGGGAACCGCCAGCCCTTGGGCGCAGGAACGCTTCAGGCGTCCAGCTGGAAGTGCAAAGTGATGACCGTCGAAGAGCTCACTGCGTGGCCATTTTCCATCGCGGGCTTGTAGCGCCAGTGCGACATCAGGTGCCGGCGGGCAGCTTCGAGGAAAACCCGATCGGCACGGCCGACCGGGTCGACGCCGATGACCCGGCCCTGCTCGTCGATCGTCAGTCGCAGCTTCAGGACCGCTTCTTCTTCGCTCGCGATCTTGGCAGCCGGATAGGCCGGCTTCAGCTCCGATGCAGGAGTGGCAAGCTGCGGCCCGGAGCTAATTCCCTCCGGACGCGGGACTGGAATGGGGTCCGGAATCGGCACAGGATTGGTGCCCGCGACAGGACCAGCCCCGACGGGTCCTGGATCGCCTGAAAAGATCGGATCGGGCCCGGAGACCGGCGGAAGCTGCGTGGGATGGGCCTGGAAAATAGGATCCGGGCGCGGCCGAGTGGCCTGCGCCGGGTTGGGCGGCGGCGGATCATCTTCCTTGATGGTGTCGACAATGATCGGCGGGTGAAAGATGCGCTGGGGTAAGTCCATCTTCGCGCTCATCACGGCGGCGATGACGGCGATGTGACCGACGATGATCGCCAGCATGGCATTGGGGGAAGGGTTGGCGGAGGCAACGGAGCGCTTGGCGGAGTAAGCAAGCATATAACCCTCCTTCACTCGAGTCCGATGAAGGCAATGTTACATCATTACATTTGTTCCGCAAGAGGGAAAATACGCGCCGATTCGGGACGGATTATCTCTTGGCGGCGGCTTCGAGGCGGCTGACCGTCCGGTCCTTCCCCATGCGCTTGATGAGGCCCGCCATTTCCGGCCCGCTCTCGCGTCCCGTCAACGCCAGGCGAAGGGGGTGGAAGAGTTCGCGGCCCTTTTTCCCTGTCGAGGCCTTCAACTCATTGGTCAGCGCGATCCACGGCTCCGACGACCAGTCGAGCCCTTCGGCGACCGGAGCCGCGTCCTTGACCAGCAAGCGTTCGTCATGACTGAGGTTGGGCGGATCGATCTCGCCACGGATCACGCGAAACCAGCCGTCGAAGTCGGAAAGCCGTTCGAGATTCGGCCTGAGGAGCAGCCAATCCCCTTCGTTCGCTTCATCGGGGAGGCGGTCGGCGACCGCTGAATAATCGAGCCTGTGAAGCAGCCGCGCATTGATCAGCTCGACATCGTGTGGATCGAAATGCGCAGGCGCTCGGCCGAAATGCGAGAAATCGAACGCAGCGGCGAGTTCATCGAGCGAGCCGACCGGCTCGACCGGC
>DATLOY010000062.1:0-49408 GCA_035536015.1 Sphingomicrobium sp.
ATATGTCGCTGATCGGGAAGTTCGTCGACAAGCTGCTGACCAGGGGCAGCATCACGCTCCTCATGCCGGGGAAGGCGCCGCAGACCCTCGGGAAGGGCGGGGGCAAGCATCTGACGGTGCGCTTCACCGACCGGCGCGTCGCCTTCGACATCGCGACGAATCCGCGGCTGAAGCTCGGCGAGGCCTATATGGACGGGCGGCTGATCATCGAGGACGGAACGATCCTCGACCTGCTCGAACTGGTCACCGGCGCGAACCGCTGGGAGGATTCGGGCGAGGGCCGCGCCGCCATGCGCAAGGGCAAGGGCAGGAAACGCTTCCTGAAGCTGTTCCAGAAGAACAACTTCAAGCGGGCGCGGCGCAACGTGGCGCATCATTATGATTTGAAGGACGAGCTGTACGAACTCTTCCTCGACGAGGACAAGCAATACAGCTGCGCCTATTTCGCCGATCCGGGCGACAGTCTCGAACAGGCCCAGGCGAACAAGAAAGCGCATATCGCCGCCAAGCTGGCACTGCAGCCGGGGCAGCGCGTGCTCGACATCGGCTGCGGTTGGGGCGGGATGGCGCTTTACCTGCACAAGGTCGCGGGGGTCGACGTGCTTGGCGTGACGCTGTCGGAGCATCAGCTGAAGATCGCGCGCCAGCGGGCCGAGGCGGCGGGCGTGTCGGACCATGTGAAGTTCGAGCTGATCGACTACCGGCACCTCGACGAGCAGTTCGACCGAATCGTCTCCGTCGGCATGTTCGAACATGTCGGGGCGAAGCATTATGACGAATTCTTCGCCAAGTGCCGCGAGCTGCTGAAGCCCGATGGAGTCATGCTGCTGCACACGATCGGCAAGCTCGGCGAAGTGTCGAAGGCGCCCGATCCGTTCACCGACAAATATATCTTCCCCGGCTATCATCTGCCGTCGCTGTCGCAAATGCTGGGTGCGAGCGAGAAGTCACGGCTGATCGCCAGCGACGTCGAGAATCTGCGGCTGCATTATGCGTTGACGCTGCGCCACTGGCTCGAGCGCGCGACGAAGGCGCGGGCGAAGATCGAGAAGATGTACGACCAGCGCTTCTTCCGCATGTGGGAATTCTATCTCGCCGGCGGGATCGTGATGTTCGAGAGCGGAGCGGCCTGCAATTACCAGGTGCAATATATCCGCGACCGCAACGCACTTCCGATCACCCGCGATTACATGCTCGAGACCGAGCAAAGGTATCGCAGGATCGCGGCCGAGCCGGCGGCTCCGAAGAAGCCGCGCAGCTCAGCGCGGCGAAAGGCGCTCGAACCTACGGACGCTTGAGCTCGGCGAGCAACGCCGGATCCGGATAGATATGTTCGAGCGCTTCCCGAATCGCCTCGGTTGAGACGACGACCGTGCGGTTGACCGTCGGATCGAACCCGAAATCTCCACCCAGCGAGTGGATGTTGCCGTCGAATGCGGCGCCGATCACGGTTCCGTTACGATCGAGCACGGGCGATCCCGAATTGCCGCCGATGATGTCGTTGTTCGTCACGAAATCATAGACCGTCGACTTGTCGATCCGGGACTCATTGGCGACGAACGCCTTCGCCAGCTTGAACGGCTGGGCGCCCGTCGCGCGAGTAAATGCTCCCGCCATTGTCGTGCGCGTCGGGACCTGCTGCCCGCGCTCGACCCAGCTCTGCACCTTGCCGTAACTGATGCGCAGAGTGAATGTCGCGTCGGGATAGACCGAGTTGCCGTAGGCGGCGAAGCGTGCCTGGCTGAGCTTCGCCTGAGCCGCGGTGACGGGCGCGTCATAGCTTTGATTGAATTGCTTCTGCAGCTCGCGCTGCCGGGCGTCGAGCTTGCGCGCATAGACGATCATCGGGTCCCTGGACGCGGCGATCGCGGCCTTGCCGCCGTTCCACAAAGCCTTGCGATAGGCCGGATCGGCGAGCTTCGTGCCGCCCACCAATCGCGCCGCAAGCCCTTCCGGCGATTCCCGGCCAAGCAGCAGCTTCGTATCCGCGTCGTCGGCACCAAGATATTCGCGACCCTTCGACAGGGCCCATTCGAGGCGTAGCTGCTCGAGCCACGGATAAACCGGCTGGGCGTCGAGCACCTCCTTCTCGAGGAGGGGAAGGCGGCTGTCCGTATATTGAGGTAGCCGCTCGTTATTGGGCTTGGCGCGCTCCTCCGCGACGCGGACCAGGGTTTGAGCGTAGCTGTAAAGATCGCCGCGCGGAACGGTGACGAGGAAGCGATAGGGGATATAGATGTTGCGATAGGCGCTGGTCGCACCTGCGATATCGTTCCACGGATTGCCAATCGCCGGATCGCCGGCGGCCTTCGCACGCAGCGCCGCTTCGGCGTCGTCGAGCGTCTTCACGAACGCCGGATCGTTCAGCGCCTTTTCGCGGCCGATGTAGACCTTGAGCGAATTTTCGAGACCGAACAGGCTGTCGGCCCCCTCGCGTGCCTTCGTCGGGCTGGCCTCCATCGCGGTCAGCATTCGCCCACGCAGCTCGGAATAGGTCGTGACGGTGATCGGAAGCACGAGGTCGCGCTGCATGCCGAGCTGGTCCATCGTGTAGAGCCGGAGGGTCGAGCCTGGATTGCCGACAACGAAGGTTGCCTCACCGTCGACCGGGGGCCTTGCGTTGAACTGCAAATGCGCGGGAGTCGCGACCGGCTTCCCATTCTCATATGCGCGAAGGAAGCTCGCATCGAGCGCATAGCGGGGGAAATTGAAATTGTCGGGGTCGCCACCGAAGAAGGCGGCCTGGAATTCCGGTGCCCAGACGACCCGGACGTCGCTGAACTTGCGATAGGTGTAGAGCTTGTATTCGCCGCCGCCGTAGAGCTTCACGACCTCGCAGCGGGTGGCGGCGGTGTCCGGGCAGCCGGACTTTTCGATGTCCGCGATCCGCGCGTCCTGCGCCTTGATCGCTGCTTCGCCGGTCAGGGCGCCGATCGCGCCCTTCACGTCGCCGGTGACATCGCGGATGGACGTGACGACTTCCGCCTGCTGCCCCGGACAAAGCCGCTCCCGCGCCCGGGCACCGGCGATGAAGCCGTTGGCCACGAGGTCGTTCTTCGCGGTCGAAAGGTTCTGCAGGCAGTCGACGACGCAGTGATGATTGGTGAGGATCAGGCCGTCGGCCGAGACGAAACTGGCCGAGCAGCCGCCGGTCAGTCGGACCGCCGCCGAGCGGGCCTTGTCGAGCCATGCCTGGTCGGGTGCCCAGCCATAGGCCGCCTGCATTTTCGCTGTTGGAAAGGCATCGAACGTCCACATGCCTTCGTCCGCCCGGGCGGAGTTGAAAGGGATGGCGGCGGTGGCCAGAAAGGCGGCTAGCTTGATGTAACGCACGGACAATTTCCCCTTGCTCGAATTCGAGTCGGGAACGTCCGTAACAAAATTGCCACGCCGCGGGCAGAGAAAAGGCCCGGCGCGAACGCCGGGCCCAGCAGTCCTTATCCCTCGAGGGTTCAGGCGGGGCGCCGCTGTTCCCTCATTCGCTGATGCATCTGCATCCGCTCTTCAGGGGTCAGCTGCCCGTCATGGTTCACATCGGCAGTGTCGAAATGCTGAAGCGCCAAATTGGTCATCTCCTGCAGCGACACCCGTCCGTCATGGTTGGCGTCGGCCTGATCGAACATCCTGCCGTGCATGCCCATGCGCACGTCGTGCATGCGCATCTTGCCCGGACCGCCTTCGCGCATCACGATGCGCCGCTCCTCCCGGACCATCGGTTGCGCAGCGGCAAACTCGTCGCGAGTGATGACGCCGTCGTGGTTGGCATCCAGCCGGTCGAATGCCGCGCCCCGATCCGCAGCCTGCATCCCGTCATGCTGGGTGAGGCGTTGCGCGAAATGATCGCGCATCTCACCTGATATCGCCTTGTGAGCGGCATCCGCTTCCTCACGCGTAACGAAGCCGTCGCGATTGGCATCGAGCCGGGCGAACATTTTCCGCGCGTGATCGACGGCCTCATTCCGCGTTTCCGTTTTCATGGGCATTCGATGGACGAAGGTTTGCACTTGGGGCGTTGGAGCCGGGGCAGGGGCGGGGGCCTGCGCCTGCGCGAAAGCGGGCACGGCGGCACAGATTGCGGCGGCCGCGATGCCGCCAAGGACCAGCTTTTTCATTGGATGTCTCCGTAGTTTTGCTGGGCGGAGTGTATGCAGCGAAGCTGTATGCCGCTTGAATGCACGACTAACGGCTGGCAAGGCCCGCAACCTTGAGGGGAGGGTGCCGTTTGCCGGAGTTCACAACGTATGCGTGAGACTTCGATGGCGCCCAAACGCCCATGGTGGGACCAGCCATGGCTGGCGCTGACGCTTATCCTCGCCTCGATGGTCCCGCTACTCTATCCGTCAATACCGCCGCTGGTTGACCTGCTCGGACATATGGGCCGGTACCGTGTTGAACTCGACATCAACCATTCGCCCTGGCTTCAGAAATATTACAGCTATCATTGGTCGGCGATCGGCAATTTGGGCGTCGACCTGCTGGTCATGCCTCTCGGCCGCCTAATCGGTCTCGAGCCCGCGGTGAAGCTGATCGTCTTGCTGATCCCTCCGCTCACGGTCACCGGATTCTTGTGGGTTGCGCGCGAAGTTCACGGTCGGATCCCTCCGACGGCTTTCTTCGCAATTCCGTTTGTCTACGGGCATCCCTTCCTTTTCGGCTTCGTCAATTTCGCATTGTCGATGGCATTGGCGTTCCTCGCCTTTGGCCTTTGGCTGCACCTCGGGCGTACCGAACGCACCAAGCTGCGTGCATGGCTCTTTGTCCCGATCTCGCTCATCGTCTTCTTCTGCCACACATATGGATGGGGCGCTCTCGGGTTGCTCTGCTTCTCCGCGGAAGCCGTCCGCCTTCATGACCGCGGAACAACCTGGTGGAAGGCTGGAATCCACGCGGCGCTCCATGCCGCGGTCATGGCCCTGCCGATCCTGATCATGCTCGTCTGGCGGAGCGAGACCCACGGCGGTTCGACCGGTGACTGGTTCAACTGGAAGGCGAAATTCTACTGGCTGCAGATGGCGTTGCGAGACCGGTACAAATGGTACGACATCGTCTCCGTTGGCGTAGCGGTCGTCGTGCTCATCGAAGCGCTTCGCAACCGGCATCTCACCTTTTCGCGCAACCTCGCCTTTTCGGGCCTGGTGCTCGTGGTCGGTTTCATCTGCCTGCCTCGCATCGTGTTCGGCTCGGCCTATGCCGACATGCGGCTTGCGCCTTACATGATCGCGGTTCTCCTCCTCGCCATTCGTTTCCGCGGAGAAATCGCTCCTCGCCTTGGCAGCGGCCTGGCGATCGCAGGATTGCTTTTCTGCGTCATTCGTCTCGGCTCGACGACGGAAAGTCTCGCGAGAGCCGCAAACGACCAGAACGCTAAGCTCGCCGCTCTCAATCATGTCGAGCGCGGAGCGCGAGTCGTCACGCTTGTGATGGCCCCGTGCGGCAATTTCTGGCTACTTCCGCGAAACAGCCATCTCGGCGCCATGGTCATGGTTCGCAAGGAAGGGTTCTCGAATGACCAATGGCTGGTTGAGGGAGCGAACCTTCTCAATCTCAAATATGAGGCTGCGGGCTATTATGCTGCCGATCCGTCGCAGATCGTCCTCGACAACAGGTGCCGCGACGGATTGCACAAGACCATCAACCAGTCGCTCGCGTTACTGCCCCGAAAGGACTTCGATTATGTCTGGCTTGTCGATCCGTCCGGTTACGACCACCGTCTCGTTGCGGATTTGACGCCGGTCTGGCGCGGATCGGGCTCTATCCTCTATCGGCTGCATCCATGACTGCTCTGTCGATTGTCGTCCCCTGCTTCAACGAGGAAGCTTGCCTGCCGACGCTGCACGAGCGGCTCACTGCCGCTGCGCGCGGAGCAGCAGGCGACGATTATGAGATCGTCCTGGTGAACGACGGGTCCCGCGATTCGACCTGGCCGATCATGCGGCGGCTGGCCGACGAGGATCCGCATGTCGTCGGCGTGAACCTGTCGCGCAACCACGGCCATCAGCTGGCGCTGACCGCCGGCCTCGATCTCTGCCGTGGAGAGGTCATTCTCATCATCGACGCGGACCTGCAGGACCCTCCCGAGCTCCTTCCGCAGATGCTTGAAACAATGCGCAGGGACGGTGCGGACGTCGTGTACGGCGTGCGCAGGAGCAGGGCGGGCGAGACGCCGTTCAAGCGCGCGACGGCGCACGGTTTCTACAGGCTGCTGTCGCGTGCGACCGAAGTCGACATTCCCCTCGATGCCGGCGACTTCCGATTGATGAGCCGGCGCGCCCTCGATGCGCTTCTGGCAATGCCGGAGCAGGCCAGGTTTATCCGTGGAATGGTCGCCTGGATCGGGTTCAAGCAGGCGCCGTTCACCTACGATCGCGACCGGCGCTTTGCGGGCGAAACCAAATATCCGCTGCGCAAAATGATACGCTTCGCCTTTGACGCGCTGACCGGATTTTCGTCAGCACCTTTGAAGCTCGCGAGCCATGCGGGGCTGTGGCTTTCGGTCGGCTCGCTGCTGATCATCCTCTACATCGCCTACGCGTGGCTGTCCGGGCAGAGCATCCAGGGCTGGACCTCGCTGATGCTCGTCGTCGTTGTCCTTGGCGCGGTCCAGATGTTCGTCCTCGCGCTGATGGGCGAATATATCGGCCGCCTCTACAATGAGGCGAAAGGGCGCCCGCTCTATATCGTTCAGGAGATTGCGGGCCGTCAGCCCAGACCTGTGACGCTCGGCTATGTCGCCGACGCCACCGCGAAGAGCGACAAGCCAGGGGGCAAGGGAAAGCGCCCGACCAGGTGACGCTCGGCCGAAAAGACGGCTTCGAGAGCCGCGTTGAGCGGCGCCGGCGGAAGCGACAAATTCGCATCGTCCTTCCCGCGAAGCTTCGACGATAGACGATCCGCCATCGCGAGCGGGAACAGCAAGCTATTCAAATAGCCGATACGTTCGAGCTTCAGTGGCGACCCTTGAATGAGCCTCTTGAGCGCCGTCCTGGAATAGCGGCGCCGATGATGGTTCACGACGTCATGGGCGGACCACATCCATTGATGCGCCGGAACCGTCATGAGGAGCTTGCCGCCGGGCTTCAACCGCTTGGCGATCGACGCGAGCGCCGCCGCGTCATCGTCGATATGCTCGATGACATCGAGCGCCGCGACGATGTCGTAACACCGTTCCGGAACCCCGGTCAGGTCGGGCAAGGGAGCGTCCATGACCGCATGGCCGAGACGCTGCTGGGCGATTTCCCGAGCCGCATCGTCGAGCTCGAGCGCGTCGACTTCGCCGAATTGCCTGAGCATCGCGAGATTGTGGCCGGTGCCGCAACCAATCTCGAGGATCTTCGCGGCGGCAGGCGGACGAACTGTCCGGCGGATCAGCGCTGCCAAAACTTCCCGGCGCGCGCGGTACCACCAGTGACGCTGATCGAGCTCGGCCATCTGATCATAGACGACGCGCTCCATCAGCGGAAAACCCAGTATCGGTTGAGAGTGAACGTGACTGCGGGCGTGATGAAGAGCATCGGCGCGATCGGGGCCGCGCGCCCGAGGTGCAACCGCGTGAACAGCAGCCAGACCCATAACGTGTTGAGCGCATAGCTGATCAGCGAGACCGCGGCGAAACGGACCTTCGTGCCGTGCGTCCGCTCGCTGCCGTGACCGCGGAAGCTCCATCGGCTGTGCATGACATAGCCGGTCACCACGGCGACGACGTAGGCGAGGAAGTTCCCGAGCTGGGGGTGCCAGCGAAGCACCAGGGCGACGATCGCGTAAACGCCCACGCCGAGCGCGGTCACGAACGCTCCACTGACGACGAAGCGGGCGAGCTGCGCGAGTACCGTGCGGCGTTCAGGGGAAAGCATGGAAAGCATCACGTTACTTGCGGATTAAACCTTCGGCTGGGCAGCTTGTCCTTTGAAGTTCACCGGCTACAGCGCGAAACATGGAGCAGCGCAAGGACGAGGTTGCTATCGCGCGGGGGCTAGATTGGCTCGACCGCAATTGGAAGTGGGTCGTTGCGCTCACGTGGGTGCTGTTTTGCGCCTGGTTCATCGTCAGCCGATGGAACGACATCCGCTTTTTCAATCTGACCGACACCGACGACAACATGCGGATGATGCAGGTCCGCGGCCTGCTTCACGGCCAGGATTGGTTCGACCTTCGCAATTATCGGCTCAACCGGCCCTTCGGCGCCAATATCCATTGGTCGCGCCTGGTCGACCTGCCGATCGCAGGCTTGATCCTGATCCTTCGCCCATTGCTGGGAGGGCCGGCAGCCGAGCGCTGGGCGGTCGGCATCGCACCACTGCTTCCCTACCTTCTGCTTCTTTTCTCGCTCGCGTTGACGACGCGAAGGCTGGTCGACCGACGCGCTTTCCCGCTGGCCTTTGGAGCGGTTTTCTTTGCCGGTTCGACCAACGGCATGTTCATGCCCGAACGCATCGACCACCACGGCTGGCAGCTGGCGTTCCTGGCGCTGGCCATTGCGGCGATCGCGGATCCGAAGAGATTGCGTGGCGGCCTGACGCTTGGGCTCGCCACTTCACTGTCGCTGGTCATCGGGCTCGAGATGCTGATCTACCTCGCGATTGCGGGGGTTGCGATCGCGCTGTTCTGGGTGATCGACCGCGATGAGCGAGAGCGGCTGGGCGGTTATGCGATCGTGCTGGCCGCCGGGACCGCGCTCGGCTTCCTGCTTTTCGCCTCCTACGCCAACCGGAATGCGGTCTGCGACGCACTCTCACCGGTCTGGCTTTCCGACGCCCTTCTGGGCGGAGCCTTGCTGTTCGCCCTCTCCTGGCTGTCGCCGGCGGACTGGAAGCACCGCCTTGCGCTTGCGGCCTTGGCCGGCATCGCCGTTGCCGCTTTCCACGCCGTCATGTGGCCGCATTGCCTCCACCGGCTTGAGGGCGTTTCTCCCGAGGTCGACCGGCTCTGGCTCAGCCACGTCCGCGAGGCTCGGCCGATCTATCGCCATGGCTGGCAGACGGCGAGCACGATCCTGGCGCTTCCGATTACGGGCGGGCTCGGCTGGCTCCTTTTGATGTGGCTGAAACGCGCCGAGCCAGAGGCGCTGCGCCGGGTGATTGCGGCCTCCGCGCCCGGCTTCGCCGCGACGATTCTCCTCTTCTGGCAGACCCGTACAGGGCCAGCCGCGCAGATGCTCGCGGTTCCCGGAGCGGCAACCTTGATCTGGACCCTTGTGCCTCCCGTCTGGATGTCGCGTTACCCTGCGGTCCGCGTAGTGGGCGTCAGCCTGGTCGTCATCGCCGGCTTCGGCGCGCTGGTCCCTCTGGTGCTGGACTATGTGCCGGACAAGAAGCCGACGGCGCGCGACGTTGCGATCGAGCGCGCGAACCGCCTTTGCAATACGATGTGGGCCTACCATCCGGTCGCGCTCCAGCCGAAGGGCATCGTCTTTACGTTCATCGATTACGGGCCGCGCCTGATCACGGTTACGCACCATGATTCGATTGCCGGCCCATATCATCGCAACGGCCAGCAGATCGCGGATGTGATGAACGCCTTCCGGGGAAGCGCGGACCAGGCGCACGCGCTTATCGCCAAATATCATTCCAACTATCTTCTGACCTGCCCCAACAGCTCGACCACGACGATCTTCATGGCGGAAACCCCGAAGGGCTTTTACGCCCAACTGGAGCACGGCCAGGTTCCGAAGTGGCTGGCTCCTGTCGACTTGCCGAAAGACTCGCCGTTCCGGATGTGGCGGGTCACCGGCTAAGCAAGGACGTGCGGAAAGCTTTGCTTTAGGCCGTCGATGACGAATTGCGCGGCAAGCGCGGCGAGGATCACGCCCAGAATCCTGGTGATTGCGGATTCAACCTTGTCGCCGATCAGTCGCATTAGCGGACCGGCAGCGAGCAAGGTGATGAGCGTCAGAAGCATCACCGTCGTAATCGCTGCGAGCACGATGACGACGTAGACCGGCTCCTCGGCGCGAGAGACCCAGAGCATCGCGCTCGCGATCGAACCCGGACCCGCGATCATCGGCATGGCCATCGGGAAGACGCTGATGTCCTCGACCTCCGGCGTTCGTTCGATCTCCTCGGCGCGCTTCGAGCGTCGTTCGGTGCGCCGTTCGAAAACCATGTCCATCGCGATGAAGAAAAGCATGATTCCGCCCGCGAGGCGGAAGCTCGCGAGGCTGATCCCGAGCGCGTGAAGCATCGGGCGCCCGAGGAGCGCGAAGAACATCAGGATGACCCAGGCGATCAGAGATGATCGGACGGCCATCGCGCGGCGATCAGCTGACGAGGCGCCCCGCGTCAGGCTGGCAAAGATCGGCGCGCAGCCTGGCGGGTCAATGATCACCAGGAAGGTGACCAGCGCCGAGCCGAACAACTCGATCATGTGGCTTTGATCTCGTTGTAAAGCACCTGCTCGTAATTCCGGCCGTTCCACAAATAGACTCGGAAGCGCTGGCCGCCCTTCTTGTCGACCTTCCAGTCCCAGCCGAGCGTCCTGTCGGCGGACTCGCCACGACCTTGATCCTCGGGAGTGGTCCGCGCCTGTTTCGGAGTAAGCGGCGGAGGCGGGATAATCGGTGCTCCGGGCGCCTTGCCCCGGCACACGGCCTTGCGCACGAACGGATGTGCGGGGACGGGTCGCGGAGTTTTGAGAAAATCGCCATTGTCATAGGCCCAGCGCCACTCGCCCTTCTCGCGCTGCCACACCGTGGTGAAATAGCCGTGACGGCCCCCCGTCCTCGTCCACGGGCCAGTGTTGACCGCGGTTCGCCCGTCGCACGAAACGAAGCTCGCGCCGGGCCACCATTCGACCGACTTCGGAGGATCCTTCAAATCCTTGAGGAAGTCTCGCGCCCATACGGCCTGCGGACTGAACATCACGGCATCATGATGGGCATATTTGCGAAAGGCGGTCCATTGACCGATTCGCTGGGCATCGGCGGCGAACGCCCGCTCCGCATCGACTGCGGTCGGAAGTGAAGCGGCAAGAAGAAGTGCGACGATCATAACCCCTCCGGATCTGCAAGGCCTGCACGGCGATATGCGGCGACGAGAGTGTTCCGCATCAGCATCGCGATGGTCATTGGTCCAACACCCCCTGGGACAGGAGTGATCGCGCCGGCGACTTCCAGCGCTTCCGCGAAGGCGACATCGCCGACGAGGCGGCTTTTGCCGTCGTCGGTCGGAAGCCGGTTGATGCCGACGTCGATCACTGTTGCCCCCGGCTTGATCCACGAACCACGCACCATCTCTGCGCGACCGACGGCGGCAACGACAATGTCCGCGCTACGAACGACAGCCGGCAAGTCACGAGTGCGCGAATGGGCGACCGTCACGGTCGCGTTCTCGCCGATCAGCAGCAAGGCCATCGGTTTTCCGACGATATTCGACCGGCCGATCACGACGGCGTTGAGGCCCTCCAGGCTACCAAGCTGGCTTTTGAGCAAATGAAGACAGCCGAGAGGCGTGCACGGCACAAGCGAATCCTGTCCGGTCGCCAGCAAGCCGGCATTGGCGACATTGAAACCATCGACGTCCTTTGATGGCTCAACGGTCGCGATCACGCGGCCGGGATCGACCTGCGGTGGCAGCGGAAGCTGCACGAGGATTCCGTCGACACGCTCGTCGGTGTTCAGGTCGGCAACAAGATCGAGGAGATCCGACTGGCTCGTCGTATCGGCCAGGTTGTGTGCGAAGCTGATCATGCCCGCCTCGGCAGTGGCGCGGTTCTTTGAGCGTACGTAGACCGAGCTTGCGGGGTCCTCACCGACCAGCACGGTCGCAAGACCGGGTGGCCGCCCGACCCGCTGCTGGAAATCCGCAACGCATTCGGCGACCCTCTGGCGGATGTTGAGCGCTGCGGCCTTGCCGTCGATCAGACGTGCGCTCATGGCCCGTAGGAAGTCAGGCTCGCTTCAGCGCCGCTTAGAAGCATGTGCAATATCTGGATGAGGATGATGAGGACGAGCGGGCTGAAGTCGATTCCGCCAAAGTCCGGAAGGACGCGGCGGATCGGCCGGTAAAGCGGGCCGGTGATTCGATCGAGGGCAACGACGAAGGCGCGCACGCCGTGCGAACTCGTATTGAGAACGTTGAACGCGAACAGCCAGCTAAGGATCACTTGGATGATGATGATCCAGAACAGGATGGTCAGCAGATAGTGCGCGATCTGGAATATGGCGTGCAGCATGACCGCCGATTAGCCGCGCGCGGTCGAGCGGGCAATCAGGGCGCGAAACGATTGGGCTGGGCCTCGGCGAGGACGATGCTGAAGTCGCCCGCCGGATCGGTCCATTCCGCGACCGGAGTCCAGCCGCCGGCGAGGAGCAGCAGTCGCGCGCCGCGAGCCTCATATTTGTGGCTGTTCTCGGTGTGGATCGAGGAACCGGCGGAGAATCGGAAGCGCTGCCCGGCGATCGTGAACTCGACGTCGCGCGTCGGGAGCAGGTGCATTTCGATCCGCGACAGGATGTCGTTCCAGCGCGCTTCATGCCGGAATTCGTCGACCGGAATGTCGCCATCGAGCTCGCGATTGATGCGCTTGAGCAAATTCAGGTTGAACTCCGCGGTGATTCCTTCGGGTTCGTCATAGGCGGCGAGCAGCCGATCGATCGGCTTCACCCGGTCCATTCCGATGAGAAGCTGCGACCCGACACCAAGCAACTCGCGGAAATGCCGCAAGAGATCGGTCGCGCTTCGAGGCACGAAGTTGCCGATCGTCGATCCGGGGAAAAAGCCGAGCTTCGGCAATTGCTCGAGACCGCCTGGCAGGCTGAATGGCCGCGCGAAATCGGCGATGACCGGAAGGACATCGAGCGAAGGGAAGCGCTTCTGCAATTCAGTCGCGCTGGCGTTTAGATAATCGCCGGAAATATCCACCGGGACGTAAGCGGCGGGTGCGATTGCTTCGAGCAAGATGGGCGTCTTGGTCGCGGACCCGGCGCCAAATTCGACGACCGCCGCTCCGCGCGGAATGCGGGTCGCGATGTCGGGCATGACGGCCTCGAGCAACGCTGTCTCCGTCTTCGTCGGATAATAAGAGGGGAGCCTCGTGATTTCGTCGAACAACTCCGATCCGCGACGGTCGTAGAGCCACCGGGCGGGGATCGACGGGATCGGCGACGACAGTCCGGCGAGGACATCGTCGCGAAACGCGCGGGTCTGATCGTCAATTATTGCGAGCAAGGCGGAGCCCCGTGAATTGCCAGCGGGCGCTGGGTGGAAAGAAGTTGCGATAGGATGCCCGGCTATGCCCGCGCGGCGTCGCGCAGCTCGCGCCCTTGAGCACCAACTGCCCGCTCATGAATTTACCGTTATATTCGCCAACCGCTCCGGCGGCCGGTGCGAAGCCGGGGTAGGGCGTGAAAGCGCTTGTGGTCCACTCCCACGCATCGCCGAAGATTCCGCCTCCCGGCCGGGGCGCAATTGCGGCCGCATCGTCCAGCTGATTTCCCATGTTCGGGTCCGCCGAAATTGCGAAGCTTTCCCATTCCGCCTCGGTGGGCAGCCGCGCTCCGGACCACCGCGCAAAAGCATCGGCTTCGTAAAAACTGATGTGGGAAACGGGAGCGGCCCATTCGATTTCGCGCCGAGCGCCGAGCGTGAACTCGGTGTCGTCCGCGCGCCAATAGAGGGGGGCGCTGATGCTCCCTTCCTGAACCCAGGCCCAGCCGTCGGACAGCCACAAGGTCGGCGTCGAATAACCGCCGTCGGCGATGAACTCGTTCCATTCCTTGTTGGTGATCCTGCGGTTCGCGATCTCGTGCGGTTCGAGGAACGTTCGATGCCTCGGCCGCTCGCTATCGAAAGCAAATCCGCCTTCCCCGGCGCCGATTTCGACAAGGCCCTCGCGACCGGGATGATAGGTCAGGGATTCCACGGCGAAGCAGGAGGGCGGCGGCAATTCGCCATAAGCAGGCTCCAGCGGATTCTCGGCGAAGGTCGCGAGGATGTCGGTCAGAAACAGCTCCTGGTGCTGCTGTTCATGATTGATGCCCAGCTCGACAAGATCGAGCGCGGAATCGGAAAGCCTGGGCAACGCGCGTGCGAGCGCCTCGTCGACATGTGCGCGATAATTCCGGATCTCGTCGAGGGAAGGGCGGCTGACCATTCCTCGCCGAGGCCGTGCGTGGCGCGGACCCTCGCCTTCATAATAGCTGTTGAAGAGAAAGCCGTAGCGCTCGTCGAACGGCGTGTAGCCGAGCACATGGTCGCGAAGGATGAAGGTTTCGAAGAACCAGGTCGTGTGCGCCAGATGCCATTTCGCCGGCGACGCGTCCGGGAAAGGCTGAATCGTCGAATCTGCGTCGGAAAGCGGAGCGGCGAGGTCGAGCGTCAGCTTGCGGGTGGCGAACAGCCTCTCGCTCAATTCGGTCGGCCCGGTTTCCCTATCCGCCCTGGCCATGCGGCAGCCCCTGCCACGAAAGACGCCCGCGGCCAACCCAAAAGTTCCCTAAATGTTCTTTTTTAGCGGTCAGGCGTCGCGCGTGGCGCCCGGCTGCCAGAGTATGTCGCCGTTCTGGCTTGCCGCGACATGGCGCGCGGCAACGAACAAATGATCGGAGAGCCGATTGAGATAAGCCAGCAGCTGCGGGTTCAGCTGTTCCCGTTCGTTGAGAGCGACGGCAGCGCGCTCGGCGCGGCGAACAATTGCCCGGGCAAGGTGGAGCGCAGCGACCGCTGGCGATCCGCCTGGAAGGATGAAGCTGGTCAATGGATCGAGATCGGCATTCATTGCGTCGATCTGGCGTTCGAGCCGATCGACCTGAGAGGCGACGATGCGCAGCGCGCCTTCGTTATCGCCTGGAGTAGCGACATCGGCGCCGAGGTCGAACAAGTCGTTTTGAATCGTCAGCAAGTGCTTCGAGAGAGCGTCATCCGACAGGCTCGCAATTGCGACGCCGATCGCGGCGTTCGCCTCATCAACTTCGCCGATCGCGATCATTCGTAGGCTGGACTTGCTCACTCGCGATCCGTCGACGAGGCCGGCGCTCCCGCCATCGCCCGTCCGCGTATAGATCTTGTTGAGCTTGACCATCAGCGGCCGGAGTTGCCGGCCACGAACAGGATCAGGATGACAATGACGATCGCGACCGCCTGGAACAGCACGCGCTTGCGCATCCAGGCCTGCGATTGCTCGCCGGTCACGTCCTTGCCGGACGCCATCGACATCACGCCGCGGACGAGGACGTAGACCACCGCGGCCATCGCCAGCAGCAGGAGGATCATCAGGATCGGTGTCATGGCCTCGCGCTCTACTCGTCGTGAAATGCGAAACCAAGCGGAAGCTCACCCGCAAGAAGGTCGGCGGCGAGCATTGCCCCGTCGAATCCGCTATCTCGCATGGTGGCAAGCGTCGGTGCGAGATCGCGCTTGGCGAGGCGACGGCCGTCGGAATGCGTGACAAGCGAATGGTGCAGGTAGGCTGGTTCCGGCAAGCCCAGGAGCAGCTGCAGCAATCGCTGGATCGGCGTCGAAGGCCTAAGGTCCGCTCCGCGCACGACAATGGTCACGCCGGTTGCTGCGTCGTCGACCACGCAGCAGAGATGATAGGAAGCGGGCGCATCCTTTCGCGCAAGGATGGCGTCGCCGATCTGCGAAGCTTCGCCCCTGAATTGCCGCCCGTCCGCCTCTCGCCAGGATGGCAGCCCGACGAGCTTCAGCGCCTCGCCGGAATTGAGGCGCCAGCAATGCGGTGTGCTTGCCCGCCGATCAGGATCGTCGGGAAGATCGCGGCACGTACCGGGATAAGATGTCGCAGCGTCCCCATGCGGAGCGGTGAGCGACTGGGCGATGTCGGCCCTCGTGCAAAAGCAGGCGTAAACGAGACCCCGTGATTTCAGTTGGTCGAGCGCGTCGGCATATGCAGCAGTGCGACGCGACTGCACACATACCGGTCCATCCCAGCCAAGGCCCAGCCATTCAAGATCCTCGTAGATGCCCTCGACGAATTCCGGCCGTGCGCGGGTCTGGTCGAGATCCTCGATCCTAAGCAGGTACTTGCCGCCGCTTTCGCGCGCTCGCCGATGACCAAGCGCGGCGCTGAAGGCGTGGCCGAGGTGCAATCGCCCGGTCGGCGAAGGCGCGAAGCGACTCACAATCATGAAATGTGTTGCCGAATGGACTCTTGACCCGGAGTCATTGAAAATGCTGTCATAAGGATGTCACGCCGGGCTGGCAGCCGGCTGGGCAACAAGGGAAGACGGGCCGAGGCCCTCTCCTCCTTGCGTGCGACGAGGCCGGGGAGCTGGAGTTCGGACCACCGAACGAAAGGCTGTGCAGGCGCTCGCATGTATCATCCCGAAATCATCCGCCATCCCGACGCTTGCCCGGCATTGGTGCTCAACGCCGATTACACGCCGCTGTCTTATTATCCCTTGAGCCTCTGGCCTTGGCAGACCGCGGTCAAGGCCATGTTCCTCGAGCGGGTGGACGTCGTCGCGCATTATGAGCGCGAAGTGCATAGCCCAAGCCGTTCGCTCAAGCTTCCGTCAGTCATCGCGCTGCGCGATTATGTGCGGCCGAACGAATATCCGGCCTTCACCAGGTTCAACCTCTTCCTTCGCGACAAATTCCGTTGCGTCTATTGCGGATCGGCGAGGGAGCTGACCTTCGACCATGTGATTCCGCGCGCGCAAGGTGGCCGCACCACCTGGGAGAATGTCACCACGGCGTGCGCTCCGTGCAATTTGCGCAAGGGAGGGCGCACCCCGGCCGAAGCGCATATGCATGCACATCGCGACCCGATTCGACCGACAAGCTGGCAGCTGCAGGAGCATGGCCGGGCATTTCCGCCAAATTATCTGCACGAGAGCTGGCGCGACTATCTCTACTGGGACGTCGAGCTGGAGCCGTAAGCCTTCAATCCGGCTCGAGCCTTTTCCGGCCATTAACCATTTTCGTTTAGCTCGCACACGATGGACCAAAGGTCGCGAATCCTCGTCGTGGAACCGAGCCGGACGAACTTGTCCGTGCTCGCGCGCCGGCTCACAGAGGCCGGGTACCAGGTTGTAACAGCCGACAGCGGCCGATCGGCGATCGGCGAGCTGCACCGGAGCACGATCGACCTCGTCATTGCTGAGCTGACCATGGACCACATCGACGGGGCCGAGCTGGCGCGGATCATTCGCGACGAGGTGATCTGGCGCGAGCTGCCGGTCATGCTGATCACCGGGCGATCGGAGCCGAACGGCGCGGTCAAAGCCTATCGATCCGGCGCGGACGACGTGATCTTGAAGCCCTTCCACTTCGAAGTGCTGATCGCGCGGATCGAACGCCGCCTTGCACGCGCTCGCTCCATCGAAACGCTTCGCTCCGATTATAGCGCGCTCGACGCGCGGCTCGTCTCGCGGGCGATCGAGATTGGCGAAATGCGCCAGCGATTGTTCGACAGCGAGGCCGATCGCCGCCGCCTGCGGATGCTCGTTTCGACTAAAGCCGCTTAAGGAATTCGGTCACCTGCGGCGCGACGTCGCCGCGTTCGACCGCCATCGCCACGTTGGCGATCACAAAGCCGGCCGCGCTTCCGCAATCGTAACGCTGACCGTCGAACCGGTAGGCATGAAATGGCTGCGTTCCAATGAGCCTCGCCATCGCGTCAGTCAGTTGGATCTCTCCGCCCGCGCCAGTCTCCTGCGCGTCGAGGGCACGCATGACTTCGGGCTGCAGAATATAGCGGCCGGGCAGCATGAGGTTCGACGGGGCCGTGCCCGGGGCCGGCTTTTCGACCATGCCGCGAATCTCTGTCAGGCGGCCATCGGTCTCGCCCGGATCGATCACGCCATATTTATGGGTCTCGCTGTCCGTCACTTCGAGCGCCGCGACGACATTCCCGCCGACCCGCTCGTACGCCTCGACCATCTGCGCGAGACAATTGGGCTTGCCGTGCATCAGCTCATCGGGAAGCAGCACCGCGAACGGTTCGTCGCCGACGATGTCCCGGGCGCACCATATGGCGTGGCCGAGGCCGAGCGGCTGTTGCTGGCGAACGGACACGACCTCGCCAAACCCAGTGGACGACGGCTTGAGCGCATCGAGGCTCTTGCCTCGCTCGCGCATCGTGGTTTCGAGCTCGAACGCCATGTCGAAATAATCTTCGAGAGCCGACTTCCCCCTTCCGGTCACCAGGATGATCTGCTCGATCCCCGCTTCGCGCGCCTCATCGACCGCATATTGGATCAGAGGCCGATCGACGATCGGGATGAGCTCCTTCGGGATGCTCTTGGTCGCAGGAAGCAGGCGCGTGCCGAGGCCCGCAACGGGAAGGACTGCCTTGCGAACCTTGCTCGTCATTGCGGCGGAGTCACTCCGGTGGAGTTATCCGTCGTGTTGGACGTGGTCGTGTCCGATCCGGCGGGAAGTGCGGGAGCCGCTCCTCCGCTCGGCGGAGGCAGGTCGAAAGGATCGGGCCTGCGCGGCTCGGACTTCTTCATCAACTCGTCGATCCGCTCCGGCTTGGCATAGGGCGGCGGAGTGAGCAGAGCGCTGGCGTCCGGCGTCGTTCGCGCCATCAGCGGCTTGACCGGCAGTGATTGCCCCGCCGCCGGCTTCAAATCGCCGACCCGGCCGCAGCCGCCCAATAGTGCGGCGGTGGCGACAACCAAGAGGCGCGCACGCTTCATCGCCCTTCGACTAGCCGCTCCGCAGTGATTGCGCTAGCGCCCGGCGAATGCGCCTGATCGTCATTTCCGCCATCCTCCTCGCTCTCGTCGGCTGCTCGAAACCACAGCAGCAGAATCAGCAGCAGCCTGGCAACGCGGCAGCGCCCGTCGGACTCGTCAAAGGCGTCGACCGCAGTCACAAGGGCCAGCCTGCGCCGAAGGTCACGTTCAACGATCCAGACGGTGGCGAGATCAACCTCGCAAGCTTCCACGGAACGCCGGTCCTCGTGAACCTCTGGGCGAGCTGGTGCGCGCCGTGCGTCAAGGAATTGCCCACGCTGGACAAGGTCGCGCAGGCCCACCGAATCGATGGGGAGCTTGGAGTGGTCGCGGTTAGCCAGGACAATGGTCCGCGGACCTCGGTCGAGGCGTTTCTCAGGAAACTGAACGTAAAGGATCTCGGCGCCTACCAGGATCCCGATATGGGCCTGTCCGGTTCGCTCGGTCCGGATACGGTGCTCCCGACGACAATCCTTTACGACGCGCAGGGACGCGAGGTCTGGCGCTATGTTGGCGACCTCGACTGGACGAGTCCGGAGGCCGCTAGACTGCTGGCTGAGTCCGGCGTTTCCGCCAAATCGTAAGCAGCCGTCCGTCGATCGCCGCGAGGCCGAGGCCGATTAGAAGAAGTCCGGCGAAATCCTGCGGTGCAAGCTGCTCGCCGAGGAAAAGAGAACCGAGTAGGATCGCAGTCGGCGGGACGAGCAGGGTCACCAGCAGGGCATTGGTCGCGCCGGCGGAATCGATCAGCCGGAAGTACATGACGTAGCCGAAGGCCGTGCACAGCAATGCGAGGGCAACGATCGCTCCCCATGCGCTGAGCGGCGGGACGGCATGTTCCCACGGACGATCCACGAAGAGAGCCAAGGGCAGCATCATCGCTGCGCCCGCGGTGAGCTGACCGGTCGTGACGCTCATCGGCGACAGGCCCATACGCTTGAACCGGCGCGCCCAGACCGCCGCGAGCGCATAGCTCAGCGACGCGGTGACGCAGGCAAGCTGGGCCAAAGCGTCGTTTCCGATGTTCGACAGCAAAGTCGGGCCGATCATCGTCGCGACACCGCCAAAGCCGAGCAGGACGCCGACGATCTTGCGCGGGGTCATCCGCTCGTCGCTCGTCAGGAAGTGCGCCACGACCACGCCCCAGATCGGAGTCGTTGCGTTGAGGATCGACGCGAGGCCGCTGGCAATATGGGTCTGGCCCCACCCAAAGAGCGTGAATGGCAGCGCGTTGTTGAGGAGGGCAAGCAGGAGGATCGAGCCCCAGACTTGCCTCGGCAGGCCAAGCTTCTCGCCCTTGAACTTGAGGAACAGCCACATCGCAGCCGCGGCAATGGTTAGCCTGAGCCAGACATAGGTCAGCGGCGGAACGTGGCGGACCGCGACCCCGATGAAGAAGAAAGCCCCGCCCCATATGAGCGCCAGCGTCACGAGGATCGCCCAATCGCTTTTATCCATGACCGTGCGGATCATGGAATCACGATAGACATCGGGAGCGCCGGCTGCGTCCGCGCAATTGCGCTCAAACTCGGAGGGTGCGGTCGGTTTCATGGCCGCGGGATTTACCGGTTACAGCTGTGTGCCTGCCAACAAATGCCCGGACTCGGGCTATAAGTTGGGCTTATCAGTCCCTCAGCAGCTCGTTGATGCTCGTCTTGGACCGGGTGCGTTCGTCGACCTGCTTGACGATCACCGCGCAAGCGAGTGCCGGAGCGCCCTCTTTACCCGGCAGTGCGCCCGGAACGACGACCGAATAAGGCGGAACGCGTCCGTAACGAACTTCGCCGCTCGCCCGGTCGACGATCTTGGTCGAAGCGCCGAGGAACACGCCCATCGACAGCACGGACCCTTTTTCGACGATGACGCCTTCGGCGACTTCGGAGCGCGCTCCGATGAAGCAATCATCCTCAATGATCACCGGACCTGCCTGAAGCGGCTCGAGCACTCCGCCAATGCCGGCGCCGCCCGAGATGTGGACGTTCCTGCCGATCTGGGCGCAGCTTCCGACCGTCGCCCACGTGTCGACCATCGCGCCTTCGTCGATCCGCGCGCCGATATTGACGAAACTCGGCATCAAGACGGCTCCCGGCGCGACATATGCTCCGCGCCGGACGATCGCTCCGGGGACCGCGCGAAAGGCGGCGGCGGCAAATTCCTTCTCGCCCCAACCGGCGAACTTCGAGGGCACCTTGTCCCACCAGTGCCCGGAACCCGGCCCGCCGGAGATCATCTCCATCGGGTTCAGTCGGAAGGACAGGAGAACGGCCTTCTTGAGCCATTGATTGACGACCCATTCATCGCCGGCCTTCCGCGCGATTCGCGCTTCGCCGCTGTCGAGCGCCGCAAGCGCAGCGTCGACGGCCTGACGAACCTCGCCCTTCGTCTCCGGCCCCAGCGCATCCCGATTTTCCCAGGCCTGCTCGATCGTCTGTTGAAGCGCTTCGTTCATTCCTGGTCCCCGAGAATGTCTTCGAGCCAATCGCCCACGTCCGTGATTCGCTCGTCGACGATATTGTGATCATAGCCGTGGTCGCCGCGCTCGGAGCCATTGTCCACCCACACCGTCGTCATTCCGAGCGCCTTCGCGGGTCTCAGGTTTTGCACCATGTCGTCGACGAACAGGGCCTGGGCGGGGTTGATGCCGTATTTTTCGCAGAGCAGCTCATAGCCGTGCGGATCGGGTTTCGGCCGATACGAGCTCGCATGGATGTCGTGAAGGTCATCGAAATGTTCGTGGATGCCGATCGCTTCGAGCACTCGCCGCGCATAGGGCGCATCCCCGTTGGTGAGTACGAACTTCCTGCCCGGCAAGCGCGCGATCGCTTCGCCAAGGCGGTCGTCGCGACCCACCCGATCGAGCGGAATGTCGTGAACATCCTCGAGGAAATCGTGCGGATCGATCTTGTGATGTTTCATCAGGCCGGCGAGCGTCGTTCCATGTTCGTGGAAATGCGCCTTCTGCACGCGCTTCGCTTCTTCAGTGTCGCAATCAAGCAGTCGCTGGATGTAGGCGCCCATCCGCTGATCGATCAGGGAAAATAGCCCCGTCGACGCCGGGTAAAGACAATTGTCGAGGTCGAAGATCCAGTCCCGGACATGGGCGAAACGCGGTTTCATGAGCGCCGATCGCCTAGCGGTTTTCGATCTTCAGGAAAATGTAAGGTTTTGTAAAGCATAGAGTTTCCGGGGAAGCCGTTATTTATCAGCGGCTTGAGCGGAGGCTAATGATGAATAAACGGCTCCTTGGCAGCAGTGCCTGTGCGGTCGTCCTGGCATTTAGCGTCGCGGCATGCGGCGGGGGTGGCGGTGGCGGAGTGGATCCGATTCCGGCGCCTCCGGCGTCTCCGACTCCGTCGCCGACACCGACACCGACTCCAACCCCCACTCCGACTCCAACTCCGACCCCAACCCCGACGCCGATCGTCAATTACGACACGACCGAATATCGGAATTCGAACTACTCCGTCGCTGCCAATGCGATCAGCGCTTACAATGCGGGCGCGACCGGCAAGGGCATCAAGATCGGCATCGTCGACAGCGGCATCAATCCGAATCTCAATGAATTCACCGGCAGGATCGACCCGGCGAGCGGCGACGTTGCGGGCAATCGGGGCGTCAGCGACGAGGGCGGACACGGAACCGCCGTGAGCGCGGTCGCCGCGGCCGCGCGCAACAATTCAAACACGATGGGCGTCGCCTTCGACGCGACGATCGTCAGCGAACGCGCGGACGATCCCGGCAGCTGCGCGACGAAGGACGGCTGTTCTTTCTTCGACGGACCGATTGCGGCGGGAATCGATGCGGCCAGGCTTGCTGGAGCCAAGGTCATCAACATGTCGCTTGGCGGATCCGCGCCAGGCGGCACTTTGCTTTCGGCGATGCAGCGGGCCGTGAACGCGGGGATCATCCTGGTGATCGCGGCCGGAAACGACGGCACCGCAAATCCTGACCCGTTCGCGCTGACGCCTGCACAGCAATTCCCGGGAATGGTCATCATCGCGGGCGCGCTCGACACCAACACGAGCCAGATTGCGAGCTTCTCCGACAAGGCCGGAACAGGCGCCAATTATTATCTGATGGCGGTCGGCGTCGACGACCGGGCACCCGACGAGACCGGGACGCAATATCTCTGGTCCGGCACCAGTTTCTCCGCACCTACCATCACGGGTGCCGTCGCGCTGATGGCGCAGGCCTTCCCGAACCTCACCGGCTCCCAGATCGTCAACATCCTGTTCTCGTCGGCCGACGATCTGGGGATCACCGGCGTCGATTCGACCTACGGGCACGGGCGGCTGAACATCGCGAAAGCTTTCCAGCCAATCGGCACGACCAGCCTGGCGGGAAGCCAGACGCCGGTCAGCACGGGCGACAATGGCGACATGCCGCCGGTTTCAGGCGACGCGATCGGCAAATCGCCGTTGGGCGCCATCATTCTCGACGGCTACAGTCGCGCGTTCGTTCTCAACCTTGCGAAGACGCTGCGCAGCGCGCCGATCGACCAGCCGCTGACCCGGGCGTTGCAGAACAATGTGAAGGTCGCTGGCGCGTCGGCCGGGCCGATCAGCATCGCGATGACAGTCAGCGAGCGGCACGATCTTCACGACGGCTTCGAACTCGATCGCGTCGGTATCGGCCCCGATGACGCCCGCAAGGCGCGGCTTCTCGCCGGGTCGGCAGTTGCGCGGATCGACAGGGAGACCGCCGTCGCGTTCGGCTTCGCCGAGGGCGCCAAGGCGATGGAGCGGCGGTTGAACGGCGCCCAGGCCGGAGCTTTCCTCATCGCCAAGGACATATCCGGTGATCCGGGCTTTGCCGCCAAGCGCAACGGAAGCGTCGCTGTCCGCCACGAGTTCGGGAAGACTGGCGTCACGGTTTCAGGCGAGACCGGGAGCGTCTGGCAGGACCAGGATCTCCGCACGAGCGCTTATGGTTCGCCCTATCGCTACACGGCCGTTTCGGTCGACCGCGCGATGGGCCGTAACTGGGTTTCGGCGGGGATAAGCCGGCTTGAGGAGAAGGACACCCTGCTCGGCGGCCGCATGAGCTCGGCGCTCGGCGGCGGAGGATCGAACAGCTTGTTCCTCGATATCGAAGGGCGCCACGATTTCGGCAACGGCTGGAGCGCTGGCCTCAACGCCCGACGCGGTTGGACGAGCTTCGGCGGCGGCAAGTTCCAGACCGGCGCTTATGGCGCCGACGTCACCAAGCTCGGGGTCTTCGGAAGCGACGATACGATCGGCTTCCGGCTGGCGCAGCCGCTCCGCGTCGAGCATGGCGGCTTCGCGATGATGCTGCCGACGGCCTATGATTATTCGACGCTGACGGCGACGGACACGCTGAGCCGCTTCTCGCTGACTCCGCAGGGCCGCGAGGTCGATGCCGAGTTAAGCTACGGATCGAACCTGCTCGACGGCAACGGCTGGTTCGGCGGAAACCTGTTCGTCAGACGCGAGCCTGGGCATTTCGCCGACGCCAAGCCCGACGTCGGCGCGGCGATGCGCTTCACGCTCGGCTTTTAGAGGCTAACGGCCGCCGATCCCGTACTGGACGACGATCGGGGCGACGCATCCGCCGACCCGGCGATAGACGGCTTTATAAGCGTCCGCCGCGGGAAGTTGGTTCAGCTTCCTCGCCTGCGGCGTCTTGCCGCGCTTCGCGGCTTCATAGCGCGAGGTGGCCGGGCAATTCGCCGGCTGGTTCGCATTGGGGTTGAAGACCGGAGTGTCCCGGATCGGAGTCGGCGACGCCGCTGGCGAAACCGCCGGAATCAGCACGAACAACGAAAGAAACAGCAGCCGCATCGCCACCTCCCCTTTCGGGCGACGGCTATAGCATGGCGTTTTGAGTCGCTAAACCGTGAAGCTCTCGCCGCAGCCGCAGGCGCCCTTGGCGTTGGGGTTCTCGAAGACGAAGCCCGCCGCGAAATCATCCTCGCGCCAGTCCATGATCGACCCAATCAGGTAGAGGACCGAGGCGCCATCGACGTAGAAGGTGCCGCCGCCAGTTTCGATCTTCTCGTCGAACGGCAATTCTTCGGTCACGTAATCGACCGAATAAGCGAGGCCCGAGCAGCCGCGGCGAGGCGTCGACAGTTTCACGCCGATTGCGCCATCGGGCGCACGGCTCATCAGCTCGGCGATACGGTCCTGTGCCGCCGAAGTCAGCGTGATCGCTGCGGGACGCGCTCGAAGTTTCGTTTCCTTGTTCACAACATTCCCAATTCCAGCCGCGCCTCGTCGCTCATCTTGGACGGGTCCCACGGCGGATCCCAGACCAGGTTCACGACGGCGTCGCGAATTCCCGGCACCGACAGCACGCGCAACTCGACTTCGTTGGGCAAGCTTTCCGCGACCGGGCAGTGCGGCGTCGTCAAAGTCATGGTGATCGTCGCGTCGCCGTCTTCGGAAATGTCCACATCATAGATGAGCCCGAGCTCGTAGATGTCGACGGGGATTTCCGGGTCGTAGATCGACTTCAAGGCCTCGACGACCGTGGCCTGCAGGTCGCCGCCAGCGCCGCCCTTTGGCTCCTCGTCCTTTTCGCCGGCGAGGAAGCCCGAAAGATAGTCCCTCTTTCGTTCGAACCCTTCGGTGACGCGGGCGCGGGGCGGCGTCGGCACCGACTCCACCTCGTTGGTCTCGATCTTGCGTTCACGGTTCATCCGAAAATCCGCTTAACCTGCTCGATCCCGCGCACCAAAGCTTCGATGTCCGAGCTGTCGCTGTGCGCCGCGAAGCTCGCTCGAGCCGTCGCCTCGATCCCCAGCCAGCGCATCAACGGCTGAGCGCAATGATGGCCGGCGCGAACGGCGACGCCCGCATCGTCCAATATGGTGGCCGTGTCGTGCGGATGCACCCCGTCGACGTTGAAGCTGACGATTCCGGCGCTGTCCTCCGGTCCGTAGAGCGTGACGCCGTCGATGCTCGAAAGCGCCGCCCGGCATTCCGCGGCGAGTGCGCTTTCGTGAGCGTGGATCGCGTCGAGAGTCAGTCGCTCGACCCAATCTACCGCCGCGTGCAGCCCGACCGCTCCGACGATGTGTGGCGTGCCCGCTTCGAAACGCATCGGGGCGTCAAGATAGGTGGTCTCCTCGAACGTCACCTTCTCGATCATCGAACCGCCGCCCTGCCACGGCGGAAGGCTCTGCAGCAGCTCGGCGCGGGCCCACAGGCACCCGATCCCAGTCGGACCGTAAAGCTTGTGGGCCGAGAAAGCATAGAAGTCGGCGCCAATGTTCGCGATATTCAGGCTGATGCGCGGAACCGCCTGGCAACCGTCAAGCAGGAGCAACGCGCCTTTGGAATGCGCGATCTCGGCGGCGCGCTTCGCGTCGAGGATCGAGCCCAGGACGTTCGACACGTGCGCGAAGGCCAGGATGCGATGCTCTTCCGTGAGCATCGCTTCCGCCGCGTCGAGGTCGATCTTGCCGTCCGATGTCAGCGGCACAGCGTCCACTTCATAGCCGGCGAGCTGCCACGGAACGATGTTGCTGTGATGCTCGAGCTGGGACAGCAGGACGCGGTTGCGCCCGTCCTTCGGCAGCGTCCGCGCGACGAGGTTGATGGCCTCGGTCGCTCCTCGCGTGAAGACCAGCTCGTTCGGCTGACCGCCAATGAGCTTCGACGCGGCGGCGCGGGCGGCTTCGTAGCTTGCCGTCATTTCCGCGGATCGCTCGTAAACTCCGCGGTGCACCGTTGCATAATCGCGCGAATAAGCGGTCGTGATCGCGTCGATCACCGCCTGGGGCTTCTGCGCGGTCGCGGCACTATCGAGATAATGCCAGCCCGCGATGGCCGGGAACTGGTCGCGCACCGACAGCATCGAATTGGCGATGAGGGCGGTTTCGCGGTTCATACGACGCTCCTCAGCGCTTCGCGAGCCGCCTCGCGGATCGCGTCACCGTCTTTCGCGCCATCCCACAGGCCCATAACGAAGCCTTCGAGGAGCAGCGCTCTCGCGCTCGCCGGGTCGAGCCCGCGGCTCTCGGCGTAGAAGAGCTGCATCGCGTCGAGCTCCCCTACGGTCGCGCCGTGCGCGCATTTCACATCATCGGCGAAGATCTCGAGCTCCGGCTTGCAGTTGGCAGTAGCACCGCGGTCGAGCAGCATGGCCTTCACCGACTGCTCGGCGTCGGTCTGCTGGGCGCCGCGCGCAACCTCGACCTTGCCGAGATAAGAGCCGACAGCCTTGCCGTTCAGGACCGATCGCACGGTCTGGCGCGAGCGTCCGCCGATCCCGACATGCTTGACCTTCGTGACGATCTCATTCGTCGACAGGGCGGTGCCGATGTTGGCGCCGAACAGTTCGAAGTCCGCGCCTTGCGCGAGGGTCACTTCAAGCTCGATGCGCCCGTACACCGGCGCGGTATTGAGCATGAAAAGCCGAGCTTTCGCGCCTTCGCCGAGAGCGAGGCTCACACGGCGAACCTGCACGTCCTCGGCGACCGGGAGCCACACCTCCTCCAGTTCCTCTCCCGCGCCGACAATCACCGTCATCGGCTCTGAGAAGCGCTCCCAGACGGGCTGCAGCGCGTCGAGGTCGGCGTAGCGCCACTCTTCCTGCTTACGCGTTGGGAAGGGCGCCGTCATACAGCCGCCTCCGTATAGCCCTCGCGCTCGAGATCGCGGGCGAGCTCGATGTCGCCCGAACGCGTGATCCGTCCGGCCTGCAACACATGCACGCGATCGGGCCGCACATGCTCGAGCAGGCGCTCGTAATGGGTGATCAGCAGCACACCCTTGTCGGGAGCGCGCATGATGCGGTTGATGCCCTCGCCGACGATGCGCAGCGCGTCGATGTCGAGCCCGCTGTCGGTCTCGTCGAGCACCGCGAAACGCGGCGCGAGGATGCCCATCTGCACCATCTCCGCACGCTTCTTCTCGCCGCCCGAAAACCCGACGTTGACCGGGCGCTTTAGCATCTCGGAGTCCATCTCGAGCAGCTTGGCCTGCTCGCGCGCAACCTTGATGAAGTCGGCGGCGGACAGCTCGTCTTGGCCGCGCGCGCGGCGCTGTGAGTTGAGGCTTTCACGGAGGAACTGGAGGTAGGAGATACCGGGAATCTCGACCGGGTACTGGAAGCCGAGGAACAGCCCCGCCGCGGCACGCTCGTGCGGCTCCATCGCGAGCAGGTCGCGGCCCTCGAACGTAGCGCCGCCCTCGCTCACCTCATAACCGGGGCGGCCGGCAAGCACATAAGCGAGCGTCGACTTGCCCGAGCCGTTCGGGCCCATGATCGCATGCACCTCGCCCGCTGGAACGGTGAGCGACACGCCGTTCAGGATCGGCTTGTCGGCGACCGTCGCGTGGAGGTTTTCAATCTTCAGCATCAAGCGCCATCATCCTTCCGTGCCGATCCCAACAGCACGCTCCAATTTCGATATTCTCCGCTCCTCGATCCGCAGACGACCAGCGCACCAGGGGGTTGCAGATCCACGAAGTCCGAAGCGCAGCGGGCGCTCAAGAAGCCGGAGGCGCTGCAACGCCTTTGCCCTGGCTCTAGGATCACGATTGAAATGACGTTGAATCGCGCTCAGCCGTCGTCCGAGCATTTGCATCATCCTCCGCCTTTGCAGTGGAGATGTCCTCATCCAACCGACCCCTCCAAACTGATCCCCAGCAGCTTCTGCGCTTCGACCGCGTTCAGCCCCTCACCTTCAGGGGAGGGGTTGGGGTGGGGGCTTTGAGACCCCGCCAACGTAGCCAGAATGTGCGCTGCGACGCCTTCAATATTGCCCATCACGTCGGCGTTCGTCACGCGGACGACGCGATAGCCGAGCTGCGCAAGATGCAAGTCTCGGCGCGTATCGTTTGGCCCATCATGCGTATCGCCATCGACTTCGACGATCAGTTTAAGCGCCGGGCACAGAAAGTCGGCAATGTAGGGCGGAATCACCGCCTGACGGCGAAACTTGAACCCAGCCAGTTGTCCGTTCGACAGAGCTCGCCAAAGCCGTTTTTCCGGTTCGGTCGGATTGTTGCGCATGGAGCGGGCGCGGGTGTGCAACTCCGCAAGCCGAGCTGCGCTGATCCCCCACCCCTTGCCCCTCCGCTGGAGGGGAGGGGTTGAAAGGCGGAGCGCTTGGTCTCTTGGGCTGAGGTTCTTCACCCGACCGATCCTTCGAGCGAAATCCCCAGCAGCTTCTGCGCCTCGACCGCGAACTCCATCGGCAGCTGCTTCAGCACCTCGCGGGCGAAGCCGTTGACGATCAGCGCAACCGCGCTTTCGGCATCGAGCCCGCGGCTCATTGCGTAGAAGAGCTGGTCCTCGCTGATCTTCGACGTTGTTGCTTCATGCTCGATGGTCGCCGTCGGGTTCTTGACCTCGATATAGGGCACGGTGTGCGCGCCGCAGTCGCTGCCCAGCAGCAATGAATCGCACTGGGTGAAGTTGCGCACGTTCTCCGCACGCGGAAGCACGCGCACGAGCCCGCGATAGGTGTTGTTCGAGCGGCCCGCGCTGATGCCCTTGGAGATGATGGTCGAGCGCGTGTTGGCGCCGATGTGGATCATCTTTGTGCCGGTATCGGCCTGCTGGCGGTTGTTGGTCAGCGCGACCGAATAGAATTCGCCGACGCTGCCATCGCCTTTCAGGATGCAGCTTGGATATTTCCAGGTGATCGCGCTGCCGGTCTCGACCTGCGTCCAGCTCACCTTCGATCGGTCGCCCGAGCACAAGGCGCGCTTGGTGACGAAGTTGAAGATCCCGCCCCGGCCCTCCTTGTCGCCCGGATACCAGTTCTGGACGGTCGAGTATTTCACCTCGGCGTCCTCATGCGCGAAGATCTCGACAACCGCCGCATGGAGCTGGTTCTCGTCGCGCATCGGCGCGGTGCAGCCTTCGAGATAGGAGACGTAGGCGCCCTTGTCGGCGACGATCAGGGTGCGCTCGAACTGGCCGGTGTTCTCCGCATTGATTCGGAAATAGGTGCTGAGCTCCATCGGGCAGCGGACGCCCTCGGGCACGTACACGAACGTGCCGTCGCTGAAGACCGCGCTGTTCAAACAGGCGAAATAATTGTCGCGCTGCGGGACGACGCTTCCGAGATACTTCTTCACCAGCTCCGGATGTTCGCGGATCGCCTCCGAGATGGAGAGGAAGATGACGCCCGCCTTCTTCAGCTCCTCGCGGAAGGTGGTGGCGACGGAAACGCTGTCGAACACCGCGTCGACCGCGACCCTGGCCGCGCCTTCGACCCCGGCAAGCACTTTCTGTTCTTCGATCGGGATTCCGAGCTTCTCGTAGGTGCGGCGGATTTCGGGATCGAGCTCGTCCAACGATGCGAGCTTCGGCTTGGCCTTGGGCGCGGCGTAATAATAAGCGTCCTGGTAATCGATCTCGGGGATGTCGAGCTTGGCCCAGCTGACCTCCTCCATTTCCAGCCAGGCGCGATAAGCCTTGAGCCGCCAGTCGAGCATCCACTCGGGCTCGCCCTTCTTGCCGGAAATGAAGCGGACCGTGTCTTCGTTCAGGCCCTTGGGCGCGAATTCCTGCTCGACGTCGGAAACGAAGCCCCACTCATAATCCTGGGCGATCTTGTCGCGAAGTTCCTGGTTCTTGACGGCCTCGTTCATCGCGCAAGCTCCGTGAGGCGCACCGCGCCGAGGGCTCCGCGAACCGCATTGCCGACGATCCCGATATGCGGCTTCACGCGGCAATGGGCGTCGAGGATGCATTCGTGATTGTTCGAGTCCGAGCACATGGTGAGCGCGATCGGCCCTTCGACCGCTTCGACGATGTCGGCGAGGCTGATCTCGGCCGCCGGCCGCGACAAGGTGAAGCCGCCGCCGACTCCACGCGAGCTCGAGAGCAGTCCAGCCGTCGCGAGCTGTCCCATAAGCTTCTGGGCTGTCGGAAGAGGAACGCCGGTGTCCTCGGATAGCTCGGTCGCGCTGAGCCGCGAATCCGCCGGCCGGCGAGCGGCGGCGGTCATCAAAACGACCGCATAATCGGCAAGGTGGGTCAGGCGCATGTTTAATTCAGAGCTTTCCAGTCTGATTTAGGCCTTCGGAAGGGAAAACTCAACCAAGGGGCCCTCCCCCATCGAGGAGGAGGCCTGTAAGGGAACAGCCGTGCACCTCTATCCTCTCATCCGACCGGTCGCCTTCGCACTCGACCCCGAGAGGGCGCATCGGGCAACGATCGGCGCACTGAAGTTGCTTCCGGTTCGGCGTCCGCCGGATTTTCCACCGTCCCTGCGAACAAAGGTCGCGGGACTGGAATTCCCGACGCCCGTGGGTCTCGCAGCCGGTTTCGACAAGGATGCCGAGGTCGCCGAGCAGATGCTGAGCATGGGCTTCGGTTTCGTCGAAGTGGGCACGCTCACTCCGAAAGCCCAGGCCGGCAATGCGAAACCTCGGCTGTTTCGGCTGCCCGAAGATCGTGCGGTGATCAACCGCATGGGGTTCAACAATGACGGCCAGGGGGCTGCGTTCGCACGGCTTCGGGAATGCACGCACATGCACGGAGTGATCGGGGTCAACGTCGGTGCGAACAAGGACAGCGCGGACCGGATCACCGATTATGTCGCGGGCCTCCGCGCGATGACTGCCGTGTCGCGATACCTGACGATCAACATCAGTTCGCCCAACACGCCCGGTCTCCGCGGCCTGCAGGACGAAGGCGCGCTCGGCGACCTGCTCGCCGCGGTGAACGAGGCGCGCACCGACAAGCCCATCTTCCTCAAGGTCGCCCCGGATCTGGAGCCCGGTGACCCGGATCGCATCGTGCGCGCCGCGATCGATCATAAGATCGACGCCTTGATCGTCGCCAACACGACCATTTCCCGCCCGGCGCTAAAGTCGCGGCATGCGAGAGAGGCGGGCGGACTTTCAGGCGCGCCATTGAAGCAACTTGCACTCGAAACTTTGCGCAACTTCCGCAGCGCAAGCGGCGGCGAGATTCCGCTGATCGGTGTCGGCGGTATCGCCACTGTCGATGACGCTTGGGAGCGCATCCGCGCGGGCGCGAGCCTGATCCAGCTTTACACCGCGATGGTCTACGAGGGGCCGCATATCGGGAAACGTATCGCTTTCGGCCTGGCCGAGCGGCTGAAGCGCGAAGGCTATTCGAGCATCTCCGAAGCGGTCGGCTCCGCCTAGCGAGGCAAGGTCAGCATCACGCCCTCGCGCCGTGGGTCGGCCGCGCCATCGATGCGCCCGTCGCGCACCAGCACTCCCGTAAGGCCTGAATCCTCGCCCTGGCCTGGCTGTAGATCGATCCCGCGCTGACGAAGGCCCTCAAGGATTTCGGGCGAAAATCTGGTCACTTCGCCCTGGAAATTGGGGCCGCGGGCGACAAGGTTCGGCGCCGCGAGCGCATCCGCCATGCTCATGTTCCAATCGACCGATGCGACCAGGGAATGGGCGACGAAGGCGAGGATCGAATTGCCGCCGGCCGATCCGATCGCTCCGACAAACTTCCCGTCCCGGGTCAGCAGGATCGACGGCACCATCGACGAACGCGGGCGCTTGCCCGGCGCCACCGCATTTGCGATCGGGCGGCCCTGACCGTCGGTTGGACTGAATGAGAAATCCGTCAGCTGATTGTTGAGGAAGAAGCCGTCGACCATGCGCCCTGTGCCGAAGATGCTCTCAACAGTGGTCGTCATGGAAACGACATTCCCGGCCGCGTCCCGTACGATCAGGTGCGAGGTTCCGGTAGGCTCCAGCGTCTTGTCGGCGCCCGCCGGGACCGGCGCTTCGGCCGGAACACCCGCGGCGGGCGGCGGGCCGGCGGTCGGCCCGATCAGCGCCGCGCGCTGGGCGACGTAGGCCGGATCGATCAGGCCGACGACGGGAACCCGGACGAAGGCGGGATCGCCCACATATTTGTCGCGGTCCGCGTACATCAGTCGGCTCGCCTCGGCGAAGAGATACCAGGCCTGCGGATCGTTGACGTTTCGCGAGGCGATGTCGGTGCGGTCGAGGATCATCATCAACTCGATCAGGCCGACTCCGCTCGATGGGGGCGGCGGGGCGCAAAGAATGTACACACGGAACGGCCCGCAGACCGGATCGCGCTTGACCGGCTTGTAATTGGCCAGGTCCGCCATCGTCATCGAACCCGAGAGGGGCGCATCGTGCGTGCGCGCGACAATCTTCGCGGCGGTCGAGCCGGAATAAAGCGCCGCCGGACCTTGCGCGGCGAGACGGCGAAGGAACTCGGCGTAGGGCTTGTTGACCAGGCGATCGCCCGCGTTGAGCAGCGAACCGTCGGGCCTGGAGAAATAAGCGATCACATCGGGGGCGTGGTTCTCGGCATAATCGGCATGGATCATCCGTTCGAGCCGCGGCGAGACGAGGAAGCCCTCGTCAGCCGCACGCTCCGCGTCGCCGAACAGGCTCGACCACGGCAGCTTCCCATGCTCGTCATGGGCGAGTGCCAACATTTTGACCGCGCCCGGCACCCCGGTCGCGCGACCGCTGACAACGGCCGTATCGAACGGCAGCGGCTTGCCGGCCGCATCGAGGAACATCCCCGGAGTCGCCTGCGCGGGGGCGACTTCACGCCCGTCATAGATCGTCAGCTTGCCGGTCCGTGCGTCATAATAATTCATGAAGGCGCCGCCCCCGATGCCCGAGCTTTGCGGCTCGACGAGGCTCAGCATGGCCTGGATCGCGATCGCCGCATCGACGGCGCTGCCGCCGCGCTTCAGCACGTTCAGGCCGGCCTGCGCCGCGAGCGGGTTGGCAGCGATGACGAAGGGCTCGCCTGCGGCATGCGACGAAGCGGGCTGCGCAGCCGGGAGAGTGCCGCACGACCCGGCAGCGATGAGAGCGAAGGCGGCGAGGAGCTTACAATACAGACGCATGGAGCAAGCGCCTAGCCGACGAAGAGTGGCGCTTCAAAAGCATTCCGCTAAGAAGCGCCGCAGGGGAGCAGGGTAAATGGCGCGGCAGCTCGAACGTTTCGACAATCTCGTCGCACTGTTCCTGACCAGGGCCCAGGAGAAGGCGGACCTGCCATTCCTCTGGGCCAAGCGCGAAGGCGAATGGCGGGCCACGAGCTGGGCCGAAGCGGCACAGCAGGTCGCCGCGCTCGCCGCATCACTCAAGCGTATCGGGCTTCAGCCGGGCGACCGGGTTTGCCTCGTCAGCGAGAATCGGCCCGAATGGCTGATCTCTGACCTGGCGATCATGGCCGCCGGCTGCATCACAGTTCCGACCTACACGACCAATACGACGCGCGATCACGACCATATCCTCGGCAATTCGGGCGCGCGCGCCGTCATTGTCTCCTCGCAGAAGCTTGCCAAGAATCTCATTCCGGCCGTGATGATGGCCGATGAATGCCATCACATCATCGGCATCGAGGACATCCGCACGGGCCAGATGCCCGAAGGGGTCAATGTCCATCAATGGGGCGAGCTTGCGTCAGGGCAGGGCGATCTCATCGAACTGAAGCAGCGCTTGTCGGGCGTCGGACGGAACGACCTGGCCTGTATCATCTACACAAGCGGAACAGGCGGAGCTCCGCGCGGGGTCCAGCAACATCACGGAGCGATCCTTCATAATCTCGAAGGCTGCATCGACATCATCTCGAACGATTTCGGCTGGGACGATGAGATCTTTCTGTCCTTCCTTCCGGCGAGCCATGCGTATGAGCATAGCGGCGGGCAGATGCTCCCAATCGCGCTTGGAGCGCAGATCTATTACGCGGAGAGCCTCGAGAAGCTCGCTTCGAATATCGAGGAAATCCAGCCGACGATCATGGTTGTCGTGCCGCGGTTATTCGAAATGTTGCGGTCGCGAATCATCAAGGCGCTCGAAGCGAGCGGCGGCCTGTCGAAGTATCTGCTTCACCGCGCGCTCCAGATCGGCAGTGACAAGGCAGCGGGCAAGTTCAAGCCGTGGGATCTGCCGATGGACGGAATCCTGTCCCTGACCCTGCGGCGCAAGATCCGCGCGAAGATCGGTGCTCGCCAGAAGGCCTGGGTGTCGGGGGGAGCGCCGCTCAACCCCGAAGTCGGCATGTTCTTCGAATCGATCGGGATCACATTCCTCCAGGGCTACGGCCAGACCGAGGCGGCCCCGGTGATCAGCTGCAATCGACCAGGCGTCGGAATCCGGCTGGATACGGTCGGCCCTCCAGTCAAGAATTGCGAAGTGCGTTTCGCCGAGGACGGAGAGATCATGGTGCGCGGCGAGAATGTGATGCACGGCTATTGGCGCAACCCGGATGAGACGGCGCGAGTGCTAAAGGACGGCTGGCTCGCAACCGGCGACGTTGGCCATTTCGACGCCAAGGGCCGAATCGTGATCACGGACCGCAAGAAGGACCTGATCGTCAACGACAAGGGCGACAATATCGCGCCCCAGCGGGTTGAAGGGATGCTGACGCTGCAGCACGAGATTGCGCAGGCGATGGTCTACGGCGACCGCCGCCCGCACCTTGTGGCCCTGCTCGTGCCCGATCAGGAAATCGCCAATGATCCGGACGTCCAGCAGCGGCTGCAGCGCGCTGTCGACCGCGTGAACGCGGATCTATCCGTGATCGAAAGAGTGCGACGCTTCATCGTCGCCGATGCGCCCTTCTCAATAGAGAATGAGCAGCTGACGCCGTCCCTCAAGATCCGGCGACATGTGATCGACCAGGCTTATGGCGAGCGCCTTGCGGCGCTCTACCCCAAATGAACGTCAGCCCCGCCGCGTATAGGGGATAAAGTCGCCGAATACGCAGCTGCCGGTCGTCAAATGGCTGGTCAGGTTGCGCGATTCGGCGATGTCCCCGCGGCACAGGCTCGACGCTCCGGATTGACGGGTCACGAGGGCATTGAAGCCGCTGGCGATCCCGTTGCAGCCCGACTGCAGGTGATTGACGTAAACCCGGTTCGCGCCCTGGCGGAACGCCACCGTCTCATCGTCGATCACGACCATATCGTTGGTGTTGAACGTCGCCAGGCAGCTTTGCGGCGGTCCAGCGACTTTGCCGGCGACAAGCCGGTCAAATTCCTGCTGACCCTGAGCGGACCTGGTTGGCGGCCCGACCGTGGTCGTGCACGACGCGATCGTTGCGCCGATCAGAAGGAGAGAGATGCCACGCATGATGACCTCCTAAATATGTCGCGCGTACCGAGTATCGTGACGTTCCCGTCATGAACGGAAGCTGTCTTTCTCGGCTCTCAACCGCGCAAACTCCTCCCAGTTAGTGGCACGAACGAAGGGGTTGGTTTCACGTTCCTCGGAAACGGTCGTTGGAAGAGTGATCTCGTTCTTCTCTCGCTGCGCCCGAACGCGCTCGTATCGAACCGCAATCGCTTCATTTTCGGGCTCGGCGTGCTCGGCGAAACGCGCATTGGCGAGCGTATATTCGTGGCCGCAATAAAGCGCGGTGTCCCCAGGCAAGTCCGCGATCCGCTGCAGCGAATGATGCATCTGCTGCGCGGTACCTTCGAACAGCCGTCCGCAGCCCATGGCGAAGAGCGTATCACCTACGAAGGCCATGCGCGGATCGTCGAACACCAGGGCGACGTGCCCCAAAGTGTGTCCCGGGATTTCGATCACCCGGCCGAGGTGATTGCCGATGCGGAGCTCGCTGCCCTCGGAAAGGCCGACATCGCGAACCTTGATCTCTTCGGCCGCGGGCGCGGAGACCAAAGCGCCAGTCGCCTCCTTGATCTTCGCATTGCCGCCGGTGTGGTCCCAGTGGTGGTGGGTGTTCCAGACCTGGGTGATCGTCCAGCCGCGACGTTCGCATTCCGCCAGGGCAGGGGAAGCGTCACCGGGATCCACCACGGCCGTCTCGCCGCTTTCCTCGTCGTGGACGATCCAGATGTAATTGTCGGTGAAGGCTGGGACGGCGATGATTTCCATGGGAGCCTCCTAAGCTTCGCGCCGGAGGATCGCCAGCGCGCCGGCGGCGAGTTTGCGCGTGAGTTCGGCGGCCGGAAGCGCTTCCCCCAGCGGAGCCGCCTGCCCCGCCCACATCGGTCCGAAGCCATATTCGCCTTGCTTCTCCGCGGCGGCGCGGATCGGAGCCAAGGCAGCACTGGCCAGCGGATAGGGGGGCGCTTCCGGGCGGAGGGGTCCAAGGTCGTCGATGAGCCGACCGGCGATCCCGCGAGCCAATCCTCCCGTCAGCAAGTTGGTCATTACGGTTCGGCCCTCTTTCAGCCCCTCCCGATGGGGCTCGCTGATCAAAGCCTCCGGGCAGTGAAGGAAGGCCGTACCCAGCTGGACGCCGCTGGCGCCGAGGGTGAAAGCCGCGGCGATTCCGCGAATGTCGCAAATTCCGCCAGCAGCGATGACGGGGACCGACACCGAGTCCACGATCCGTGGAAGTAGCGCGAACAGGCCGAGGGCTTCGGCGGGGTCGGAGCCGAGGAAGCGGCCGGTGTGGCCGCCGGCCTCGAATCCCTGGGCGATGATTGCGTGAACTCCTCGTTGATCGAGCCAGCGTGCTTCCTCAACCGTTGTGGCATTGCCGAGGATGACCGCTCCGGCCGCCTTCACGCGATCGAGAAGATCGGCATGGGGCAGGCCGAAATGAAAACTCACGACTGGTGGACGGACCTCCTCGACGAGGTCGGCCATGGCCGAATCGAACGGCAGCCGGAGCGCGCCGCCGTTATCCCGTTGGACTCCGAACTCATCATAATAAGGCTGAAGCAGGCGTCTCCACGCTCGATCGTCCACCGCCTCCGGCATGCGATGACAGAAGAAATTGAGATTGAGTGGCCCACTGCTTCGATTGCGAACCTCGGTAACCTTGTCTCTGACCTGTTCCGGCGAAAGCATGCCGCATGGCAGCGATCCGAGCGCTCCGCCCTCGATTGCGGCGACGCAAAGATCGACTCCGCCCGCACCCGCCATCGGCGCCTGAACGATCGGGTGCTCGGTTCCGACCAGATCGGCAAATCGGCGGTCGGGCCAGCTCACCATTCGCCCTGATTCGCCATCGAAGCCCAAGGCTCCGCGGGTGAAAGAGCCGCCCCCTTCTGCAACAGCTCGACCGAAATATGATCGGGCGTCCGGACGAAAGCCATCCTCCCGTCACGAGGCGGCCGGTTGATGGTCACACCATTGTCCATCAGGCGCCGGCAGGTCTCGTAAATGTCGTCGACCTGATAGGCCAGGTGACCGAAGTTGCGGCCGCCGCCGTAGGTCTCCGGATCCCAATTGTATGTGAGCTCGACTTCGCCGCCTTCGTCGCCGGGCACTCCGAGAAATATGAGGGTGAAACGGCCGGAATCATTGTCCATCCGCCGCCGCTCCTCGAGGCCCAATAGTTGAAAGAATGCAACAGTCGCCTGCGGATCGGAGACGCGAAGCATCGAATGCAAGAATTTCATTTCGCCTCCCTCAACTCATCGCTATATTTGCACGGTTCGTCGCGGCACTGACCGGCGCTAGTGTCCGGTGGCCGCTCGTATATGCGGACGAACGCAGGGTATCATCAACATGATCCAGAAGTTGCAGGACAGCCGTGCCGTCCTTTTGGGCGCGGTCGGGATTTTTGCATTTGGACTGACGACAAGCGGTTATGCGCTTGGGGACGGTCTCCGCCGCTCCAAGATGGCCGAGCATCGGTCGGTGACCGTGCGCGGCGTTTCGGAGCGCGATGTCACCGCCAATCTCGCCACCTGGTCGATCAACTTCTCGCACCAGGGCGAGGATCTCGGCTCGGTTCAACAATCGGTGGACCAGCAGGCGCGGGCCGTACGCAATTTCTTCCTGCGTTCGGGCTTCAAGGCGAACGAGGTCACCGACACGGACGTCTCGCTGAGCCGCGAGCAGCAACGCGACAACCAGGGGAGGCCCGTCGGGCCGCAGAAGCTGGTCGTCAGCCGTTCGATCCAGCTCAGGACCAACGATGTCATGAAAGCGCAGGCGGCCTACACCCGCCAGGCGGAGCTTCTGCGCGATGGAGTCGAGCTTTCGGGAAGCAACATCAGCTACACCTTCACGGGGCTCAACAAGCTGAAGCCCGAAATGATCGGCGAGGCCAACAAGAATGCGCGGGAAAGCGCCGAGCAGTTCGCTCGCGACAGCGGCGCTGCGGTCGGCCGGATCAAGACGGCGAGCCAGGGCTATTTCTCGGTCGGCGCCCGCGACGGCGAGGAATGCGACGATTGCGGCTCGTCGGGCGGAAGCTCGCCCTATCAGAAGGTGCGGGTCGTCACGACGATCGACTACGATCTCGGCTAGGCGAAGCTAGTTCGTCTTGACGGTGAGCGGCGCGGGAAGAAGCTTCAAGGCATCCTGCGCCGCTTTTCCGACAGGTCCCCTGGGATCGCCGGCCGCGGCGCGTTCCCAATAGTGCCGAGCGCCGACATCGTCGCCGGTGAAATGGGCGACATGGCCTGCTTCGAACAGGATCGACGGGTCCGAAGGCGCCAGATTGAGCGCCTTGGCGATGGCGGCCTCCGCCGTCCCCCTGTCCTGTTCGCGGATCGCGAGCGAGGCCGAGAAATACCAATAAAAGGGATCGTCGGCGACCGTGGGCGCGGCCTCGTTGAGCTTGGTGCGCGCCGTGATGATGTCGTTTTGCGCCTCCGCGGCCCGTGCGCGATCAAGCAAGGCTTCACCGCGTTGCTCGGCTTCGAGTCCAGGAAGGCTCAACGCCCTGTCGAGGTCCACAGCGGCTTTGCCGGGCTGATTGGCTTCGATCCACAAATTGCCGGCCGCGGCGAACATCCTGGCCGTCGCCGGATCCTTCTCCGGAGAGGCCTTAGCGGCTTCCTCGAAGGCCTGCGCGGCGGCCTCGGCATTGCCGCCCTTCTGGGCTTGAAGTGCGCGGCAGACGAGCGCTTCGGGCGTGACGACGTCCGGGCAGCCGGCAGTCGGTGGAGCTGCAGGCGCAGCTTGCGCCGCGGGCGCGGAAGCAGCAACAGCCGCGGCAATGAGGAGGATCATGAAACGGGCTCCAGCAAGGCTTTGACGGTTCGCAGGATCGCCTCGATCTCGTGCGGTTCCGACAGCCGGTGACCGCCGCCTTTGATCACTGAAAGCTGGACATCGGATGAACGCAGCGCCCGCATGGTCCGGAAGGCGATGTCGAGCGGAACGTCAGGGTCCAGCTCCCCGTGAACCAGCCGAACCGGGCAGTCGATCCCGATCTCGCCCTCGAGCAAGAGGAGGCGCTGGCCCGATTCCCAGAAGTTGCGGTTGAGGCCCTGCCTCACCGCGGTATCGCCATCCGCGAAACCCCAGTTGGTGAAATCCGGCGCCGCGGCAATGCCGACCAGCGCCCGGACTCGGTCGGGACGCAGAAGGGCAATATGAAGCGCGATCCATCCGCCCATGGACGAGCCTATGGGGATCAGCGGGCCCTCGGTCAGTGCGTCGATTACAGCTAGGGCTTCGTTGAGCCACCGATCGAGCCTTCCATCCTCGAACGCGCCCTTGCTCGATCCCGTGCCCGAATAATCGAACCGCAAAATCGCGACACCGCTGCGTTCGGCGAAGGCATCGAGAGCCAGCGCCTTCGCGCCCTCCATGTCCGAGGCATAGCCGGGAAAGAAGACGAGGGTCGGTGCGTTGCCGCTCCGTCGGCGATACGCGATCGAACAGTCTTCGACCTGTATATATTGAAGGTCATTCTGGCCCATGAGTCGGGCGTCTAGCGGAGGAGCAATCAGCGATGAAATACCGGAAGCTCGGCGACAGCGATCTCGACGTGTCGGAAATCTCTTTGGGGTCGTGGCTGACCTATGGGGTCGGGGTCGAAGCCGACAAGGCACGCGCCTGCCTGGATGAAGCCTTCGAGCAGCAGATCAATTTCATCGATACGGCCAACGTCTACGGACGCGGAGCCGCGGAGACCTTCCTTGGCGAAGCGCTGCAAGGCCGTGCGCGCGACAGCTATATTCTCGCGACCAAACTCTATTTCCCGATGAGCGAAACGGATTTTGGCCTCTCCCGCGCCCAGGTGGAAAAACAGCTCGACGCGTCGCTGCGGCGACTTCGGACCGACTATGTCGACCTGTACCAATGCCATCGATACGACACGCACACGCCGCTCGAAGAAACGATGGAAGCCCTGACCCGGGCGGTTGAGGGCGGCAAGACCCGCTACATCGGTTTCTCGGAATGGCCGGCCGATCGGATCCAGGCGGCAATCGATCTCGCCGGCGCCGGAAATGTCGCGAAGTTCGTTTCCAGCCAGCCGCAATATTCGCTTTTGTGGCGAGAGCCCGAAGACGAAGTGATTCCGCTCTGTGCCGCAAATGGAATCTCGCAGATCGTATGGTCGCCGCTAGGACAGGGCGTGCTCAGCGGCAAATATGATCCTGACCAGCCGCCTCCCCGAGATTCCCGCGCCGCGAGCGAAGAGATGGGCGGGTGGATGGACCGGCTGATGCAGCCTGCAGTGCTTCGTGCCGTCCAGCAGCTGAAACCGATCGCCGAGGAGGCGGGGTTGACGCTCCCCCAATTCGCGCTCGCCTGGGTGCTGCGCGAGCCGAACGTCGCGTCGGCGATCATCGGCGCGTCGCGGCCGGAACAAGTGCGAGAGAACGCCGCGGCATCGGGCGTGTTCGTCGACACGCAGCTGTTCCTGCGCGCGGAACAGATCATCGACGAAGCGCTGAGCCGCGAACCCGCCTGAACTAAATGGCCTTGGAGCTGTGGCGCGAAGGCGAGACGAAAATCTCCTCGATCATCAGGCCGAACAGCTCGGCGATGCGGAAAGCGAGCGGTAGCGAGGGATCGTACTTGCCGGTCTCGATCGCGTTGATGCTCTGTCGCGACACTTCGAGCTTCTCGGCGAGATCCTGCTGACTCCACCGGCGTTCAGCACGCAGCACCCTTAGGCGATTTTCCATCAGCAGCCAGCCTCGCCGACCGTCAGCTTGTTGACGATTCCGCCCATTCCGAGGCCGAAGAACCAGACGACCGCGACCCAATAGCCGTCGACGTGTCCGACCAGCCCGAAATTGTCGAGAAAACCCCAAATCGTCGCGACGCTGAGCGTCAAGCCGCTCGCCCATAGGGTCTGCCGAACCATCAGCATCCGGATATATTCGTCCTGCTCTTCGACCAGGTAGCGGCCGATCGCGGCAAAGATGCCGATGATGGGAAGCGCCGGGAGAGCGGCGATCGGATATTTCAGCACCGTTGGCACGAGGCTGTGCTTGAAGCCGTAAACGGCGGCGATCAGCAATGCCGCGTAGAGCAGGCTGAGCCAGACGACGCGCCAATTATAGCGCTTCCAGGCGGGGGTGCGGGCGATCATTTGACAAGCTTCCTTCTCTGTTAGTCAAGGATGCTTTACGAAAACCCTCTCATCTTGTCAAGCACGCTGGACATTACAACGGGTGACAGGCCGGCGCTAAAGATCGAGATTACGCCAGCCATTTGCTGCGGGCGGGCCTACAGTTGAGAGCCGGCAAGCGCATCGCTAGATGCACTGCACAATGACCAAGATGTTCAAGATCGCACTTCCCGACGGCTCGGTGAAGGAAATGCCCGAGGGATCGACCCCGGCGGACGTCGCCGCGGCTATCGGGCCGGGCCTCGCCAAGGCTGCGCTAGCGGCGAGGATCGACGGCGAGGTCCGCGACATCATGCGGCCATTCGAGGGCGACGCCAGCCTCGCGCTCATCACGTCGCGCGATGAAGCCGACGCGCTCGAGCTCGTCCGTCACGATTATGCGCATGTGCTCGCCGAAGCCGTGCAGAATCTCTTTCCCGGCACGCAGATTACCTTCGGACCGGCGACCGAGGACGGTTTCTATTACGATTTCGCTCCTGCGGCAGAGCGTGGTCCGTTCACCGAGGAGGACCTCCCCGCGATCGAGGAGGAGATGCGGCGGATCATCGCTGCCGACAAGGCGCTGGTGCGCGAAATCTGGTCGCGCGACCAGGTCCGCGACTTCTTCAAGAAGCAGGGGGAGGCATTCAAGGCCGAGTGGGTGATGGAGCTGCCGGAGGGCGAGACCATCACCATGTACCGCACCGGCGAGGGAGACAGTGCCTGGGTTGATCTCTGCCGCGGGCCTCACCTCGCCTCGACCGGCAAGCTCGACCCCAATGCGTTCAAGCTGACTCGCGTCTCGGGTGCTTACTGGCGCGGGGATCCCAAGAACCCGATGCTGAGCCGGATCTACGGGACGGCCTGGCTCAACAAGAAGCAGCTCGACGAATATCTCGTTCGGCTCGAGGAAGCGGGCAAGCGCGACCATCGCAAGATCGGCGCGGAAATGGACCTGTTCCACCTCCAGCAGGAAGCGCACGGATCGGTCTTCTGGCACCCCAAGGGCTGGATCATCTGGCGGCAGCTCGAAGCCTATATGCGGCGTCGCCTCGACGCGGCCGGCTATCATGAGATCAAGACCCCGCAGCTGATCGATTCGAAGCTGTGGGTGCAGTCGGGCCACTGGGGCAAGTTCCGCGAGAATATGTTCGTCGTGCCGGACGAGGTGCCGTCCACGGAGGAAGACAGGCCCGTCATCACCGGCGACGCCGAATTGATGGCCCTGAAGCCGATGAATTGCCCGGCGCACATTCAGGTCTTCAAGCAGGGCATCACGAGCTACCGCGAGCTTCCGCTGCGCCTTGCCGAGTTCGGCTGCTGCCACCGGAACGAGCCGCATGGCGCGCTTCACGGGATCATGCGCGTGCGCCAGTTCACGCAGGACGATGCGCATATCTTCTGCACGCACGATCAATTGGTCGATGAGACCAAGGGCTTCTGCGCTTTGCTCGACGCCGTGTACCGCGACCTCGGCTTTGCCGATTACAAGGTGAAGCTTGCCACTCGGCCTGACCAGAGGATCGGCAACGACGAGGAGTGGGACCGAGCGGAGGCGGACCTCGAAACCGCGCTCAAGGAAACGGGGCTACCTTACGAGGTGCTTCCCGGCGAGGGCGCCTTTTACGGACCCAAGCTGGAATTCCACCTCCAGGACGCCATTGGCCGAACCTGGCAATGCGGGACGCTGCAACTCGATCCGCAGATGCCGCAGCGGCTCGGAGCCGTTTACATCGGCGAGGACGGCGGGAAGCATCATCCGCTGATGCTCCACCGCGCCGTTCTCGGGACGTTCGAGCGGTTCATCGGCATCCTGATCGAGCATCATGCGGGCAAGTTCCCGCTGTGGCTGGCGCCGGTTCAGGCCGTGGTCGCGACGATCGTGTCCGATGCCGACGACTATGCCAGGCAAGTTGCTGTGAAGCTTGGCGCGGCAGGGATCCGCGTGGAAACCGATCTCCGCAACGAGAAGATCAACTACAAGGTGCGCGAACATTCGCTCGCCAAGGTTCCGCTTCTGCTGGTGGTCGGAAAGCGCGAGGCCGAGGAGGGCACGGTCGCGCTTCGGCGCCTCGGCTCGGAAGAGCGGCAGGTGCTAATGACCGTCGAAGAGGCTCTCGCGATGATGACGAACGAGGCGGTCCCGCCGGATTTGCGTTGACGCGACTTCGCCACAGGTCGCGGCAAAAATGACTCACATTTGTTCGGCCGGTCTTTTCTTCGGACCTTCGAGCGCTTAACTCGGCCTTGTTCGACAACGACAACGGAGTCTTCGCTATACCACCGCCCTATCCGCGCCGTTCAATGGCGCCTCCGCCGCCGATGAGCGGCCCACGCTACAACGAATTCATCCAGGCGCAGAAAGTCCGCGTCATCGATGAAAACGGCGAGAATCTGGGCGTGATGTTTACGCGCGAAGCTTTCGAACAGGCGCAGGCAGTCGGACTCGACCTCGTTGAGATTTCGCCCAACGCCGATCCGCCCGTCGCCAAGTTCCTCGACATCGGCCGGTACAAATACGAAGCGCAGAAGAAGGCCGCCGAGCAGCGCAAGAAACAGAAGACGCAGGAGATCAAGGAGATCAAGATGCGTCCGAACATCGACGACCATGACTATGACACCAAGATGAAGAAGGTGTTCGAATTCCTCGAGGAAGGCGACAAGGTGAAGGTCACCATGCGCTTCCGCGGGCGCGAAATGGCGCACGGCGAACTTGGAATGGCGGTCCTCCGCCGCGTTCAGGAGCAGACCGCCGAAATGGCCAAGGTCGAAGCGCACCCGCGCATGGAAGGCCGACAGATGCTGATGGTGCTCGCGCCGAAGTAAAGCGCGAGCGGTCGCCGTCCGCTTACTTACACTGTTGCAAATCTGCTGCATTGGCGCGTCATTGTTGTTGCGCGCCCGCGGCTGTCGCTTTCTTTGTCCCTGTATCCGGATTAGCTTCCCTGTTCGCGGAGCATTGCTCTACGAGCAGGGGAGAAAAAAATGCGGAAGTCCGTGTGGCTGCTTTCGGCAGCTTTCATCGCTATCGCCACGCCGGCTTTCGGCCAGACATCACAATCCAGCACCGACACCGACAAAGGCACGGCAAAGCCGACGCCGGGCGCGACTGAAGGCGCGGCCGTTCAGGATCAGGCGCGCGAACAGCAATCGGTCGATACCAGCGACATCGTGATCACCGCGACTCGGCGCAACGAAGCGCTGTCCGACGTTCCGATGGCGGTCAGCGCGGTGACTGCGAAGACCCTGGAATATACGGGCGCGACCGACATCCGCCAACTCGAACAGGTTTCGCCGTCGCTGCTCGTCTCGTCGACCTCGTCGGAAGGCGGCGCGGCTGTGGCGCGCATCCGCGGCATCGGAACGGTCGGCGACAACCCGGGTCTCGAGGGTTCGGTCGGCGTGTTCATCGACGGCGTCTATCGCTCGCGTGCGGGCATGGGCCTGACGGAACTTGGAGCGCTCGACCGGATCGAGGTGCTGCGCGGACCGCAGGGTACCCTGTTCGGACGCAATACTTCGGCGGGCCTCATCTCGATCATTACTGCGAAGCCGCGATTCCAGACCGAGGTCAACGGCCAGGTCGACTTCGGCAATTACCATCTGTTCCGGCTTGAGGGCGGGGTAACCGGGCCGCTCAGCGATACGATCGCCTTGCGCCTCGACAGCGTATTCATGAAGCGCGACGGCTTCCTGAAGGACGTCATTTCCGGGCGGCGGATCAACGATCGCAACCGCTGGCTGCTGCGTGGCCAGGCGCTGTTCCAGCCCAACGACAATTTCTCGTTCCGGCTGGTCGCCGACTACACAAAGCGGAACGAGGAATGTTGCGGGGCAACTTACCTTCCCGCGCATGACGTCACCACGGCCGGAGAGTCGGCCTCGACGATCGCCACCATCGAACGTGCGATGGGTGCGTTCATCAACGACGATACTTTCCATCGGAAGATTTCGATCACTCCCGGCCGAGACTATAGCAGCGTGGTCAACGACTGGGGCGTGTCGGGCGAAGGCGTTTACGACATGGGATGGGCCGAGCTGACGTCCATCACGGCCTACCGCTACGACAAATATAACCGCGGAACCGACGCCGATTACAACAATCTCGACCTGCTCTACCGCGAGAGCGACGGCGGTTCCTTCAATCGCTTCAAGACGTTCACGCAGGAATTGCGGCTCCAGGGCAACGCCTGGAACAATCGCCTCGATTGGTTGCTCGGTGCTTATTATGCGAACGAGAAGCTCGCGGTTGACGACAACCTTCATTACGGCGCCGATTACGGACGCTATTCCAACTGCGTCCTCTTCGCCTCGGTCCTGCCGTCCGCGCTGCAGCCGACTCCAACCGGCAATTGCGTGAATGTGCCGGTCGTGCAGGGCACGATCACATTCCTCAATTCCCTCCCGCCTGGCGATCCGCGCCGCGCCAACATTCCGGTGCTGTCAGCCCTGATCGCCAATCCGGCCAACCCAGGTTTCGGTTCTCTGGCCGCGGTCCTCGGCATTCCGACCTTCAACCAGGCAAATACCCGCCTCGACGATTCCTGGCGGCAATCGAGCAATAACTGGGCGCTTTTCACCCACAATATCGTCTCGATCACCGATCGGCTTAAGCTGACCCTCGGCGCTCGATATACGCATGAGCGCAAGCGCCTCGTTGGCGATCTCAACGACAACAACGATCTGTGCGTGCGGCTCGCCGGTTCTCCGCTCGCCGCCTTCAGCCAGCTGCCCTGCGTCATCCCGGGCATCCCGGGCGGGCATTTGGACATTAGCGACAAGCTTAGCGAAAGCCGTCTCTCCTGGACCGGAGTCCTCAGTTACAAGCCGTTTGACCGGCTGCTGACCTATGCCAGCTATTCGCGCGGCTATAAGGCGGGCGGCTTCAACCTCGACCGCTCGGCGCTCTGGCGGTCGGTCGTCCTTCCGTCCGGCGCACCCGCGAACACCGTTCTGACGAATCCGCCCTTGTCGGGCTTCGGCTCAATCTGCGTCAGCGCGAGCCAGTTCGGCTGCCAGCAGGTCGTTGCGTCGGGTGCCGATCTGAAGTTCAAGCCGGAGATCAACGACGCCATCGAACTCGGTGCGAAATATAATGGCCGCGGCGTCGACATTAACCTCGCCCTGTTCCACCAGGTCTTCCGCAACTTCCAGCTGAACACGTTCAACGGCCTCAACTTCATTGTCGAGAACATCAACAGCTGCAGCGACGACCTCGGCGGTACAGACACCGACAACAGCTCCAGCACCGGTGCCTGCACCGGCAAGGTGCGTCCGGGCGTGAAGAACATCGGCTTCGAGCTGGAGGCGTTCACCAGGCCGCTGCGCGACCTCGCGATCAACGGCGGCCTTGTTTATGCCGACACGAAATATCGCCACAATCTCGTCGGAGCCGACGGCAAGCCGCTCAATTCCTACCTGTTCCAGCTGCCGGGGCGGAGGATCTCCAACTCGTCGCAATGGACCGCGACGGGATCGATCGCCTGGACTCCGCCGATCGGCAATAGCCTGCGCGGCCTGATCTACGCCGACGTCCGGTACATGTCGAAATACAATACCGGGTCCGATCTCGACATCGAGAAGACGCAGAAGGCCTATGCTGTCGTGAACGCCCGCGTCGGACTCCACGACTTTTCCGACACGTGGGGCGTGGAGCTGTGGGCCCAGAATCTGTTCAACAAGAACTTCCTGCAGGTCGCTTTCGATGCGCCTCTCCAGGGCTCCGGTACCACTCGTGCAGTCGAGGCCGGGTTCATCGCCCGCTCGACGCAACTGTACGGCGCATTCCTCGGCGAACCGCGGACCTTCGGCATCACGCTGCGTGGCAAGCTGCAGCCGCACCACGAGGCGCCGCCCCCCTACGTTGCACCGCCAGCGCCTCCGCCGCCGGTGGTCGAACAGCCGGCTCCGGCTCCGCCGCCACCGCCGCCACCGCCACCGCCTCCTCCACCGCCTTCGGGTGAGCGCGGCTGAGCCATTCGCTTTCGGTCAGGCCCCGTCGTTCGCGGCGGGGCCTTTTCCTTAGGCGGCTTCGGCTTTTGGGGATTCGCTCGCCGCGCCAAGCAGGGCTGAGCGGAGGACCTCGGCATCATCTGCGTCGAGCTTCTTGCCGTCGCTGCGCGTGAGGTAGAAAACGTCGACCGCGCGCTCGCCATAGGTCGCGATATGCGCCGAATGGATCTGATGCCCCTGGTCGTGGATCGCGGCGGCGAGGCCGGCCAAAAGCGCTGGACGGTCGCGAGCATTCACCTCAACCACGGTCGTCCGGGTGGATGCCTTGTCCGCGATCGCAACCGACGGAGCGACGTCGAAAGCCGCGCTTCTTCGTGAAGGTTCGGCGGCGGGAAGCGCCGGCGGATCGGGTTTGTCCAACGCCGTTTCGACGGAACGCGCCAAACGCGACCGCAGGCGCCGGTCGGCGTAGGTCTTGCCCTGGCCATCGAGAACGAGAAGATTGTCGAGCGCCATACCGTCGCGAGTGGTGTGGATCCGGGCGTCGATGATGTTCGCACCGGCCGAAGCAAGGCCGGAACAGATCCGGTAGAAGAGGCCCTCGCGATCCGGAGTGAACACGCTGACTCGCGTCGCGCCGCTTTCAACGTCATCTTCAACCACCACGCTCGGACGCGCGTCGCCGATCCGCGCTTCGGCGCCGGCGACCTGCCTGGCGTTTGCGACTTGCCAGGCGAGAGGCTCCGCCAGCCAGTAGCTGTCGGGAAGCCGTTTCGAATGAGCGCGGATCACGCTCGCCTTCCATCCGAGCTCGGCCGCGAGTTCCATCTGGCGAGTTTCGACAAGCTCGCTTCGGCCGTGTTGCTTGTGCCCAAGCCGAAGGCGCTCCTCGGCGGCCTCGAACAATGTGCGCAGCAGCGTGCGCTTCCATTCGTTCCAGACTCCCGGGCCGACCGCGCGGATGTCGACGACGGTCAACGCGAGCAGCAGTCGAAGCCGTTCCGGGCTCTGTACCTGGTGGACGAAATCCTCGATCGTCTTCGGGTCCGTCAGGTCGCGCTTGAATGCCGTCGACGACAGCAGGAGATGATGGCGGACCAGCCACGAGACGGTTTGCGTTTCGGCAAGATCGAGACCGAGCCTTGGGCAAAGCTTGAGCGCGATCTCCGCACCGATGACGCTATGATCCCCGCCGCGCCCTTTTGCGATGTCATGCAACAGCACGGCGACATAGAGGACTCGGCGCGATGCGATCTGCTTCATGATCGCGGTCGACACCGGATGATCGCTCTTGAGCTCGCCGCGTTCGATTGCCGCGAGTAGCCCCAGAGCGCGGATCGAATGCTCGTCGACCGTATAGTGATGGTACATGTCGAATTGCATTTGCGCGACGACTCGGCCGAAATCGGGAATGAACCTTCCGAAAACGCCCGCTTCGTTCATCCATCTCAAAACGAGTTCGGGCGAATGGATGCAGGTGAGGACCTCCATGAACAGGGCGTTGGCTCGCGGATCTTCGCGGACCTCGCGTCCGATCAGACCGGAGTCGCGCGTTGCCGCGCGCATCGCCTCGGGGTGAATCTCAAGCCGCTCGCGAGCGGCAAGGGCGAACATTTCGAGCAGGCGGAC
>DATLOY010000063.1:0-8596 GCA_035536015.1 Sphingomicrobium sp.
GCGATGCCCCTTTCTCAGGACAGCTCATTCGGCACAGACGAATCATGACAACGATTCAGTTTTAATTCAATCGCGAGAATTGCGATTGTTTCGCATCATCCCATCCGCCCCGCCTCGACATGGGCCAACCATTCGAGCAGCGCGTCACCGGCTTCAGCCTCGCTTTCCGCCATCACGCTCACCGGGTCCAACCGCTCCACCTGCGCAACCCACTCCCGCCCCCCGCGTTTTCTCTCCCGTCTTCGCACATCAGGAGAGACCAGTGTCCCAGCGTGAACTCGTAAAGCCGCATGAAGGCGACAAGCGCTATCAGCGCCGCGACAGCCAGGGCCAGTTCAGCGACAGCGACGATCAGTCGCGCTCGCTCGGCCAGGACGTGAAGCAGCATTCCGGCAGGAAGAAGCCGCGGAACGAGGGCGACAAGGGCGACTGAGCCGGTCGGCTCACCAGGTGCCGGGCGCCTTTTCGCGATCGTCGGGCTCCTCGCTCCAATCCACCGGCTCCAGCCCCTCCTCCTCCCGCCAGTCGTCGATCTGCTTCTTGAGCTCCGCCTTCTTGTCGCGTCCGTGCACCACGTCGCCCATCCATCCGTTCTCGGCGGTCAGCAGCATTTCGGGCGAGCGCATGCTGACGACGGCGCGAAACGGCTCATCCTCCTGCGGCTCGAACCGCGCCGCTTTGTCCCAGTCGATCGGCAGATCGGTCAGCATCTCGAATGCCGCGCGCTTGCCGGGGCATCCGCTGATCTCGTGGAGATAATGCCGCCGAGCGTTCAGCACCTTGCGGGTGACGCTGTTGCGCGCCTCCTCCGCCCGGCGAACGATCGAATTCTCGTCCTCCCACTCGCCATATTCGTTCAGGACCTGCCCCTCCAGCCATGGGGCCGAGGGTGAAGGGTTGTTCCTGCGCCGCCGGTCGACGAAGGGCGGGCGCCCTTCCGCACCGTCGCTCCGCACCACGACCGCCTGCGCGTCGCGCTCTTCGTACAAGGCGACCGCCGCATCCCATGCCGCCCGGAAGCCTTCGGCGCCTTCCGACTTGCTGACCTTTTCCACGCCGTAGCGGCTCTTGCCGAGCGCCTCGGCGGCGAGGTTCGGCGATCCGGTCTGCGCGAGCTCGGCGATGAACATGCGCTGCAGGGCCGGGGTCCAGCCGTTCTTGCGCTTGTTCTGGCGCGGGGCGGGCTCGAAGTTCAGGAGCGCGGCGATGATGGGGTCGTGCACGCCCTCTTCACCGGCATCGGGGTTGGACGAAGGGGCGGCTTGCGTGTCGTTCGAATCGCTCATCGGCGAGCGTGAAGCAGGCGAAATCCAAATAGGAAAACTGTTTTTCGTGGTCCGGCGACCCTCCTGCGCTCCTGCGAAGGCTCCGTGTCTCCGTGTGAGAAGCTGCGCGAGTAACCATTTCCGCTCCCGGAACGGAACAGCGCCGGAACAACCTTGGCGCGCGCGCGTAAGACCCAACGCAGGTTAGGAAGTTCAACCATCGACTCTTTCGTTATTTAACGGAATCATTGGGTTATGGCCGAGGGGGTCTCGAAGCTGGGCAAAGGCAAGGCGACACGTGGGAACGCGCCGGCGCTCGGATTCGACGCGCCCGCCACCCCCGTCGCGGATGTTCCGCTGCCGATCGACCTTCCGCACGCGATGTTCACCGGGCCGGGGCTGCTCGCGCTCGCCGATCTGTTGCCGGTGATGACCGCCTTCATCGACCGGGAGGCGCGCTACCGCTTCGTCAACAAGGCCTTGTCCGACTGGCTGGAGATCCCGCGCAAGGAGATGCTCGGGCGGACATTCAGGGAGATATTGGGCGACAAGGTCTGGGCGAACCGGGAGCCGCTGGTCGCCGCGGCGATGGCCGGCGAACGGAAGTTCTTCGCCAGCGTCTTCGATCATCCCAATCGCGGCCCGCTCGCGGTGCAGACCGAATATGTCCCCTGGGCCAATCCGGCGACTGACGAGATCGAGGGTGTCGTCATCGTCGTCACCGACGTCAGCGAGCAGCGGGCGACCGAGAAGGCGCTGCGCGAGAGCGAGGCGCGCTTCCGCCGAATCGCCAATAGCGCTCCGGTGATGATGTGGGTGACCCGGATCGACCGAGTGCGCGACTTCGTCAACGACGCTTATGTCGACTTCACCGGCCTCAGCGAGGAGGAGGCGCGGACGCTCGACTGGCGCGAGCGGATCCATCCCGACGACCATGATCGGATCGTCGCGGAGTCGATCGCCGGCGAGGCCGCGATGCAGCCCTTCGCGCTCGAGGGGCGGTACCGGCGCGCGGACGGCGAATGGCGCTGGCTGCGGAGCGTGTCGCAGCCGCGGTTCGGCCCGGATGGGGAGCTCATCGGGTTCATCGGGGTCGCGACGGACATCACCTTGTCGAAAGAGGCGGAGCTCGAGCTCAAGCGGCAGGTGGCCGAGCAGACTCGCGAGCTTGCGCTGTCGGAGGCGCGGTTCCGCGCGGTGTTCGACACGGTGCTCGAAGTGCTGGTGCTGATGGAGCCGGACGGCACCGTCGTTGAGGTGAATCGCAAGCAAGCTGAGTGGCGCGCGAAGAATTCCCGCGATGCGATCGGCAAGAAGGTGTGGGACGCGCCGACCTTCCAAATATACCCGCAGCACAAGGCATTGATGAAGCGGGCGGTGAAGACGGCCGCGGCTGGCAAGCTCTTTTCGGAGGAGATCCGGATGGAGCGCGAAGGCGTGCCGACCGCCCATCTCGACGTATCGGTGCAGCCGGTGCGCGACGGCGAGGGGAACATCATCTACCTCCTGTTCGAGGCGCGCGACATCACTGAGCTCAAGGCCGCCCAGGAACAGCTTCGCCAGAGCCAGAAAATGGAGGCGCTCGGCCAGCTCACGGGCGGAATCGCGCACGACTTCAACAATCTGCTGACTGTCGTCGTCGGCGGGCTCGACATCATCACCAAGCACGAGTCCGATCCGAAGCTCCGGCATTATGCCGAGAACGCCATCGCTGCCGCCGAGCGCGGTGCGCGCCTGACCGGGCAGCTGCTCGCGTTCAGCCGCGTACAGCGGCTTGAGGTCCGGCCAACGCACGTGGCCCCCCTCATTCAGAACATGCGGCCGCTCCTTCGCAACGTGCTCGGCCCCGGCATCACCAAGGAATTCGAACTCGACGAGGAAATGGTGCCGGTGATGGCCGATCCGACGCAACTCGAGGTCGCCGTCCTCAATCTCGCCATCAACGCCCGCGATGCCATGCCCGACGGCGGAGTCCTGCGGTTCGCCAGCAAGAAGATCGAAGTCGTCGGTGATCCGGAGATCGAAGACGGCACCTTCATCGAACTCGCCATCAGCGACACCGGAATCGGAATGAGCGAGGACGTCGTCGCGCGCGCCTTCGAGCCCTTTTTCACGACCAAGGAGGTCGGGAAGGGTACCGGCCTTGGTCTGTCGATGGTTTACGGAATGGCGCGCCAGTCGGGCGGAACCGCGCGGATAGAAAGCATCCCGGGGCAAGGCACGGCGGTGAAGCTCTACTTCCGTTCGGCCGAAGCCGGCGCGGCCGTCGATGCCGCCGGAATTCGTGGAGAGAGTGTCTACCCATCCGCGGACCGCGAGCCCGCCTCGATTCTGGTGGTCGATGACGATCCGGACGTCCGCTTGTTCATTGCCGAGTCGCTGCAGGACATGGGTTATCGCGTGACCCAGGCCGCCGACGGCCATGAGGGACTGATGGCGGCCGCGCGCGACAAGCCCGACCTGGTCATCCTCGATTTCATTATGCCGGGACTATCAGGCGCGGATGTCGCCAACCGCCTGCTCGCCAAGCGGCGCAAGCCGGCAATCCTGTTCGTGTCCGGCTACAGCGAAACGGACGCTGTGCGCCGCGTCGCTCCGGGGGCGCCATTGCTGGCCAAACCATTCCGTGCCGACGCTCTCGACCGGGCCGTGAGAGCTGCACTGACGCCGGCCGCCCAAGTCTGAACGGGAAACAAGCTTGGAGGCGCGCGTGTCATTGAACGCGTCGGCCGTTCGCGCGTTGTGGCCGTGCGGGTGGCAAGGAGGTTTGCGTGATGATCCTGCCGCTGCTGCTCTTCGTTGCATCTGCTTCGGCCCAACCTCCCAGCGTTCCGGCAACGCCCGCAGCGCTCAGCATTTTCGAGCGCGACTGGGTGCTGATGAACTGGGCGCTGAAATTCTACGACCAGGACCGCGACGTTCTGCTGTCGCCGTCAGAAGCCGCAGCAGCCGCAAGCGCATTCCGCGCGATGGCCGACGCGAATGGAGACGGGCGAGTGACCAGGGACGAATATCGCGCCGCGCGCGCGTTCATCCTCGCGCGTTACTGAACGGAGCGTAAGTCACTGGCGCGAGGTGGCCCGTTGATGGCAATGTGCGCCAATGTTTGCGCTATTGCTGGCAGCCGCGAGCGCCAACTCGAACGACTTCACCATTTGCGCCGACCGGCCGTCGAAGGCGAATGGGGCGTGCACCGTTCCGGCCGGTCACTGGCAGCTCGAAGTTTCGGGGCCCGATTGGTCGCGGATGAAAAACGACGGGGTCCGCATCGATACGACGAGCGTTGGCTCGACCTTGGGCAAGCTGGGGCTGGATGTCGCGTCCGATGTGGAAATCGGATTTGCGCCCTACATTCATGTCACCACGCGCGTCGACGGCGCAAGCGATCATGTTTCGGGCGCCGGCGACCTCATCGTCCGTTACAAAAGGCATTTCACCGAAGCTGGCGCGTCCACACAGGTCGGGTTGATTCCGTTCGTCAAGATTCCGACCGCCAACCACAATCTGGGCAACGGGAAGGTCGAAGGTGGAATCATCGCGCCGGTAAGCTTCCCGACCAAGGTCGGCATCACTGTGACCACGGATCCGGAGCTGGATCTGCTCGCCGATGGGGATGGCCACGGATACCATGTCGCGCTTGCGAATCTGATCAATCTCGGCGTCAATCCAACTTCGCGCCTCAGCCTCTCCGCCGAGCTCTGGAACGATTTTAACTTCGATCCCGGCGGCTCGGTACGACAATGGTCGATCGACGGCTCGGCCGCTTATCTGCTCGGCAAGAGGATCCAGCTGGATGCGGGAGCGAACTTCGGGCTCAATCGTCCGACCCCCGGCGTCGAGTTATACGCCGGCGCGTCCGTTCTGTTCTGATGCAAGAAAGGAGCGCGGGGCGGGGCCCGCGCTCCTTCGGGAAGGTTTCCGGGAAGGAACCCGTGAAGGCTTTCGTCTAGCAGCCCTCATTTCGCCGGAGAACTTATCCAAAGTTCATCCGACTGTCCGCGGAAGTCCCGATACGGTACCATCGGATCATGGGGGGGAAGTTCCAGCTGTCGTCAGGGCGCGTTATCGCGCTTGGCCGCCTGTTGCTTGCGTTCCTGTTCCTGCTCGCGATCTGGATCGAACTGGGACATCGATCCGAAGCGCCGTTTCAGGCGCTCGTCCTGGCGGTCGCTTATCTGTTCTTTTCGGCGGCGATCCTTCTTGGGACCTGGAACGACTGGTGGCTGGATGCGAAGCTCGCCGGGGGCGCCCATGCGCTCGACATCGCCATGTTCACTCTCATGGTGTTGCTGACGCACGGATACACGAGCCCATTCTTCACCTTTTTCGTATTCCTCTTGCTCTCGTCAGCCATTCGGTGGGGGTGGCGCGCCACCGCCCTTACGGCGGCCCTTGTGGCGGTGCTCTATCTGGTCGCGGGCCTTTTGGTCGGCGGGGTAAGCGCCGGCTTCGACGTCCAGCATTTCGTGGTCCGCACAGGCCACCTCGTCATCATGTCGCTCATCCTGATTTGGTTCGGGGTCAACCAATGGCGGTCGCACTTTCCGGCAACTGCCGAGCCATTGATCGAAACAAGTAGCGAAGCCCCCGTCGAGAACGTGATGCAGGCAGCCGCTGCGAATTTGAGAGCGTCAGGGGGCGCGCTTATCTGGCGCGATCGCGAGACCGGTCGAACGGCTGCAGCGAAATTGAACCTTGATCACATCAGTTCGGTCAGCGACGACCGGGTTCAGGTGCCCGATCCCCTGCCGGCCGCATCGTTTCTTTATGACCTACGCAAGGACCGCGCGCTGTGCCGGGCGGCGGAGCGAAACCTGCACGCCTTCAAGCCCAGCGAAGTCATTTCGGACGCCGCGGTTGCCGCCCTGTCGCTTGACGAAGGGCTCGCGATGCAAATCACATCCGAATCCGGTGACGGGATCATGTTCGTCCAAGGCATCCACGGGCTTTCCACCGACCATATCGATCTTGGCGAACAGATTGCCGCGAGCGCGACGGCCCAATTGCAGCGGCATGCGTTGCTCAAAGCCGCCGAGGACCGCGCTGCGGCGCGATCGCGCATCTCGCTCGCTCGGGACCTGCACGACAGTGTTGTCCAGTTCCTCGCGGGCGCGGCATTCCGCCTCGAAGCACTGAAGCGCGGAGCCGCGGCTGGCGACGACGTCGGCGGCGCGATCGAGGAACTGAAGCAGCTCATGCTCCACGAACAAGGGGAACTGCGCACCTTCATCGCGGCTCTGAGAAGCGGATCGCGGGTCGCCATCGACGACGTCGCGTCCGAGCTGAAGATCCTCGCCGGCCGTCTCGCAAAGCATTGGGGCGTCGCATGCGACTTCTCGGTCGAGCCGGGCAGCTCCACGATTCCGGCCCGGCTGCACCTCGATGCGCAGCAGCTCGTGCGCGAAGCCGTCGCCAATGCCGTCCGCCACGCGGGCGCCAAGAGCGTCAGCGTCCGGCTTGCGGCCGATGCGGAGGCCGTCGTCCTACAATTCATCAATGACGGAAAGGCTTATCCCAAGAACAAGGATGGAGGCAGAATGCCGCAATCGCTCCGGGAACGCGTTGAGGACGCCGGCGGGAAGATCGAACTGTCACGTGGGATGGGCGTAACCCGCTTGTCGATTTCGCTGCCGATCGCGGGAGCCGCCGCGTGACCCGGATCCTCCTCGCGGACGATCATCCCATGATCCTCACGGCCCTCGAGGCCCTGCTGCGTGACACTGTCTATGAGATCGTCGCGACGGCGGGGACAGGCGAACGCGCGCTGCAGGAGATCGCTCGCGCTCGGCCTGACATTCTGCTGCTCGACCTTCAAATGCCCGGCGGAGGCGGCATGGATGTTCTGCGTGAACTGAAGTCCGGATACCGCCCCAAGGTGGTCCTTTTGACTGCGGGCATCGACGATTCTTCGCTGATGGAGGCGAAAGCCCTGCGCGTTCAGGGCATGGTTCTCAAGAATTCGGATCCCGCTTATTTGCTCGAATGCCTCGATCGCGTCCGAGCAGGCGGCACCTGGATCGACCCGGAGCTTCGTGCGCGGATCGGCGAACTCGAGGAGGCTTTCGGTGATCGCGGACGTCCCGCGCTTTCGCCACGCGAGCGAGAGCTGATCCGCTTCGTTCGGCGGGGCCTGCGCAATCGCGAAATCGCGAGCGAGCTTGGAGTTACGGAGGGGACCGTCAAAGTCTATCTCCATGCCGTCTTCGAGAAGCTGGGCGTGAGCTCCCGAACCGAACTCGCGATCCGCGCCGATGAGTTCCTCGCCGAAAGTTTCGCCAAGGACTAAATAAGCAGGCCTTATCGAGTCCTGATAGGCATTTGTTGGCGGGCCTTATTGGTCGGAGCTAATGGCGACCGGTGCCGAGGGCACTGGGAGGGCCGACGAAGGAAACGGCTTTGAGCAATCAGGACAGCGGCGCCCAGCTTGGCGTATTGGGCGCGGGTCGAATGGGCACGCGGTTGGCGGCAATGTTCGCCCGTGCAGGCAGAAAAGTGGTCCTCGGTTCGCGCGATCCGGACAAGGCGGCGGCGATTGTCGACAAGCTCGGGATTCCGACCCTGCACCCGGGAAGTTATGCAGAGGCCCTCGCCGCTCCGGCAATCCTACCGGCAATCTTCATCCGTGACGGCCTTGTCGATTTGCTGTGCCGGCACTGCCGGCGGCTTTCGGGCAAGCTGTTCATCGACATCAGCAATCCCTTCAATGAGGATTACAGCGACTTCGTGACTCCGTGGGACAGCAGCGGAGCGGAAGAGATCCAGCGGCACTTCCCGCAAGCGCGAATCGTCGGGGCCTACAAGAACGTCTTTTGGGAGGTTTTCGACCAACCGCGCTTCGGCGACACGTTGAGCGACGTCCTGGTGACCGGCGACGATCCCCGAGCAAAGGCCGAATTCCTCACGCTCGCCGAGGGAACCCCGTTTCGCTACCTCGATGCGGGAGTCCTGGAGAATAGCAGGACCGTCGAGCGCCTGACGTTCATTACCAGCCGACTGGGCCAGCAGTTGAACAGCTATCCGCGGATGAACTGGCGGCTCCTGACCCAACCCGAACCGGTGGCGGCTTAGCCGGCCATCCGCTTGGCGCCGAGACCGACGACCATCTGGTTTGCCCGCTCGTAGGAGAGCGGCTTGCCGAACAGATAGCCCTGGATCGTGTCGCAGCCGAGCTCGCGCATGCGCTCGAAGTCCTCGGCGGTCTCGACGCCTTCCGCCGTGATGGACATGCGGAAGCTCTTGGCCAGCTGGACGATCGACTGAATGATCGCGACATTCTCTGGACGGCTTCCGGCTTCCCGCACGAAGCTGCCATCGATCTTCAATTTGTGGAA